>JABGVJ010000012.1 GCA_018646105.1 bacterium
CATAAGCTTCGGCTAATTTGCAGAAATCTGTTTTATGTTCCAAATGAGTATGCGAAAAACGACTGTCGTAAAATAAGTTTTGCCATTGTCGTACCATACCTAATGCCGAATTATTAATTAATACTATAATTACAGGTAATTCATATTCAACTGCTGTAGCTAATTCATGACAATTCATTCTAAAACTACCGTCGCCTGCAATATTTAAGACCCTTTTTTTCGGGTTGCCTACCTGGGTTCCAATAGCGGCGCCTAAACCAAAACCCATAGTACCCAAGCCACCGGAAGAAATAAAAGTACGCGCTTTATTCCAGGAATAATATTGGGCCGCCCACATTTGATGTTGGCCTACTTCAGTCGTTACAATCGCTTTGTTTTTTGTTAATTCATAAACTTTTTCAATGATATATTGTGGTTTTAGTTTTTTATCCTTTTTATATACCAAAGGATATTTTGTTTTCCAACCCTTGATTTGCTCTAACCATTTTTTATGAGTTTGTTTTTTTAGTTTATGATTAATTTTTTTTAAAACTTCTTTCACGTCCCCTATGATATGATGATGCGTTTGGACATTTTTATTGATTTCCGCAGCATCAATATCTACATGCAGTATTTTAGCACCTGGAGCAAACTGTTCTAATTTCCCTACTACACGATCACTAAATCGTGCTCCTAAAACAATCATCAAGTCACAGTGTGTTGTGGCTAAACTAGCCGTTTTAGTACCATGCATACCTACCATCCCGATATAAAGCGGATCGTCTGCTGGAAAACCACTAATTCCCATTAAACTACAGCAAACCGGAGATTGTATAGTTTGTACAAATTGTGCGAGTTCTTTTTCCGCTTCACCCCATATGATGCCGCCACCAGCATAAATTAAAGGTTTTTGCGAAGTTTCTATCATCTGCAATGTTTTTTCTATATCTTTATCCGTAATATACTCGGTCATTTTAGTTATTTTTTTTGGCTTTTGCGCTTTGTAATCTGCTTTTTTTATGGTTATATCTTTTGGTATATCAATTAGCACTGGTCCCGGCCGACCTTCTTGCGCTAGATAAAAAGCTTTTCGTATAGTAGCCGCCAGATCTTTAACATCTTTAACAATAAAATTATGTTTAGTAATAGGCATAGTAACACCCATAATATCTATTTCTTGAAAACTGTCTTTACCTAAAAGAGAGACCGGTACATTTCCAGTAATTGCTATTAAAGGCACAGAATCCATATAAGCTGTAGCAATACCCGTGACTAGATTAGTCGCCCCTGGCCCGGAAGTAGCTATACACACGCCTACTTTACCCGTACTGCGTGCATATCCGTCCGCAGCATGAGCGGCTCCTTGTTCATGTGAAGTTAAAATATGTTTGATTTTAGTTTTATGATGATACAGTTCGTCATAAATATTTAAAACTGTTCCTCCCGGAAAACCAAAAACCGTATCTACCCCTTGTTCTAATAAACATTTTATTAAAATTTTTCCGCCCGTTATTTGCAACTTATTCCCACCTTTCACATTCAAAATAATTTAGTATTTTTTATTTAGCTAGATTACAATCCAAACCCTTACAAAGGGTTCAGCATAACATAATCTTCATAGACCATCAAAAATTTTTTAATTATCATCATATTTTTTATGAGTATCAATATCTATATTTCCTCTTTCTAAGGCTGTTACACCTGTTTGTACTAATTCCTTGATACCATAAGGCTTTAAAAGTGCTATTAAAGCTTTTATTTTGTTCTCGCTACCGGTAACTTCAATAATCAAGGATTTGCTAGCCACGTCCATAATTTTCGCCTTGAAAATATCCGCTATTTCTATAATGTAAGGACGATTTTTTTCCGTAGCTGTTATTTTAATCAGTACTAGATTACGAATAATACTTTCGTTAAACTTTAAATCAATTACTTTCAAGACAGACACTTGTTTATTTAGTTGTTTTTTAATTTGATCTAAAATAGCATCATCGGCTTTAACAACAATGGTCATTCTGGATATACCAGGATCCAAACTTTCCCCCACAGAAAGACTATTAATATTGTATCCTCTTCTACTAAAAAGTCCGGCTATTCTGCTCAGGACACCCGCGTTATTTTCTACCAATACAGATAAAACATGTTTTTTCATTTTTGCCTCCAATTTTATTTAGTTTTTACTTTATCAGCCTTTACTTTTTGAGAAACCATTGACGGCGCTATTTCATATTTTACAAAAGTTTGTGTGAAAGAACCCTCGCCTTTGGTAATCGACTTTAAGTCTATCGCATATTGTGCTGTTTCCGCCATAGGTACATAGGCTTCGATCATTTTGTAACCAGCTTCCAAAGTTTCCATAGTTACCACTTTTCCTCTTCTTTGGTTAAAGTCAGCGCTAATATCCCCCACAAATTCTTCGGGAATAGTGACTTTGACATCCATAATAGGTTCTAGTAATACCGGATTAGCAGTTTCCACTGCTTTTTTAAAAGCTAGCACACCTGCCATTTGAAACGCCAAATCCGAAGAATCCACGCTATGATAAGATCCGTCATAAAGCTTGATTTCCACATCCACTACCGGATATCCCCCTAATACCCCCTTACCCATCGCTTCTTTAATCCCTTTTTCTACAGAAGGAATATATTTGGATGGTATGACGCCTCCGGAAATAGCATTGAGAAATTTATAACCACCACCACTATTTTGTTTTTTTATTTCAATCCAACAATCCCCGTACTGGCCATGTCCACCAGACTGTTTTTTATATTTACCCTGAGCTTTTGCTGTACCCACAATCGTTTCTCTATAAGGAATTTGCGGCCAGAATAGTTCAAGGTTTAATTTGTATTTTGTCTTGATTTTTTCCAGCATTAAGTCAATATGTAGCTTGCTCATACCTGCTACTACTAATTCATTGAATTCAGCTATATGTTTATTATGAAAACAAGGATCGGTTTTTTTAAGGGTTTGCAAGCCTTCACCTAGTTTTTCAATATCTTTTTCTGATTCCGTTTTTACAGCCTGAATTAAGATTGGTTCCGGAAATTCAAAAGGGTTGATCTGTAAATTCTTTTTCCCTCCGTATAAAGTATGCCCGATCAACGCTGTTTTTAATTTGGGAGTAGCTCCAATATCTCCGGCATTAAGTACAGTGACTTCTTCTCTATTTTTACCAGTAAAAGAAAATAAATGACCAATACGTTCTTTGTTTTTTGATGAAGTATCAGTTAGTTCTTGTGCATTTTTGAGACTGCCTTGATACACTTTAAAAAAGAAAAACTCACCTATTTTAGGGTCTTCCGTTATTTTAAATATCTGAATCAAAGGATCCCCGTCCATTTCAATTTTTAGAGTTTGCTCTTCTTGTTTTTCGTTTGTATATTTTATTACTTTAGCTTTTTCTGCAGGAGTAGGAGCTAGTAGCGCGATGTATTCCTCCAGTTTATTTAAGCCGATATTTTTATCTGCGGAACCTACACATAACGGCACAATATCTCCCGCGGCCACCCCTATTTTTAAGCCTTGTATAAGTTCCTTTTTAGTAAGCTCACCATTTTCCAAATATTTATTTAATAAATCCTCATTATTTTCCGCCGCTGCTTCCACGAGCGCGTTTCTTAAAGTTGCTATTTTGTCTTTTAAATTTTCCGGTATGGGTTCTTCCGTAA
>JABGVJ010000104.1 GCA_018646105.1 bacterium
CGCAAAGACGCAAGTCTTTGCTAAATAAGGTATTTCGCGGCAGACTCATTATGTTATAATAAAAGACATGCCAACCCCAGACAAAATCGCCTTACTCAAACTAAAAGCTTTAAACCATAAACCCCTTATTTATGCGGAACTTGATTTTGTCATTGAAACCCTCAAATCCCCTACTCCTAACCGCAGCTTAACTTTCCTGGAAATCTTACCCAAAACCAACATTCTCTACTTTCTAAACTCTTTTGCCGACTATGCTCTCGCCACCCAGAAAAAAATCATTCCTCTTTTAAGCATCCATCATAGCCACCGTATCTACGGTTTTTTATTTAATCTTTTTTTTACCACCAAAAACCAGGAACTCCAAGACCTGCTTATGGTCTGTCTAGCCAATACCACTTACTTTATCTTGCCTTTTATCTTCATTTATTTGGGTAGTAAAGAACCTGAAACTCAAAAACGACTCAAAATTCTCATGTCCAAAATTAACATTGAAAAATATCGTATCCAATTAAAAATCTTGCCTAAAATACCTTTTGAAAAAAAATTCCGTGAAGTGTATGGAGATCAGGTCATTGACCAAATACTTAAACCAACTCGTACTTAGAAAACCCCAAATACGCGACCAGCTTTTGATATACCGCAACTTGATCTTCCATATCAATATCTTTTAATAATTCTGTTTTAGTCACAGCCTCAACTTTCAATTCCAAAGGCCCAAAAAAATTAGCTTCTACATACTGTTCCATACCTTCAAAACGTACGATATACACTTCAAAAGGCTTAGCTAAAACATCTTTTATTTCTTCATAAATCCTTATTTTCTGATCAGGAGCCTCTTCCAAAAAATTTTTATTAATATGTACCATTACCGGATACCCGTTCCCCAAAAGCTTATTTATATCCGGTATATTTACATTAAGATCAGCTTTTTCATAACTCACCATTTTCAACATTGCCCCCATATTTGTAGCCCGCCAAAAACGAATCAACCTAAACGTCCAAAACTGCTTGGATAAAGGCATAATCAAGGTAAATTTCAAAAAAGCATGTATTAAAAGCGAAGTTAAAGGATTGTATTGAGGCACCAAAACAATAATTGGTTTTTTGATTTTATTTGGCATCCCTGCGATTTCCTTGATCCGAATCCCTCTAAAATAAAAGAAGATTTTCAATTGCCTACGCCAAAAACCAAGCCATCTTGCTTGAGCTTTTTTAGCATTCAAAAAATTCTTTAATTTAATATATACATATACCCACGGATAATAAAAAAACATAAAAGTAACGTACAAATAATATGAACCCTTTTTACGTCCCCTTAATTTATTAAGAGTCTCTATCCTTTTTTTAAAAAAACGTTCATTATCTTTAATTTGGGCTAATTCATCTTTCAAAAAATCCGGTAATTTACTTTGATCCATACTAAATCACACCTTTATCTATCTGTTGGTTTTCTTTTTCTTTGGACAATAATTCCGCGGCTTTTTTCTGTCTTTCTTTAAAACGTGTTTCCAAATCCTGTACATCTTCTTTTTTAGATGTACGTACTTCTTTTACCATCTCACCTTCAATGGCTTTTGGTGCTTTCTCTGATACGGCTACCCCTTTAGCTTTCACGGCTACGTCTCCATCTACTATCACTTTTGCCGCTTCTGGCACTGCTGTTCGTACTTTTTCTATTTTAACTTGTTCTTTTACCTTGCCAGGCAGCACTATCCCTTTTGCTTTAGGTATAGATACAGACGGTTTCCTAGTTACCAAAATACCTGCTTTAACCTCTGTTTTTTCTACTCCTTTTTCTACTTGCAAACACAAATCAGGCGGCACTAAATCAGTCAAAAGCACTCGTGCCTTGTAATGCTGTCTTTTTTGTTTTGGTTTCACTTGCAAATTCTTGAGATACAAACCATCCACTGCTTTATGTAAAAAACCAAAAAACGTATCAAGAACCTTTTTTTTGGTTTGGTTATCTACCTGTTTTTCCGCAGTTACCCCCGCCATTATTTGCTGCACTTCTTGCTGGATCTCTGCGCGTCTATTTTTGCTCATTTTTAGAGCCAAGTCCCTTTAAAGTTTTATCCAAACTTCTTAAACTCTCTTCAAAATTTTTATTGTTCCGCACAATTTCCTGTCCCAAAATCTGAATCCTTTTTTCCGAATCTTTCAGCATCCGATCCATCATCTTAATCTCTTGCCGACTTCTTCTGATTTCCCGTAAATCTTTCAAAAAATTAACTACAATAATCGGCAATAACACAATCACTACTATCAAAAGCATCCAGTTTTCATTTATAAATTCCCACATTTTTTGCTTTCTCCTTTTTTTTTAAAAAACTATTTTTTACCTGTCACCTTTAAATACACCTTCTTTGCTCTTTCAAACAATCTACCCATTACTTCCGGATCCGCATTATAACGAGCTTTAAAATTAACTGGCACGCGATGCCCTCTTTTATGTAACTCCGCCACCACCTTTTTTTCTGCCGCCACAAACTTTTCCCGCAACTTATCTTCTCCATACAATTCTTGATAATTACGTACCTTCTCTACAAACTCTTTTTTCTCAGTTTTGAATAACTTTGCCATTATCTACTCCTTTATGCCTCCTGCGCTATCGCAGAATAAAGCGGCTTAATTTCCGGAAGAAACAACTCTGTTGTATCCTCCCCCTTAGCTCCGGCCACACTTACATCGCGCAAACTGTCAATAAACATCCCATAAATAAAACATTCAACAATTTCCGCACTAAAACTCCAATCCTTAATTGCATTACTAATTCCATTACTAGGAGCACAACTATTTACACTCATTTTTTAACCCTCCTTAAGTTTATTTAAAATTTTACAATACATCTCTCTTTTCTCAAAATCACGTATCTGTTCATATGCTTGTAACCGCTGCATTATGGCTCTTTTGACCATCTCCGGTAACTGGTTCAAAACCTTTATTATCCAAGCCCCATCCGGAAACTTCTTAAACATCAAAATCACTTTTTCCAGCAAAGGCCTCAATTCTTTTTGTAAAACAGTGTTTCCTTCCAAAAAACCTGCTATAAAATAAAAAAACTTCAAATAAATCACAAAATCTTCTTTACTCGCCAAAACATTTTTACTTTTCCTAAAATCAACGATAAGTTCTTTTGCCAAACGCACCTGTTCTTCTACATCATAAGTATCACGTTTCAATTCGCTCAACCGCAACACCTCTTCTTTTCCCACGCTTACTTTATATATCAAATCCAAAATTTCCGCTTTTTCTTTATTCAACATTTTTTCTAAAGCAGCTTCTTGTTTTATCAAAATTCCACCCACCATATGCACTTTATCCACCAACTGTTCTTTTAAAATCTCATATCTTTTTCTATTTTTAAAATACCAATACTTTAAAATTCGATTTTGTTCTGGCTTTTTTAATTTTTTAAAAAACAAAATCAAACGTTCCTCATCATCATACCACCCAAAAAATTTTTCCTTTTCCGCTATCCCCAATTCCCGCCACAAGACTTCTTGTTCACTAGCCTGTAAACTTTTAAAAACTAATTTTTTCAAACTCCCAAAATTTACAGCCTCTACTAATTTACTTATCAACTTTATGGTTTTTAGCTCTTCTGTTCTAATTTTTTTTATCAAAAAAACATTACGCAAAAAAAGCCCTACTTGCTCAACTTCGGACCCCGTCCAATTTCTCAATTGAATTTCTTTAGGTTCCGCCCCCATTTCCTTTTCCAAATCCGCCAACAAAACCGCCAAATCCTTACCTTTCTTAGCACTTTTCTCAAATCTTATAAAACACGCCTTCCATTGTCTGTTTTTCAAATTTTTCAGATAAAAATCTGTTTCCCGAAATATCCGCCGCCAATCTTTTACCTCAAATTCCTGCTTCCCTAAAATCTGTAATTCATTTACTCTCGCTACCAACTTTTCCAAAAACCCGTCTCGTTTCACCCTATCTATTTGCTGTAACCATACCAAATTAGCTCTATCCCTAAATATCTCTAACAAAGCTTCTTTGGCCCTCATCTCGCTACCTTCTCGTACCAGATAAAGATTGCTCATTAAGCGTATCTGCTGATCCACTTTACCACTGTATAGTGTAGTCAATCCCTCCTTATAACCAAACAACAAATATCCACATTTCTGATAATTTTCATCTCCTATCATCCTAGCATCTAAAGTAACTTCTTCTTTATTCGCCACCTTTTCTCTTATCCTCACCACAAAAACTCGCATCAAATCACACTCTGCCTGCAAATCAAGTAGTTTAGACAAACCAGCCCCCCATAATATTTGCAATCCCTGTTGCAAAAAGTCTAAAACGCCATCTATTTGACGCAAAAAAGACAAATCTATCGACTGCCCCCCTAAAGGCGACACACTCTGTTGGATCACATAATCTTCCAAACTTCCCCTATCTAAACGTAAAAACTGATCCTGTTTTTCAAAAGCTCGCTCAATACCAATTATCAAACTCGTAAGCTCTTTTTTTCCACAAGAGCCCGCTGCCAAAATCAGTTCATAAAATGAATATCTATCAAAAACCGAAGGCAACATTAAGTCCCCCCTCCAACAATACGTTCAAAAGTCATCTGCTCAGATTGCAACCGTACCCTATCAACCTCTGCAAAATCAATATCTAGATCATCGTCAAACTTCGCATATGACTGATATAAACTTTGTTTAAACCCTAACGGATCCTGCACATATAAAAGAGCCAGATTTTCCCGATAAAAATTCTTGTCATCATCACTAGTCGCAGCTGGCAAAG
>JABGVJ010000099.1 GCA_018646105.1 bacterium
ATGTTCTGCTTGTAGTTTGCATGTCGCTTCCTCTAGGCCTGTAGCCTGTTTGGCGCTTAGTTGGGCTAGTTCAGCATCTCTCTCGCTAAGAGCAAGTCTAGTTTTTTCTAGTTCTGTATTTAGTGCTGAGATGGCTAGTTTATGGTTAGAGGTTAGGGACTGTATTTGTTTTTGGACCAGATTTTGGGCGCGGATTTGTGTCATTTCTAAGCCTGCGCGATAGCTTGTAATGCTTTCTATTTGTGCGTTAAAGGTTCTTTTTAACTCTGTTTTTTGTTCTTCAAGGGCTTGAATTTGTTTTTGTAAGCTATCTTTTTCTGTAGCATGCTGGAGGGCCGTTTGATTTAATTGTATTGTATGGGTTTCTTGTAGAGAGGCTAGGACAGCTGCTTTTTCTTTTTCCATTGCAGCTGTTTTTGAGTCAAGTGCATTTTGTAGTGTCGTTATTTTTTGAGTTAGGTTTTCTATGTTTGAGGCTTGATCTGTAGTTGCGAGAATGGATTGTTTATGGGTTGTTTCAAGTTTCTGGAGTTGTCTGCGTAGTTCGTCTATTTCTGCGCGGAGGGCTTTGTTTTGTTGATCTAAGCTTAGGTATGCTGGAGATGCAGGCGCAGCTGGTCTTTGGGGAGTTCTGAACTTAAGTCTAAAAGGGGACGCAAACGTTGATACTGGAGCAGCTGGTTTTGCTGGTTGTTTAGGGGTGCGAGGTGGTGATGTTGGTGCTTTGTGCTCCAGACGTACTGAGGTCATTACGGCAGCTCCATCTTGAGCTTCTTTTTTAGCTACGATTTTTTTTAAGATTTTAATTTTCATTTTTTTATGCCTTTCTTTTGTGAGGTTCTTTTTTAATTTTTTTAAATAACCCTTTATGAGGGGTATTAACAATTGATAATTATATTATCTATATAGTTATCGGAAGGCAAACAAAAAAAATTTCAGTTTTTTTTCAGGGGGAGGCTAGAGGTTCAGTTTTGGGCGTATGATGTGATGCGATTTGCATAGTTCTAATTTGGCGTTGTAGTCGTGCTATGGTTTGGTTTGCTACATTTAGATCTCTTAAATAACCCTTTGCATCAAGGTTCTGGATTTGGCATAATCTTGCGCGTAGCTTTTTTATAGTGCTATTTAAGTTATCGGGTAGAGGTAGAAAAAAATTTCACTTTAAAAAAAGGGGTCGGTGCAAAAGGGTCGGAGGTGGCCCCCTTTTGTGTTATGAAAGCGAGGGTGTGGGGGAGAAAATTGCAGAATAAATGAGAAGAACTATGTTCGTATTCTATCTACAATATCTTTGAAAAATGCTTTTGACCAAATATCTAGACGGGTTTGTTCTGCAATAAAAGGCGCGATATCTTTTTTAGCGGCTTCAAAGTCTATTTGTTCAATTCTGGTTACTAATAAATCTATTAATTTTTTCTTAGTTAAAATATTTGTTGGTAGCCAATGCCCGGTTTGTACCATGCGAGCTTGTAAATGTTCTAAATTTAAAGAAAAATTATTTTTAATAAACCAGATCATATCATACCAATCTCGTCCTTTAACTCTGTTTTGCCATTTACGACAAAGTACAGCATGCATTTTGCCGGCAAAAAGATCTTGTATTTTAAAGGTTTTGACATAAAATTCAATTGGCTGTAAAAGATATTTAGCCTCAGTCTCGAAATTTTGTGGTGGGTCTGTATCTATTTCAAATTTTATTTTCATTGCTCTTTTTTTATCATGATAAATAGACAATTTTTCAGATAATCCAATTTCAAATAAATGTTTTTTGGTTTCGGCTTTTATAAAGGCAGATTGTATGGCACTTTCGATATTTTTTGTTTTCTGAGTAATAGTAACTGTAAAACCAAAACTAACTAATTCTTGCTCAACGGCATGATGATATAAATTAAGATCAAAATTAGGCTCTGGTTTTAAAAGTGAAAAATCTAAATCTTCAGAAAATCTATCTAAGCCATAAAAAATGCGTAAAGCAGTACCACCATAAAATACGGCATGCTCAAAAAATTTTGCGCGCCACAAACCCAATAGTGCAATTTCCTGAATAATTTCTTTAAAAGCATGTTCAAAAGAAGTGAGGTCTGTAATCTGATACTTATTTAGCATTATTTTAATGGCTTCGTTCATTTCAAGCTTTCCAACAACTCAATTAACAACTTTATAATTTTATTTTTATACACTTTTTGCATGTCACGCAAAGACATTAACTTTAATTTTTTGAATTCTTCCAAATCAATGCGTAAATTAGCAAATAAATACGCTTTTAAATCTTCCTTTGTTTTAATATTCTTTTCCTTATAAATTTTATCAATTAAAGCTTTTTCTCTGGTGGCAAAAAAGACCATTCTTTTCGCATCTATTTTGATTTGAGTAATACCTAAATAATATTTTTCAGAAGGTAAATATTGATAAGAAAAAGTCCCTACTGGAGTATGAAATTTTTTATTTCTTTTATTAGTAATACTGGTCAGAGTCTCTACTTTTTCTGGAATCAAGCCATAATAGGCTAGGGCATATTCTAAAGAAATATATGACGGACCATAAATAAGATTGGCTAAAATTTCTTTGGAATATATTTTATCTTTGATTTGGGGCCCAAAAACATAAAGTCCTTTTTTAACACGGATAATATCTTTATTTTTTAATAATTTAGTAATTTGATTACGCGGTCTTTTATAATTAGACAAACAATCTGATAATAAATTATAATCAAATTCTGCGGAGACCGCTTTATTTATTAGGTTTTTAAGCATAAATAAACTCCAGTATGTCTCTATTATAATGACATACTGGTTAAAAAGCAAGTAGTAAGGGTAGTAAAGGGGTCGGTGGAAAAGGGGCGGAGGTAGATGCTGAAATTAAGAAGAGGGTGGAACCGATAAGTAAGTAGACCTGATAAGTAAGTAGCATAGTATGATTATTTTTGATTTTTTTAGTAGTATATAGTTTTTAAGTTAAATAATGTGCATTTTTAGATAAGGAAAATAATTATTAATGAGCATAAAATATAAAATTGTAGCTTTACCACCTCATATGGCATTGCAGACATTTGACCGTAATCGTAGATTAACAGATGAGGAACTACGGCGTTTACAAGAGCAAGTAAATGGTTTGGCGAGAGAGTTAAGAGCTAAACCGGATATACAGGAGTCATTTGAGTCATTTAGATTTTTGTTTAGCCAAGTTGAATTTACTTTGCCGAGTATTAAGCAGATTTTACACGTATGTTTTTCAGATTATTTTGAATTATTGGAACGATATTTAACAGATGCGCATTTTTTGGCAGTGCAATATCGGAACAGGGGGTTGAATGGTAAACAAGGACGGGAAAATAATGTAACCCCAATTATTAATAGAGTGGCGCAAGTTTTTTTTGAAGCACTTAGCACTGAAGAAACTGCTTTTGCGAAAACACTGGTTTTACAAGCGCAGAGGATTTTTAAGGGAGAATTAAGGATTGAACAACGGGTGGCAGCTGTGTCGTATATGGTGGAACCTCAAGATCGATCCGAGGTGGCGGCATATATTGGGCAGATAAAAGATTTGAAAACAGAGATAGAAGCGGCTGTAAAAATGGATTTGAGTTTTTATGACAGTGCAGCTCAGGCTTTAGACGATTTAAGCAAGTGGCAAATAAATTTAAATGAGTTAAGAATGAGAGTGGGAAATTTTGGCGTTATTTTAGACCCTTTATTTAGCAAGATGGAGAAGAGTTTAGAGGATAAAAAAGAAGCCATAGTTTTGCAAGTATTAACTGAAAAGGGTTGGATGCCCGCTGGTCAAGTAGCGCCTTCAATAGAAGGACTGACTGCTCAGGCACGGGATATAAGAACAAGATTGGAACAGGCAGGACAGGGAATGGATGGCTTGTTAGCGGCGGTGGATAAATTATTACAAACTGGAGATGAAAGTCCGGATCCGTCGGAAATAGGTGATTCGTTAGTGCCGTTACAGACCTCTCAGGTAAGTACATATACGGATGATGGGAGACAACAATTACAGCCTGGCTTGCAAGGGGATGGAACTTTTGTGACAGGAGAAGGAACAGAGGGCGAGTTAAAAGCCGTTTTAGATCTAAAGCCTTTAGCTGGTATAGGCACAAAAGTGCCTGACAATCCTCTTGGTGCGGCCGCAGACGTGGAGGGACTTAAAGCTGGTATACGAACTTTAGAAAAAGCGCATATGCTAGTAAATCCTCGAAGTGTGAAGCCAGTGGATGTTTTGAGTTTTTCAGGTGGAATGAAAAAAGCAGATGTTCCTGCTGTCAGACAACGTGTGATGAGACAGCTAGGGCCTGTGTTAAAGCGGTTACAGCAAGGTTATTTGACTGCAGATGTTAGGGGAAGACTATGTGCAACGATAAGCGATTTTTATAGGTCATCAGAGAGCGGCGAGCAGAGCTTAGGGATGGATTTGATGCGGCATAACCCGGTACCAGATGTGGGTGAAGACGAGTTGGATATAGCAGATAAAAGAAAGCTAGCGAGTTTTTTAGAGCATTGGCAATTTAGAAAAAAAGTAATTTTTCATTTTGATGAAGTGTATTTACAAGAGGGTGAGGATGTTGTGATGACATTAAAACAAGAAAGAAGGCAGGTCGCGGCGGCTTTTAACCAGGAGATTAGTACTGCGGTGGATAATGACCAGCATGATTATGCTCAGGTTTTAACAAAATTAAAAATTTATTTTGAGCGGGAAACTGCGAAGAAAATAGAGATGGTTGAGGGTAGCTTAGAAGAAGGAACAGAGGTTTTGGATATTGTGTTTGCAAAATTAAAGTTTATTTGTCCAGTATGGGCAGTTCAGAATAAGGAAGAGTTTGTGATGGAGTTTAGTGCTAATGGTTCTCAAGTTTTAGAGCTTGATAAAGAAGCAGTTCTAGAATTTTTGCAGCAGATAAGCGCTGATAAAGATTTCCCTTTTATTTTATCTGAAATTGACGACAGAGATTATTATGCAATGATTTTTGGTGAAGATGAAGATCACGGTGAAGTTTTGTATTTAAAGGATTGTGTGACGCATTGGGAAGTGGCGCCTAGTTTGGAACTATCGGAGCCAATAGTGCTAGATGATGAATCGGATACGGAATCTCTGGTATCTGCTGGTAGTGATGATGTTGAAATGGGATTAACAGGGTCTGATGATGAATCGGATATGGAATTAGATGGTCAGGTATCTGTTATGGTAGAGGAATGTGGAGTGGTTGATGGAGATGCTGGAGATAAATTAATGGGGGCTTGTCCTGAATCAGATATGGATTCTCTGTCCTCTGCTGCTGGCGGTGATGCTGTTGAAGGCATGGAATCAACGGGGTCTGATACTGAATCGGCAGTGGTATCAGTTGGTGGTGTTGACGCTGGCGTTATAGCCTTGTCGCCTTTTGAAGGCGAGATATATGAGTTTGGTGTTGCTGTGACTAATTTTCAGGAAATTATGAGTCAAAGGTTGAGCGGGCAGGGGACAGATTTAGAGTTGCGGCAATTAGGGTTAGGTGATTTTTGTCATTTATGGCTTCCAGAGGAAACTGAATCTGGGCGTTTGCGTGAATTAATACCGGTTGCTGAATTTAATCCAGAAAATTTAGAGGTAGCGCATGCGTTTTTAGTAGCGTTTTTAAGAAAAGGATTTCCGTTGGTTTCTTTGATAACAGAAAATTCTATTATACGTAGTATTTTTGGTAGACCACAAGCTGCTGATTTGGTAACGAGTTTGCTTTGTTTTGATTTGGATAAAAAAGGCGGTGAGCTTTGGGCTTTGGTTTTAAGAAATTGGTTTTTGGCATGCGATGTTAACGAGAATGAAAGCAGCTTATTGAATGATTTGAAAAAGGCTTATCCTGGTAAAACTGATCAGGAAGTGATGATGTGTTTTATCCAAGAGTGTTTAAAAACGCCGGAGTTAGGTTTTAGGGAAGATATGGTGGGTTTATTTTTAGAAAGAGCAATGAGTTTTGAGCAAGTGGTTGAGGAGGCAGAACCGGAAGCGGATTCACCTGTTTTAGCAAGTTTGCTTTGGTTTTATGAACAGCGTATAGATAGTAGTAAATTAGAAGTTATGTTAAGAAGATTGGGTTTTATATCTGAGGATGATGGAGTTGCGCAATAGATAATTTGGGAATAAACTTATTTTACAATAGTTTTTTATTAGATAAATTTGTAAGGAGTATGTAAAAGATGAAATACAGTGTGGTAAGAGGTACAAAAGATATTTTGCCAGATGAAGTGGAATTGTGGCAGTATATTGAAGAGACTGCGCGCAAAATTTTTGCTTATTATAATTATCAGGAAATTAGAACTCCTATTTTTGAAGTTACGGAACTATTTCAAAAAAGTTTGGGAGATACCAGTGATGTAGTTGCCAAAGAAATGTATACGTTTTTGGATAAAGGTGGACGTAGCATTAGTTTGAGGCCGGAAAGTACGGCTTCGGTAGTACGGTCCTATATTCAGCATTCGATGTATAAAACCCAGAAAGTTTCCAAACTTTATTATTGTGGACCGATGTTTAGATATGATCGGCCGCAAGCCGGTAGGTATCGACAGTTTCACCAGATTGGCGTGGAAAATTTGGGTTCGGCAGAACCTTTTGCGGACGCGGAAATAATTTCTTTGGGGGTACATATTTTTGATGAGTTGGGTTTATCTGATTTGTCTGTAGCTCTTAATTCTTCTGGTTGCTCGGTTTGTAGACCAGTGATTGAGGAAAGAATCAAACAGTTTTTGGGTAATAGTTTGCCGCATTTATGTAAGGATTGTCAGCGGCGATTTGAGACTAAGCCTTTACGTATTTTGGATTGTAAAAACAAGAAATGTAATAATTATTTTAGTGCGTTACCAGATATCAGAAAATCTTTGTGTCAGGAATGTAAGGATCATTTTAATTCTGTACAGGAATATTTGGATAGTTTGGGGATCGAGTTTAAAATTAATCCGCGGTTGGTAAGAGGGTTGGATTATTATAACCGTACGGTATTTGAGATTGTTTCGGATCAGTTGGGTGCTCAGAACGCAATTTGTGGCGGTGGACGATATGATACCTTAGTGGAAAAGTTTGGCGGGCCCAAAGTCCCGGCCGTAGGTTTTGCTTTTGGGATGGAACGGACAGCTTTGGTTTTGCAGAGTTTACATGATAAAAAAGAGTTTAAAAAAGAAAATTTAAAATTATTTATTGTGGCGTTGGGTGAGATGCAACGGACTAAAGGTTTTTACATTTTAGATGAAATGAGACGGGCTGGTATTAAAAGTGAAATGTCTTATTCTGATTCTAATTTAAAGACGCAATTGAAGTTGGCCAATAAATTAGAGGCAAACTATTGTTTGATTATTGGTGAAGATGAAGTGGAAAAAGGAATTGCGGTTTTGAAAAATATGGGAACCGGAGACCAAGAAGAATTGAGTTTGGATGATGTGGTAACTCAAGTTCAGGAAAGAATATAAGAAATGCATTATTTTTTATTGGTAGGAATTGCGCTTTTTGCAGGATTGATGGGTGGTTTGTTTTTAAAGAAAATTAAGCTTCCTCAAGTAATTGGCTATATTGTGATTGGGTTTTTATTGGGTGCATCAGGATTGAAGTTTTTGAATGCACCACAAATTAATTCGTTGAATTTTATTACAGATCTTACTTTAGGGTTAATTGGTTTTTTGATTGGCGGTGAATTACGTTGGGCTAGAATTAAAAAACTAGGTGTTTCTATTTTTTCTATTGCTATTTTTGAATCTTTATTCACGGCTTTTTTTGTTTTCACGGCTATATATTTATTTACTAAAAATTTGCCTTTAGCGTTATTGGTAGGGGCGATTTCTTCATCCTCGGCTCCGGGTGGAACTACGGATGTAATTAAAGAATATAGAGCAAGAGGTCCGGTTACGACTACTATTTATGGGGTTATCGGGGTAGATGATGCGATTGGAATTATTATTTATGCTTTAATTTTTAATTTTGCTAAAACTTTTTTACATATAGGTGAAGCAACTTCTTTTTGGCATTTGACTGGTTTTGCAATTTGGGAGATTTTAGGATCTATTTTATTGGGTTTTGTTTTGAGCTTAATTATGATGTATTTGGTGCATAAGATTAAGGATGATGACGTGACCCAGCTTTTGGCGTTAGCTGCAGTTTTTATATGTAGCGGGATTGCTATTGGGATGAATTTTTCTATGATTTTAGCGAATATGGCTTTAGGTGTGTTTTTGTGTAATTTCAGACCGCATTATACACATCGGGTTTTTGTCTTGATGAATAAGTGGACGCCACCTATTTATATTTTATTTTTTATTTTAGTTGGTGCTAGATTGGATTTTTCTTTGTTGCAAGGTATTGGTTGGTTAGTGCTGATTTATTTGCTTTTTAGATTTTTGGGTAAATATATTGGTAGCTGGTTTGGCGGACATGTTTCTGGCGCTCCTGTTAAAGTGAAAAAATATGTGGGATTATGTTTATTGCCTCAAGCTGGTGTTGCCATAGGTTTGGCTATTGCTAGCTATAATGAATTAGCGGCTTTTGCGGTTCCAGAGGCTGTTAAGGTTGGAGGACAGGTTATTGCTATTATTACGGTAACTACTTTTATTTTTCAGGTGATAGGTCCTTTGTTAACTAAAAAAGCTTTGGATGATGCGGGCGAAATAAAAAGAAGAGATTTTTAACAAAATAAAAAGGAAGGTAATCATATGTTTGATAAATATTTTGGTTTTTTGAATTTTGAAGATGAATATGGAGTTATAGAATCTTTTATAGAACATGGAAAAATAGGGTTTAAAGAAGTTTGTTTTTTGGTAGAGATGGTAGATTTTTTGTGTGAAAATGAAGAACAAAAAGTTGTAGATAATTATCGAAAGATTAAAGCTTTAAATAAAGAGTCTACGAAGATTTTTCAGGATATTATGCGACAGATTATTGAGTCTGATTTTGATTATCAAAAACAATATGATTTGTTGAGAATTTATCAGCGTACAGAAGGTATTTCTGATTATATGATTGCGAGTGCTAAACGTATTTTGATTTTTGAAAAATTAGATGGCAAGTTCCCGGCGGAATTAAGCGATTATTTAAAAGATTTAGTACAAAAAGTTAAAGATATATATATGCTTTATATGGATTGTTTGAATTGTTATATAGATGATAAAAAATGTGTTTTAAATGTTGTGGATAAAATAGAAAATTTGGAACATGAAATAGATGGGGTTAGGTCCAGGTGTTTAGAAGTATTGTATAAATTGGCTAATGAGAAAAAAATAGCTTTGGGAGATCTTAGGGTTTTAGAGGAAATTGTAGAACATATAGAGGAAATTTCAGATGTAGTGGAGGAAGCTGGTAAAAGCGTGGATTGGTTACTTTTAAAGGGATGACGTTTAATCTTTTAAGATTTAAGGTGATAGATTCTACGAATACCTATGCTTTAAAGTATTTGCATCAGTATGCAGATAAAACCGTGGTGGTGGCAGATCAGCAGACTAAGGGTAGGGGAAGATTTGATAGGCGATGGGTTTCGGACAGTGTAAATAATCTGTATATGTCGATTATTTTAAAGCCTCTTGTTTCAGACCATACAGTAGAGTCTCAGAAAAAAATTATGACGATTACGCCAATGACAAGTTTGGCGTTGGCTGAGGTTCTGCAAAAATATTTTCAAGATACAAATTTCAAACTAAAAATTAAATGGCCAAATGATGTTTTGGTGGATGAACAAAAAATAGCTGGTATTTTGGCGGAAACAAAAGTGAAGGGGAATGTTTTTACAGGGATTGTAGTGGGGGTTGGCATTAATCTTGATATGTCAGAAAAAGATTTGGCTGAAGTAGGGCAACCGGCTACGGCTTTAAATATTTTGTTGCAGAAGAAAATCGATAAAGAGATTTTTTTAAAGGAATTTCTAGAGATTTTTGAGCGTAATTATGAACTTTTATGGAAAAAAGGGTTTGCTGAGTTTAGATCGGTATATGAACAAAAGCTACATAATCTAGGCCAAAGAATTTTTATTAAAACAAGTAAAGCCGTTTATACTGGTGTTTTAGAGGGTGTGGATGCGGAAGGCGCTCTGCAATTACGGCAGGATGATGGAAATTTGAAACTTTTATATTCTGGGGAAGAAATAGGATAGGTTTTAAAGGCCTCACCCCCTAGCCCCCTCTCCATATTAATGGAGAGGGGGAATAACTAAGGAATATTATTGGTATTGACGAGCTTTTTTGTGGGTGTTATAATTCCCCTTACCTAAATTTTGTGAGTGTGTAAAAATGTATAATCAAATGCTACGCTTTTTTTGTCTTTGTGTTTTTGGGCTAATCTAGCCTGAGGATATCTTTTTAATTTTTCAATTTAATTGTGAGAGAAAGAATATATTTACCGGCTTAGGCTAGGTGTGTTTTTTGGGAGTGATGTGCCCCCCCTTAGATGAGATGCAAAGGATAAGGCCTCACCCCCTAACCCCCTCTCCATATTAATGGAGAGGGGGAACAATAATAGAAGGGAAAAGCATAATTATGAAAGATGGGTACAGGTTTGTGGTCATAAGGATTGAAGATTAAAAAAGGAGGTGGAGAAAAGTGAAGAGAAACAACAGAAGGTTTGGAATGGTTATTAAAGGAAGATGTAATTTTTGGATGTAAGGAATAAAGAAAATGAGTTATTTAAAAAATTTATATAAAGAGATGGATATTAAATTGAAGTATCCATTGGAACGCATGGTTTTAAGAAAAATGCGAGGAAGAGGCGGTATTAAAGAGCTGATAAGGATTGCTTTACCTTTTGTTCTGTCAATGTTGTCGTTTACGGTATTGGGGTTTGTAGATAGGGTCTTTTTGTCTTGGTACAGTATAGAGGCGGTAGCTGCAGCAATGCCTGCTTTGTCTTTGACGTGGCTGTTTTTTTGTATTTTTACAGGGACCGCAGGGTATATCAATACTTTTATTGCCCAATATTATGGAGCTAATGATAAGCGGCATGTGGCAAAGATGTTTTGGCAGGGAGTTTATTTTTCTCTAATGGCGATTGTGCCGTTTTTGTTGTGTTTGCCATTGGGACGTATGTTAATTAATTATTTTCATGGGTCAGCTGGTTTTGTGGAACAGGAATTGATTTATTTTTCAATTTTGATGCAAGGCGGGTTTCTGGCTATTTTATTGCAGGTGCCAGCTAGTTTTTTTTCTGGGTTAGGGAAAACGCATATCAATATGTACGCGACGTTTATACAGGTGATCGTGAATCTATTATTTGATTATCTTTTGATTTTTGGGAATTTTGGGTTTCCACAAATGGGGATGGCAGGGGCTGCTTTGGCTACGGTTTTGGCATGGGCTAGTTCGGTACTATTTTATTTTGGGCTAATTTTTCAGAAGAAGTATCGTTTGAAGTTTAGAATACATAAATTGTATCAGTTTAATAAAGTGCTTTTTGTTAAATTATTAAAGTATGGATTGCCTAATGGACTGAGTTTTTTTGTTGGAGAAATGAGTTTTGCTTTTTTTAATTTGATTATTGGTTTGCTAGGAACGGTTGCGATGGCGGCGAGTAATATTGTAATTTCTATTTATCTTTTTGCTGTTTTACCGGTTTTTGGATTTGGGTTAGCAACTTCGGTTTTGATAGGGCAGTATATTGGTAGGAAAAAGAGAAAAATTTGTGACAAAATTATTTTTAATGTTTTTATGTTAACTTTTATTTATGTTTTTTTTGTTTTATGGATGATTTTTGGATTGGAAAATGTCTTGTTGGGTGTTTTTAATAAGACCGGATTAGCGGAGTTTGAAGAGATTACGTTGATTGCTAAAAAACTTATTTTATTGTTTCCAATTTTGTTAGTGGGGGAGATTGTATACCAGATTTATGCAAATGCCTTGAATGGTGCCGGAGATACGAAATTTAAAATGTGGGCTATTTTTGTGATCACGTTTATTTTTATGAGCTTAGAATATGTCGTGATTGTGATGTGGGGCTGGCCGATTATGTATATTTGGCTTTTGGCGGGTTTGCATTATTTTGTGATGGGACTGGTGTTATATTTTCGTTATAAGATGGGTGTTTGGAAGACTATAAATATTCATGGTGATTGATTTGTAGTATCATATTTGCAATATGATTAAATTTTTTGATTTTTTAAGCCAAAACACCTTGTGTGTTACTAAAGAATGTATCTTACGATGTGAGCATTGCCATCTTTGGTCTAACCCGGTTTTTCAGAAAATAAAAGTCCCTAAAATAAGTGATGATGGTTTTGACTTGTTTAGGAGTTTGTCAGATCAGGAGCGAAATCGTAAATTAACGGCAGTAGGGGATGTCTCTGATTTAATTCAAGCTGGGCAGTTCTTTAAAACGTTTAAGAAGGCAAAAGTTTTTAATGTCATAGGTGGAGAGCCCTTGGTTTGCAAAGAATTGCCTTATATCCTGGGTTTTTTGCAAAAGAATAAGATTAAAGTAAGGTTGTGGACGAACGGTGTTTTTAATCTGGATGTTCTGGATCAGGTAAAAGACTTGGTAGATGAATTTTGTTTTTATTTGCCAAGTTGTGACAAAAAAGGGTATAGGCTGCTTACGGGTTTTGATGGGTTAGGAATATTAGAAGAAAATATACGTTATTTGCAAGCCGAAAAACGGCATGTGATATTAAATCATTTTGTGACAAGATCGTCACTTCCTGATTTGCCAGAGGTTTATGAATATGCACGAAAGTTTGATTTAAGGTTATATTTAAATTATTCGGTGCATGCCAAATTTCAAAGGGAATCAATCGCTTATATTAAACGGTTTAAAAAGGAACGTAAGGTGATGGTTTTGAGAAAGAAGAATTTCGGACAAGATGTTTGTGCAGGGGTACATTTTGATTTATGGCCTAGACATGATTTGGAGACGATTTGGTTTCAGGGACAAAATTGTTTTCAAGAGTTCATGAGAAATTTGGCATGGTCTTTGCATGTTTAATTGGTACCTCATGAAAAATCTCATGTTTATACAGACGTTTTTTTGCTTTGGAGATAGTTTTGCTTTATAATAATAAAAAATTATTCTTAGAAAAGAGGTTTAAGTCATGAAAACAGCGATTACGCCAACCAGAGACGAAGATTATGCTCAATGGTACCAGGAAGTAGTGAAAGCTTCGGATTTGGCTGAAAATTCACCGGTGAGAGGCTGTATGGTGATCAAACCGTGGGGATATGCGATTTGGGAAAATATTAGAACGATTATGGATCGGATGTTTAAAGAGTCTGGTGTAAAAAATGCTTATTTTCCTTTATTTATTCCTTTAAGTTTTTTAGAAAAAGAAGCAGAGCATGTGGAAGGGTTTGCGAAAGAATGTGCGGTAGTAACCCATCATAGATTAGAGAAAGGGCCAAACGGAGGGTTAGTACCAGCAGGACCTTTGGCAGAGCCTTTGGTGGTACGGCCTACTTCAGAGACAATTATTGGTGATTTGTTTGCTAAATGGACTAAGAGTTATCGGGATTTACCTATTTTGATTAATCAATGGGCTAATGTTGTGAGATGGGAAATGCGGACGCGTTTGTTTTTGAGAACAACAGAGTTTTTGTGGCAGGAAGGCCATACGGTACATAGTAGTAAAGAGGAAGCGGAAGAACGTACGTTGATGATGTTGGATGTATACGAAAAATTTGCTCGTGATTATTTGGCGATACCGGTGATTACAGGTAGAAAAACTGCAGGGGAGAGATTTCCTGGTGCGGTAGATACGTTTTGTATGGAAGCAATGATGCAGGATCGTAAGGCCTTACAATTTGGAACGTCGCATTTTTTGGGGCAAAATTTTTCTAAAGCAGCGGAAATTAAGTTTCAAACAGTTCAGGGTACAGAAGAATATGCATGGACTACGTCTTGGGGTGTGTCTACAAGGATGATCGGTGGAATGATTATGGCACATTCTGATGATGATGGTTTGGTATTACCTCCACGGGTAGCGTCTAGTCATGTGGTTTTAATGCCGATTATTAAAAGAGAAGAAGATCGGTCTAGAGTAATGGATTATACAAAAGGTTTGGCTCAGGATTTAAAGAACAAATTTTATGTTTATCGTAATTTAGAAGTGGAAATTGATACCAGGGACGTTGGTGGTAGAGCATGGGATTGGATAAAAAAAGGGATTCCGGTAAGAGTAGAGATTGGGCCTAAAGAAGTAGATCAAAAAACAGTTTTTGTGGGTAGGCGAGATAAAAGTCCTAAAGATAAAGCGGCCTTGGATAAAGAGGTTTTTAAAGAGCAGATACTGGATATATTAGAAGAGATACAACAAAATATTTTGGTACGAGCAAAAACATTTAAAAAGAAAAACACAGTTGTGATAGATGAAAAACAAAAATTTTATGATTTTTTCACACCTCAAAATAAACAAAAACCAGAAATTCATGGCGGTTTTGTTCTAGCACATTGGTGTACAAATGAGGCTTGTGAAAACAAAATTAATGAAGATTTGAGTGTTACTATTAGATCAGTACCTTTAACACCAAAAACTGAAAAAGGTAAATGTATTTATTGCGGAAAAGATAGTACGCAACGTGTGGTATTTGCTAAGGCCTATTGAAGGTATTTTGATTACAACGAAATGTCTGTTTCAATGCCTAAATCAAATTGAGTATTGGAGTAGCCTTGATTGAGGGCTACGGTAAACGGTAATTGATTAGCGGTGGGTCCGAAATATTGTCGTGGTCCCGGACTGCTAAAACAGTCGGTTTCGGCCCAATGAGATCGTCTTTCGCTAAAAAATTCGAAAGCTGGAGACTTTAAATCTACGAGCGCTTTTTGAATCACCATTTCATTTTTCCCGCTTCTTTTTTCTAGAGTGATGAGCCCGGATAAAGGAATAGCTATAATTTGACTATTTTGATCAAGATTAGTGATAGAGGCTAGATACCCGGTATGGTGCTCTAAGGCCAAGGAACCTGCGGTTAAACCTAAATTAACAGTATAGGCAGCATCGAAGGTAGAGGGAGCGCCGCAACGTCCTTCATAGCCAAAAAAATGATGGTTTGTGGCAAATTTGAATTTATGGATTTTTTCAATATCATCTTGATTCGCATTGATATTTAAAGCATAAAGTAATTTCTGAGGATCATTTTTGAGACTTTGAATTTTACGTTTAAGCATTTCTATTAATAGTTGTTCAGTATCTATTTGGGAAACTTGTAGGTTACCATGCGAGTCTCTATTTAAGAGTAATTTTTCTTGAATGTTTTGTGGTAAACTGCTGAAAAGTTTAGCTGATTTCTCATTGATTTTACTAATAATTAATTCTTTTTTTTCAGAAAATAAATTTATTTGAGCAAGTTCTTTTTCTTGTTGTGCCAAGGTATTATTGAGTTCTTGGATCAGGATTTGAAATTCAGGAATAAATTCAATGAGTCCTTCGGGGACTAGGACAAGGCCGTGGTGGAGACCTTTGAAATATCTTTTAAGAATAATTTTTAAAATATAAGTAATAATATCGTTTAAAGACATTTTTTTCTGCGCGATTTCTTCAGAGATAAGGGTGATAGGCGGTTTGGTTTGGAGCGCAACTTCTAAGGCTACGTGACTGGCACTACGACCCATGACTTTGATGAAATGCCAATATTTGTGGGATGAAGGGGTGTCTTGCAAAATATTGCCGGTGAGTTCGGCATAGATTTTGGTAGCAGTATCAAAACCAAAAGTAATGGGTAAAAGATGATTAACTTGTAGATCGCCGTCAATAGTTTTAGGTACGCCAATAACAGCACATTTGAGGTCAAATAAGTATTCGGCTAAAATGGCCGCGTTGGTATTGGAATCATCGCCGCCAATAATAATTAGACCATCTAACTGATATTGAAGGACTATTTTTTTTACTTTGTTAAATTGTTCAGGTGTTTTTATTTTTGTGCGGTCTGACCCTAAAAAATCAAATCCGCCTAGATTAAGGATGTGCGTAAGTTTTTGAGAAGTGATCTCAAATAACTCGCCGTTTAAAAATCCTTTAGGTCCGTTTTTGATACCGTATAAAGTATTGTTTTCACCTAAAGCGAGTTTGATGCCTACTAAGACATTGTGCCCACCGGCTGCAGGGCCGCCGGAAAAAAGTACGGCGATTTTTTTTCCTTTGATGAGTGTGGATTTAGTATTTCCTTGTAAAACCTGATTTTTATTTTGTTGTATAGTATTTTTAAAATATTGGTTTACAGCTGTGGAATTGCTGTTTAATTTTTGTGGAGTTTGAGTAAATGAGCAAGCTTGTACAGTATTGTTTTGGATAAAGGTGGGGTGAATAAATAGTTTTAGTTTTTTAAAGGTTTGTTCTAAAAAAGAATTGTTTTTTTCAGTTTGAATAATTATTTTTTTCAGTTTATCCATTTATTTTATTCCTTTGTTTAATAGTCGTTTAGGTTTGAAAAGCCTCTTAAGCCTCACCCCAAGCCCCTCTCCATAAATGTAGAGGGGCTTAATTTAGTTTTTATTGAAGGCCTAAAAAACTTTTCCTAAACCTGTATTGATACGTTTGATACCCTTTATTTTACAAGGGTTTGATATTATAATCCATATTATGGAAAAACGATTGTTAGAAAATTTGAGTTTGCCCCAAGATTTAAAAAAATTATCTAAAGCTAAATTAGAACAGTTAGCCATAGAATTAAGAGAAAAGATTATTGAAATTGGGGATGTTTGTGGCGGGCATGTAGCTTCCAATTTGGGGGTTGTGGAACTGACGTTAGCTTTACATACGGTTTTTGATAGTCCTAAAGATCAGATTGTTTGGGATGTAGCACATCAGTGTTATTCACATAAAATGTTGACTGGTAGACAGGATAAGATTTTAACGATCAGACAGTTTAAAGGATTGTCTGGTTTTACCAAGATTAGTGAAAGTGAACATGATGTTTTTGGAGCGGGGCATTCTTCGACTTCTATTTCTGCGGCTTTAGGATTAGCGCATGCGAGAGATTTGCAGCATAAAAAAAATGCGGTGATTGCGGTTATTGGAGATTCTTCTTTTGCTAATGGAATGGCCTTTGAAGCTTTGAATAATGTGGAAAAATTGAAAACCAATTTTATTTGTATTTTAAATGATAATGATATGTCTATTTCTAAACCCATAGGTAGTATGTCTAAATATATAACTTCTGTACGTACTTCACAGGTTTATAATAAAGCTAAAAGAAAATTTGAAAAGCTTTTTAAAAGAATTCCTAAAATAGGCGTGCCTTTAACCAGAAGAATAGAAAAAATGGTGGAAAGATTAAGACACGTAGTTCTGGATATGAAATTTGATGTTTTGTTTGAAGAATTTGGTTTTAAATATTTGGGTCCTTTGGATGGACATGATGTATTGGTTATGATGGCGGCCTTAAAGTATGCTAAGTCATATAAGGGCCCTATTATGTTGCATGTGATTACGCAAAAAGGAAAAGGGTATACTCCGGCTGAAGATAATCCAACAAAATATCATGGGATACAACCTAAAAAAAATAAAAGGATAACAAGTAATTTAATTACATATCAAGAAGTTTTTGGTGAGGAAATGTTGAAAATAGCTAAAAAGCGAAAAGAAGTGGTAGCGATTACGCCGGCTATGACAGAAGGAAGTGGGTTAGTAGAGTTTGCTAAAAAATATGCGAAACGGTTTTATGATGTGGGCATTGCTGAAGGGCATGCTGTAACTTTTGCGGCAGGGTTGGCTAGAGGAGGATTAAAACCGGTTTTGACTATTTATTCTACTTTTTTGCAAAGAGGTTTTGATCAGGTGGTGCATGATGTATGTTTGCAAAATTTAGGGGTGGTTTTGGCTATTGATAGAGCCGGGTTTGTGGGAGCTGATGGTCCTACGCATCATGGAATTTTTGATTATAGTTATTTGTTACCAATACCTAATTTGACTATTTTAGCGCCTAAAGACGGAACAGAGTTAAGACAGATGTTGAATTGGGCTATGGAATATAAAGGGCCTGTTTCGATTAGATATCCGCGTAGTAGAGTTCCTTTAGAAGATGGGACAGTTAATACTAAATTAAGTAAAGGTAAAGCAGAAGTGATTTTTGAAAATAGGGGAGATAAAACGAAAAAGCCGTATCAGGTTTTATTGCTGGCAGCAGGTTCTATGGTTTGGCCGGCAGTACGGGTGACGGAACGTTTGGATGAGAAAAAGGTTTCGGTAGCAGTGATTAATTTGAGATTTATTAAACCTTTGGATATTAAGTTATTAAAAGAATATGTAGAACAGGCTAAATTGATTTATGTTTTAGAAGAAGGTAGTGTGATCGGCGGCGTTTATGCTTATATTTTAGAACAATTAGATATAGAAGATTCAAAAGCACGGAATATGTTTAAGCAGATAGCTTTGCCTGATAAATTTTTAGAACATGGTAGTGTAGATCAATTAAAAGATAAATACGGGTTATCGGAAGAAAAAATACTTGCCCGTATTTTAGGTGATTTAAGTATTTTGCCAAAGTCCGTGTAAATTACAATATGCTCTAGCGTTAAAGCTGGTAGCGGTAATGCAAAATTCTGCTTCCGGGCTATTTCCGGGTTTGAGTTGTTTCCTATAAACTTGGTTGTTTGCTAATAATTCGATCCATTCAATGAAATGTTTTTCTTCCATAGGATGAGTTGTACTTCCTACTTTGATTTTTAAACCTTGAGCTGTTTTTTCAATTACAGGGACGTGTTTTTCCTGTGCCGCGTCTGTGGTGTTTTCTTGCATTAAGTTCATTTTTTGACCACAGCAAACTAGTTCGCCCATGGAAGCATGGACCATTTCTACGATATTGCCACAAATAGTGCATTTATAAATTTGATTTAATTTAGTCATTTTGAATTACTCCTTTTGAATGTTTTTTTCGAATCGTTTCTATGAAAATATTAACATAGTTTTTGTTGGAACGAAAAAAAAACCACCCCGTTTTTATTACAAAAACGGGGTGTTTTAGATTTTAAAGAAGAAGGTTTAGCCTAGCAGACTATATCTAATAACAAGTCCGGCTACTACAATACTAACCATACTCATAAGTTTGATTAAGATATCAAGACTTGGTCCCGCTGTATCTTTGAATGGATCACCTACGGTATCTCCAACAATAGCTGCTTTATGAGCGTCGGAACCTTTGCCTCCATGCATACCTTGTTCAATGTGTTTTTTCGCATTATCCCAGCTACCACCGGAATTTGCTAAAAAGACGGCCATAGAAAAGCTGGTTACTAAGCCGCCTACTAAAAGACCGATAACCCCGGCTACGCCAAGAACAAGTCCTACAATAATAGGAACCAAGAGTGCAACGACAGCTGGTAAAACCATTTGTTTTTGAGCTCCTTTGGTAGCTATTGCAATACATCTTTCATAATCTGGTTTACCTTCTCCTGTTAAAATACCTTTAATTTCTTTGAATTGACGTCTTACTTCTACGACCATCGCAAAAGCAGCTTCGCCAACGGCATTGATAGTTAAGGCTGTAAAAACAAAAGCTAGCATCGCACCTAAAAAAGTACCGACAAGTACCGCTGGATTCATAAGTGTGACATTAAAATATTCCATAAAGTTTTCTAAAGTAGCTTGAGAGGTAAGAATAACTTGATTACCAACTTCAATGGTAGTATGACCTAGACGGATAAGTGAGTTTCTAACTTCTTCAATATAAGCTGCGATAAGTGCTAGTGCGGTTAGCGCTGCTGATCCTACGCAAAATCCTTTTCCTGTAGCAGCAGTAGTGTTGCCAAGTGAATCAAGGGCATCTGTTTTTTTTCTGACTTCAGGACCAAGCCCACTCATTTCAGCGTTACCACCAGCATTGTCCGCAATAGGACCATAAGCATCAGTGGATAGCGTAAATCCTAGAGTAGAAAGCATTCCTACAGCTGCAAAGCCGATACCATATAAACCAAGGTAAGTATGTTCGTAGCCGCCGGAAAGCCAATAAGCTAGTAAGATACTAGTACAAATAGTAAGTACCGGAATACCAGTGGATAACATTCCGGAACCAATGCCGCCGATAATAACGGTAGCAGCGCCGGTAGTAGCATTTTTAGAGATAGCTTTGGTTGGTTCATAGTGATCAGAGGTGTAGTATTCAGTTGCTTTCCCAATAATGATACCTGCTGCTAAACCAACGATGATCGTAAGCCAAATACCTATCCAGCCGCCTATAATTTGAGTTCCTAGGATAGTATTTAGTAATAAGTAACATACGATGGCTGATAAAATAATAATAAGAATTGAAGTTACATTTACGCCGCGTTCCAAAGATTTTAAAAGTTCTTTTTGACTAGCGCCTTCTTTGGTTTTAACACTAAAAACACCGAATATAGAAAGAAAAGTACCAATACCAGCAATAATCATAGGCGCAATAACCATTAGAAAAGCAGTGGTTTCTGATCCTTGTGCAATGCTGGCTGCAGCTGCAGAACCTAGAGCCGCAGTTGCTAGAATACTACCGCAATAGCTTTCGTAAAGGTCAGCACCCATACCAGCAACATCGCCGACATTATCACCTACATTGTCCGCGATAGTAGCGGGATTTCTAGGATCGTCTTCAGGAATATTAGCTTCTATTTTACCGACTAGGTCAGCGCCAACGTCAGCAGCTTTAGTAAAAATACCACCACCGACACGAGCAAATAAAGCCATAGATGAAGCACCAATACCAAAACTAAGCATGGTAATAGTAACTTCAGATAAAGGTAAGTTTAAAATCATTTTTAATAAGATGAACCATAAAGAAATATCTAAAAGGCCAAGACCTACTACAGATAAACCTAAAACAGCGCCTGCTCGTAAAGCGATTTTTAGAGCATTGTTAAGACTGGTTCTAGCTGCGTGGGTAGTACGTGCACTGGCATTAGTGGCGGTTTTCATACCAATGAAACCAGCAATACCGGAAAATAAACCACCAGTTAAAAAAGCAAAAGGAACCCAGGGAGATTGTACTTTAAGAATAAAAGCTAAAAAAGAAAAGAAAAGAAAAGCAAAAACAAAATAGATAGCGACTATTTTGTATTGTTGTTTAAGGTAAGTCATAGATCCTTTACGAACATATTCAGCAATTTCTTTCATGCGAGGTGTTCCCTCGTCATTTTTCATAACATCTTTAAAAAAGTAATAAGCGAAAGCAAGAGCTAAAGAAGCTCCGACGGGCGCTATCCAAAAAAGATGTTTGAGTGTTTCCAGATTTGTTTGGTCCATATTTTTTTTCTCCTTTGTTTGATTTTTTGACCATTAAGAAGTATAGCTAATTTTCATAAGAAATGCCACTATTTTTCGGATATCCGTTTAGATTTGAGGGGGGGGGATTAGCCCTCAATTTGTTGTATTATTGGAAATATAGAGGAGTTTGAAATATAATGATATAGAAGTAAACGAAGAAGGAGAAGCTTATGAAACCAGAGATGCGAAAAGCGATTGTGGAAAATAAAGGATGTGCTGTTATTTTAGCGGGTTCAGATAGTGATGAAGAACATATTAAAAAAATCATTAAATCTTTAGAAGAATATGAAATATCTTATGAAGTAATGATTTGTTCTGCGCATAAGCAAACTGCGGAACTTTTGCAAATCACCCAAGAATTAAATTCTATTAATGGGGCCGTAGTTTATATCGCGGTGGCTGGTGGTACGGACGCGCTTTCTGGGACATTATCTTTTTATACGTTGGCGCCGGTGATTAGTTGTCCGCCGGATATGGCTAATACAAGTGCGTTAACTAATCCTCCTGGGAGTTCCAATGCCGTAATTGCGAATCCTAAAAATATTGGTAAATTTGTAGCGCAGATGTTTGCTTTTATAAATTCTAAGTATGTAAGATTGATTAAAGAAAGAAATGCTCAAAAGCTTACTAAATTACAGGCTAATGGTACGCGTATAAATAATAATTATGTAAAGGTATATGAAAATGACTAATGCTAATATTCTGTCGGCAAGATATGCTACTTCTGAAATAAATAATATTTTTAGTGAAAAACAAAAAATCATTTATGAACGTGAATTGTGGCTTGCAGTGTTAAAAGCACAAAAAGAGTTAGGCCTAGATATTTCAGATAAAGAAATAGTGAAATTTGAAAAAGCCTTGTCTAAAATAGATTTGGACTTAATTAAGAAAATAGAAGTAAAAACTAAGCATGATGTGAAAGCTAGAATTGAAGCGTATGTGCAAACAGCGCGAGCAGGAGAATATATTCATAGAGGTATGACTTCACGTGACCTGACCGATAATGTAGAACAAATGCAGATTAAAAAAGCTCTGGAAATTATTTTTGGTAAATTAGTGGCTATTTTAAAACAGTTTTGTGATAAGGCAGAAGAGTATCAAGGTATAGTTTTGACAGCGCGTACACATCATCAGCCAGCTCAACCCACGCTTTTAGGGCGTAGAATAGCGATGTGGGCAGAAGAGTTGATTTGGCATTTACGGGATTTGGAAAGTTTTTTAGAAAATTATCCGTTAAGAGGGATTAAAGGCCCTGTTGGTACGCAGTTTGATATGTTGAATTTATTGGGAAATAAAGAAAAGTTACGTTTGTTAGAGCAAAAACTAGCTCAAAAATTAGGGTTTAAACAGGTTTTACAGGCTACTGGTCAGGTGTATCCTAGGTCTTTGGATTATAAGTTGGGTACATGTTTGGTGGGGATAAGTGCTGCTTTGGAGAATTTTGCTAAAGGGATGCGGTTGATGGCTGGGTATGAGCTGGTTACAGAAGGATTTAGTGCGGGGCAGGTGGGGTCTTCGGCAATGCCTCATAAGATGAATACACGTAGTTCGGAACGAATTTGTGGTTTTTGTGAGTTATTGAAAATGTATGCGGACGGAGCTTCTAGACTGAGCGGTGATCAATGGGAAGAAGGGGACGTGTCTTGTTCGGTAGTTAGGCGAGTTATCATACCGGATGTTTTTTATGTAATGGATGGGTTGTGTGAGACTGTTTTGACAGTGTTGAAAAATATGGGAACATATCCGGCGATGATAGAAAAAGAATTGGAAAGATATTTACCCTTTTTAGCTAGTACAGAAATATTAATAACTGCGGTTAAAGCAGGGATAGGCCGAGAAGAAGCGCATGAACTTATTAAAAAGTATGCGGTTAAAGAAGCTTTAAAAATTAGGGATCAAGGAGCAGAAAATAATAATTTAATAAAATTATTAGCCCAAGATCCGGTTTTTAAAAATAAAGGTATTACTAAAGAAGTTTTAGATAAAATTTTAAAACATAAAAAGCATTTTATGGGTAATGCTGATCACCAGATTCAGGAAGTTGTGAAACAAGCGGAAAAGTTGTTTTTTAAAAAATATAAAAAATTTAGTTCTTATAAACCTAAAGATATTTTTTAATTAAGTTTAATACTCACCCCCTGTCACCTGCAGTGACATCCCTTTCTCTTAAGAATACACTAGCATCCGGAGAAATCCGCAAAAAAACAAGTGCCCTCACCCCGGCGCTTCGCGCCACCCCTCTCCCGTGGAAACAGAATAAATTACTCAGTTAGTTTATATTCGGGAGAGGGGAATTGGTTATGGATAATTTTATCAATAAATCCACAATATATTCCCCCTCTCCCGAATATATCCTTACTGAAAGATATGATAGCTTCTCCACGGGAGAGGGGGCTAGGGGGTGAGGGCATTGGTTTTTTAAATAGGAGAAGGGTGAGGCCTAAGGAAATTTTTTATTTAGTAGGATTTATTCTATCAAAACCAGTAAATTTATGTAGTACTTTAGGAATGAGGACTGACCCGTCAGGTTGTTGGAATTGTTCGACAATCGCAGGTAGCAGGCGGCTGGTAGCTAAACCGGAACCGTTTAAACTATGGATAAACTCGTTTTTACCAGTTGTTTGATTTTTGAAACGAATGTTGCCACGACGGGATTGATAGTCACAGGAATTGGAAACAGAGCTCGCTTCTTTATAATCATTCATACTGGGGATCCAAATTTCAATATCATAAGTGGTGGTCATAGCTTCGGAAACATCTGCGGCAGCGAGTTTGGAGAGTTGATAGTGTAGTCCTAATCCCTCGACAAGCCCGCAAGCTTTTTTGATGAGTTCTTGATGCGCTTGGTTGGAATGTTCTGGTTTGGTGAATTGAAACATTTCTATTTTATTGAATTGGTGGCCGCGAATCATGCCGCGTTCTGCTGCACGGTAACTGCCTGCTTCTTTGCGATAGCATGGGGTATAGGCAAAATATTTTTTAGGTAGTTCAGTTTCTGGGATGATTTCATCACGATGATAGTTTATAAGTGCCGTTTCGGCGGTGGGTAACATAAAAGCATGATGGCCTTGCCCATCTTCTTGTTGCATCAGATAAACATCATCTTCAAATTTAGGAAATTGGCCAGCTGTATAACCGCATTGATAATTTAAAATATGCGGAGGTAAGATAAATTCATAACCGTCTTTCAAGTGGGTTTCGATAAAATAATTGAGTAACGCCCATTCTAGTTGTGCGCCAAGGCCTTTATAGAGCCAGAAACCGTTACCACCCATTTTAACGCCACGTTCATAGTCAATGAGGCCTAGATCAGTGACTAGCTGAAGATGATCTTTGGGCGTGAAATTAAATTTTGGTTTTTGACCAAAAGTAGAGAGGACCTGATTATTTTCTTTGTTGCCGGCTACTACATCATCTGCGGGGATATTGGGTAGCATGGCTAGGAAATGTTGAATTTTTGGTTCAAGTTCACATAGTTTTTCGTCTAAGGTTTTGGTTTTTTCAGAAACAATTTTCATTTTAGCTAAAAGATGTGTAACATCTTGATTTTGTTTTTTGAGCGCAGGGATTTGACTAGATACCTGGTTTTTTTGCGCTTTTAAGGTTTCTACTTCTTGTAAAAGTTGCCGGCGTTCTTTATCCCAAGCCAGTAACTCGGTAAAATCTATTTTATCGCCTCTTTTAAGTAGAGCTTTTTGAATTTTTTCCGGATTTTCTCTGATTTTGTTGATGTCTAGCATAATGTATGATTGTAGTTGGTTTTTTGATGCTCGTCAAAGGGGAAAGTGGTTGCCTATTTGGGTGGATTGAAATATACTTTTGGAAGAATTAAAGGTGTATTTTGATTTTAGAAAGTGAGTGGGATTTTAGATATGAAAAAGATTATTTTTGTTTTGTTATTAATTTTAGGTTTTTCAGGGATATTATGGGCAAATCAGGTTATTGAAGTAGGAGATACGCTTTCGTTTTATGCTGTGGATGATAAGCAAACAGATTTGATTTTGGGGTCTGTAGTTCAGGATGCGAGTTCTGTGGTTGATAAGTTGCATGATAGGGTAGTTTCTAGTAGTGGTGAAGTATATTTGATAAATATTGGTATTTTTAAAGTAGTAGGAAGAACTATTCCAGAAGTTGAAGACCTGGTTTTAAGAAAATTAAAAAGACATTATAAGTATGTAGAAGTTAAGGTGCTTTTAAAAAATATTAGATTGAATCGAATTTATGTTTTAGGGGAAGTAGTAAAACCAGGTCTTTATGAAATACCAGGGTATGACAAAATTAGAAATAAATTGATGAATGTTATTAATTTAGCGGGAGGGTTCAAAACCCAGGCTGATTTGAAAAATGTTTTAATGATGCGAAAAGGGGGGATTACGCATATCGCTGATTTATATAAGTTAATAAATAAAAATGATTTGAGCCAAAATTTGTCTTTAGAAGATGGGGATACGATTTTGGTTAAACGTACGTTTGTTAGTATATATATTTTGGGTCAGGTTAATAAGCCAGGAAGTTATCCCTACATACCAGATGCGAATTTTATGGATTATCTTTCAGAAGCTGGTGGTTATACTGAAAAAGCTGATACAGGTAATGTTGGAATTGTTAGAAGAAAAAAGGAAAGAGTGGAAGTTTACAGAATAAGAGCAGATTTATTTAATTTTAATAATGATACTTTGAAATTCGCATTGCAAGAAGGTGATATTGTTTTTGTGCCGAAACATTTTTTTGCAGATTGGAAAGATATTGGCGCATTCTTAGGACTTGCAAGAAATACGATTTATTTTTATGACATGATTACGAATTAGATGATTGATATTCATAGTCATATTTTGTACGGAATTGATGATGGAGCAGAGGCCATAGGGGATTCCGTGAAAATGGCTGTAATATATGAAGTATTAGGTTTTAAAAAAGTATATTGTTCACCGCATGTGATGAATTTTTATTATGAAAATGATTTAAACAAAGTGGTGCAAAGATGTGCGGAATTACAAGAAGTTTTAAACAAAGAAAAAATAGAGCTAGAGTTGATACCTTTTGCAGAAGTTTATTTGGATGAGTCAGTACCCGCAAAGGTAGCGCAAAAAAAATTGCCTGTAATTAATGGTAAATTATTAGTGGAAGGACCTTTAAATGAGTGGCCACCTTATTTGGAGGAGATTTTATTTGCGATTAAAATTTACAATGTGTGTCCTATTATCGCACATATAGAAAGAAATCGAGATTTACAAAAAAATTTGGCTAAGATTAGGCAATTAAAAGAAGGTGGATGTTTGATCCAAGGAAATATTTTGAGTATAACAGGGTATTATGGGGCATCTGCCAAGCGTTGTTTTGAGGAATTATTAAAAGCAGATTTATATGATTTTTTAGCCACAGATATGCATAATGCAGAAAATAATGTGGCGATGTATCGAGAGGCAATGGATAAAGCGAAAAAGTTGGTGGGTGAGCAAGTTAAAGCGTTATTCAAGGAGGTTTAAGTAAATGGAAATTTTAGATTATTATTACATGTTTTTAAGAAGAAAATGGGTATTTGGACTGGCTTTTGTCTCCTGTATATTGATTATGCTTATTTGGTTAGTTAATGCGACTCCTATTTTTAAGGCTGAGGCGAAGTTGTTGTTTCACGGGTCGGCGATTGCTAGTATTATGAATATTAGCTCTACAGATGCTACAGCTGACATATCTACTCAAATGGAGCTTATAAAGACAAGACCGATAGCTAAAGCAGTTGTTCATAAGCTTAAATTAGTGGATGAAGCAGGGAATTTTTGGGATGAAGGTGGTTTGGCAGGAGGGGTTATAGTAGAGGCGGTTAGAGGTACTTCTATTTTTATGCTTGCATATAGACATAAAAATAGAAAGTTAGTGACTGATATAGTAAATGCGTTTGCGCAAGTAGTGGTTGAGCAAAATAGAGAAGTTAATCGAGAAGAATATCAATTAGCGATACGTTTTATTGAAACGCAAATTGAGAAACGTAGAGATGGTTTTGAGCGGAGCCAACAAAAATTACTTGATTTTCTAAAACGGGAAGATTCAGTAGCAGTATCAAAAGAAACAGAAATTCTAGTTGCTCGGTTAGTTTCTTTTACAACGACTGAAGTTGATTTGGCATCAGAAATAGAAGTAGCTAATGCGAAAATGGTTGCATTAAATAAAAAGATAATACAAATGAGTAACATTAATGCTCCTTTTATTTCACAATGGAAAAACGAAGTTAATCAATTGAATATTGGTTTAACAGGATTGAATGCACGTAAAACTTTTTTACAAAATGAGATTCTGGAAATAAAGAATGAAATTAGTAAATTGCCTCCTAAAGAATTGCTTTATGCGCAATTAGTAAGTGAATCTAATTTTGAGAATAAACTTTTAAATAATCTGTTAATTAAATTAGAAGAGACCAAAATTTTTGAAGCTGCGAAAATAGCATCTATTAGGATTGTTGAGCCGGCGATTATGCCGAAATCCCCTGTTTTTCCGAATAAAAAGAAAGTTTTACTTTTGGGTATTACTATGGGTTTAATGGCGGGCGGAGCTTTGGTATTACTTTTGGAATATTTTGATCAAGGTTTAAGAAGTCTGGATGAGGTTAAAGAAATTACAAATTGGGCTAGGCTAGGGGTAATACCTAAAGATAAAGACGATCAAGATTTTGAATATTTGATTACTAAGGCGCATCCCAAATCACCTATTTCGGAAAGTTATCGAGGTTTGCGTACAAATATTCATTATACGGCTGTGGATAAAGAGATCAAAAGTTTGGTGGTGACTAGTAGCGCGCCGGGAGAAGGAAAAACTACGGTAATGACGAATCTGGCGTTTACCCAAAGTATTTTAGGTAAAAAAGTTTTATTGATGGATGTGGATCTTCGAAAGCCCAAAACACATAAAAAATTTGGTTTGAAAAATACTGTGGGTTTGACCAGTGTTTTGGTGGGATCAATAGATTTAGAGAAAGTTATTCAGGAAACGGGTATTCCTAATCTTTTTGTTTTAACTGCAGGGCCGATTCCGCCAAATCCTGCAGAATTGATTGAGAGTAAGAAGTTTAGTGAAATGTTGGAACAATTAAAAAAAGAGTTTGATTTGGTGTTATTGGATTCACCACCATTTCAGGCAGTAACAGACGCAGCGATTCTTTTTAAGAAAGTTGATGGTTATATTTTTGTGGTGGATATAGAAAAAACTACACGAGATTTATTAAAACAAACCTCAGATCATATCAAGCAAATGAATTTACCGCCATTGGGGTATGTGATTAATAATTTGGCTTTGGATAAGAATAAGTATTATGGGAAGACTTACTATTATCATTATGATTATAATAGTAAATCTAAACCAAAGCGGTAAATTTTGATTTATGCCTGGTCTAAAATCAAAATTTATTTTGTTTTGATTTGGATTAAAATTATTTTAATACGGAGTTAAGCAATGCTGAGAAGATATTCGACGACGATTAGACGAAGTGAATATGTACTTGATTTTTTAATCAATGTTTTGATTTTAGGTGTTTTGATTAAATCATCGAAATATTTTGAACTTAATTTACATACTATTTTTAGTTTTGCAGTTTTATTTGTAGTAGGTCAGATTTTGATTTTTCGGGTTTTGGGTTTGTATGGGTCCAGGCGGTTTAGGTCTTTATTGCAACAATTGGTTTTAATTACTACCAGTATTTTAATTCATGCAGTATTGGTAAGTGTTTTTTATGCAGGTGCGCGTTTTTTCTTGGATTTTTCTTTAATTTCTTATATAAAATTGTTGATGACCTATTATTTAGTAGCGATGCTTTTATATTTAGTCAAAGGTTTGTTAGTGAAAAGTGTGACTTTTTATTGGCGTACTAGAGGTTATAATTCCAGGTATGTGTTATTGGTAGGGGAAGATGCGTTAGAAGAGGTGGTTTTAGATTTTGAAGAAAATAGTAAATTAGGCATAGCGATTATTGGATATATAAGTAGTAAGCCATTAACTAATTTTAAATTAACCAATTTTAAATTAAATTATTTGGGAGATTATACTGACTTTGAGCAGGTTTTGAATAACAAAGTGGTGGATCAGGTGGTTTTAGTGCCGGGTAAAGAGTATCAAGAGCAATATCAAAAAATGATGACTTTGATGAAGTTGCATGGAAAAGAATTTTATATTTATAAGGTAGAAGATAGTGAGCCATTTAAGCAAAATAGTTGTTTGTTTTGTGACAAAGTTTTTAGAATGAATAAAAGAATTTTTGATTTAGTGGTTTCGTTGATTTTATTGTTTTTTTTAGCGCCTTTGTTGTTAGTTGTGGCCTTAGCGATTAAATTAACTTCGTCTGGACCAGTATTTTTTAAACAAAAACGGATGGGGAAAAACCGACGTTTGTTTGTTTTATATAAATTCAGGTCAATGTGTGTGGATGCAGATAAAAAGAAAAAAGTCTTGATGCAGTTTAATGAAATGCAGGGCCCCGCATTTAAGATGAAAAATGATCCGCGTGTCACTAAAATTGGTAGCTTTTTAAGAAAAACTAGTTTAGATGAATTACCTCAATTAATTAATGTTTTGCGAGGTGAGATGTCTTTGGTAGGACCAAGACCGCCGTTGCCGGCAGAAGTAAAGGAATATGATGATTGGCATAATAAAAGATTGTCTATAAAACCAGGTATTACTTGTATTTGGCAGGTGTCTGGTAGAAATGAAATTCAAGATTTTGATGATTGGGTGAATTTGGATTTGGAATATATTAAGACACGGTCGTTTAAACATGATATTAAGTTGTTGTTGAAAACTATTCCGGCGGTGTTTAAGTCTAGGGGGGCTTCTTAGGCCTCACCCCCTAACCCCCTCTCCATATTAATGGAGAGGGGGGATAAAAAAAGAAGGAAAAAGCATAGCTATGAAAAAGGTATTATTTATTTTTGGGACGCGGCCAGAGGCCATAAAGATGGCGCCGTTGGTAAAGGCTTTTCAGAAAGATACGCAAAATTTCGAAACCAAGGTTTGTGTTACGGCACAGCATAGATCAATGCTTGATCAGGTTTTGGATTTTTTTGAGATTAAGCCTGATTATGATCTGGATTTGATGTTGCCGGGCCAAACACTTTTTGATATTACAGCGCGAGTTTTGAAGGGCTTGGAAAAAGTTTTGGATGATTGTGAGCCAGAGGTGATTTTTGTACAGGGTGATACGACCACGGTTTTTGTGGGGGCCTTGGCTGGTTTTTATAAAAAAATAAAAATAGCACATATTGAAGCGGGTCTTAGAAGTAATAATAAGTATTCACCGTTTCCCGAGGAAATAAACCGTAAGTTAACCGGACATATGACAGATTATCATTTTGCGCCAACTGAAAAAGCAGTGAAAAGTTTGCGAAAAGAAGGTATTACAGAGAATGTGTGGCAGGTAGGAAATACAGTGATAGACGCTTTGTTTTTGGGGTTAAAAATTATTAAAGAACAAGGTGAAGATAAGTATTATGATTTTTTTAAAGACATTGATTTTAATAAAAAAATAATTTTAGTAACTAGTCATCGTAGAGAAAGTTTTGGTAAACCTTTTGAAGAAATATGCGAAGCTATTAAGGAGATTGCTGAAGCATATCCAGCTGTAGAGATCGTGTATCCGGTACATTTAAATCCTAATGTCCAAAAAACAGTAAAAAGTATTTTAAAAAATATTAAAAATGTACATTTGATAGATCCTTTAAATTACCCTTATTTAATATGGTTAATGCAAAAGGCTTATTTGGTTTTAACTGACTCAGGAGGTATACAAGAAGAAGCTCCTTCATTAGGTAAACCGGTTTTAGTTATGCGGGATGTGACGGAACGTATGGAAGGGGTAGAAGCGGGAACCGCGAAGTTGGTGGGAACAGATAGGCAGTGTATAATAAAAAATGTCACGCAATTATTGGATGATCAAAAAGTATATGCTCAAATGGCGCAGGCGGTAAATCCTTATGGTGAGGGTACAACATCGCAACAGGTGTTAGAAATTATGAGGGAAATTTGAAATGGAAAAAAAAGTTTGTGTATTAGGCCTTGGATATATAGGGTTACCCACTGCTTCGATTTTGGCTAATAAAGGATATGACGTATTAGGTGTCGATGTGTCCAAAAAGATCGTAGATACGATTAATCGTGGCGAGATACATATTGTGGAGCCGGATCTTGATGTTTTGGTTAAGTCAGCGGTAAATTCAGGGCAATTAACAGCTTCTCTGAATCCAGCATCTGCAGATATTTTTTATATTTGTGTGCCAACGCCTTTTAAAGAAGATCATAAGCCAGATATTTCTTATGTTATATCAGCTACGGAAAGTATTTTGCCTTATGTTAAAAAAGGAAATTTAGTGATTTTAGAATCTACATCTCCACCAAAAACAACTTTAAAAGTTGCAGAAATATTAAAAAAGACCGGCTTTGCCATAGGTGAAGAGGTTTTTGTTGCGCATGCGCCGGAACGAGTATTGCCGGGGAAAATATTACATGAAGCTATTTATAATGATCGTATTATTGGTGGGATAAATGATAAATCAGCACAAATTTGTCAGCAGTTTTATAAAACTTTTGTACAAGGAAATATTTATGTGACAGATTCGGTAACAGCGGAAATGGCAAAGCTTTGTGAAAATTCTTTTCGGGATGTGAATATAGCATTTGCGAATGAGCTTTCGATGATTGCTGATAAGCTGGAAATTGATGTGTGGGAATTGATTGATCTGGCAAATAAACATCCTAGGGTAAATATTTTAAAGCCTGGGCCAGGAGTAGGCGGTCATTGTTTGGCTGTGGATCCCTGGTTTATTGTGGATGCAGTTCCAAAGGAGACTAAATTGATTAGGACTGCGCGGGAAATAAATGATTTTAAACCGGATTTTATTCTGGGAAAGATTAAGCAAGCAGCTGCTAAATTTAAAAAGCCAGTGATTGGTTGTTTGGGATTAGCTTATAAACCGGATATTGATGATTTGAGAGAGTCTCCGGCGAAAGTGATTGTGCAGAAGTTATTAAAAGAGAAAGTAGGAGAGATTTTGGTTTGTGAACCAAATGTAAAAGAAGACGAGGTGGAGAGTATGAAGCTAAGTAGCTTGGTAGAATTGATGGAAAAAGCAGATATTGTGGTAGGGTTGGTAGGGCATAAGGAGTTTAGGGAGATGGAGAGAAGTGTTCTGGCAGAAAAGATTGTGATAGATGCATGTGGAATGTGGGAGATGATTTGATGGATTATTTTTTGGACGAAATGCGTATTGGGTGGGGGTATTACATTTCTATTATATTAATTCCCTTAAATTTTTAATAATTTTAACCTTTTTGTTTTTAAAATAATTTTGCCAATCTAAAAACTCAGTGTATTCTGACATAAATACAAAATCAGCTCCAATAGACTTTGCGCTTTCATAATCATATTTACTGTCTCCTATAAAAATAATAGGCGGCTTTATTAAACCTGTTTTCAATTCTCTCTTCAAAATTTTAATTTTATTATCAGGACATCCAAATATACCATCAAGGTTAGACGTTAATCCTTTATCTTTAAATATTTTTCTAAGTTTTGTTTGCAAGCCACCTGAAACAATTATTTTTTTACTATCTGGCGATAATGCTTGTATTAATTCTTTAAACCCTTCTGTTTCCAGGCAAGCCAGTAATTTTTTTTCTAGAATTAAACTAAAAGTTTGTAAAAGTTTTTTTAAATCATCTTCATATTCTTTTTGTCCTATAATCGTGCTGAAAAAATATTCTAATTTTTCAAAGCGGGAAATGCCGCCTTCCTTCATATGATACTTTATAAAAAGTTGTGGATATTATTAATATAGGAAATACCCATATGCTTACGTGAAATGGACTGAAAACCGTAATATGTATGCTATTTAATTGAATATTTGTTTTTATATAAACTATCTTTTTCCATTTCTTTTCTTACAAAAATCAAATCTTCCTTGGTATCTACACTAACAGCTTCACTTTCAACTTTAACCGCTTTAATCTTATATCCTTTTTCTAGTATTCTCAAATATTCATTGTATTCTATTTTTTCTAATTTTGTTTTGGGCCATGCTGCATATTGCAATAAAAAAGATTTTCGAAAAGGAACAATGTGATAAGCTTTTAACATTGGCGGGTTAGGAGTTCTGGCACAAGAGGGGATATCGGCTCTAGATAAATACATAACTTCCATATTTTCATTAACCACCGCCTTTATATCTGATGGCGAATTAACTTTATTATAAGGATTGACTAAAATTGCGATATTTAGGTTAGAATTTTTCTTTAATTCGACTGTAACAGCATTAATATGATCTGGGTTTACTAAGGCTTCATCTCCTTGAATATTAACAACAATTTCGCATTCAATTTCTTTTGCTGCCTCAGCTATCCGATCTGTCCCTGTTTGATGCTCTTTGTTTGTCATAATAGCTTTCCCGCCGTGCGACACAATAACGTCATGAATTTCTGAGCTATCTGTTGCAACATAAACCTCATCTAATTCATTTGATAATAGACTTCTCTTGTAAACATGGACTATCATAGGCAATCCACATATATCTACAAGAGCTTTTCTAGGAAGACGAGAAGATTCTAATCTCGCCGGAATAATACCAACTGTTTTTTGCTTTTTCATTATTTAGTCTCCTCTTTAAACCATTGCTGTAATTTATTGATTGGCTTAAACAACACGGAACTATCAACATCGTATGTAATAAAATTCATCCCCATATCTAAAAGCCACTTAACATCTTTTTCTGATTGAGCGACGAAGCCACCAGCATACTTACCTGCTGATACAACTTTTCTCACACCTTCTTTCATAGTTTTTATGACACTAGCATGTTTAACATTTCCTGGCACGCCTAATGCTTGAGATAAATCGTAAGCACCAAAATAAACCACATCAATTTCTTTTATTTTTAAGATTTCATCAAGATTATTAAGACCCTCTTGTGACTCAATGATAATAGAAATAATGGTGAAATCGTTGGCTTGAGCCGCATAATTTTCTTTTCCTAAATTTGTAAATCCACCTGCTTTACTAAATGGTGTATAACCTCTTTTACCTTGAGGAAAATATTTTACATAATTCACTATTTTTTTTGCAGATGCATAATCATCAACATGTGGGATCATGATGCCATGCACGCCTTGGTCTAACGCCTGTAAAGCCATCCAATCAGCGTTTGCCGGGATACGCACTATAGGGGTGCAGTTATGCAATTCACAACGGCTCACATAGTCCTGAACAAGGTCTAATTGAAAAGGCCCATGCTCAAAATCAATAATTAAAAAATCTAATCCTGTGTGCGCAAGCACCTCCGCGGCCATAGGAGACCCCAACGTATTCCACATCCCTAAAACAGGCTGGCCTTTGCTCATTTTGTTTTTTAAATAGTTATTTTTAATCATGCTTCTATTTTTAACTCCTCAAAAGATTTAATACATTCACAATCTAATCCAGTAAAATCATCCAATTCTCCCAAACCAGTTAATACGCCAATATTATGTTTAACCCCACTATTTATCCCCATTTTAATATCTACTACGTGATCCCCAAAAACAGCCGCCTTTGATATATCTACTTTGCTTTGTGCCAAAATTTTATGTGCTAAATCTGGATATGGTTTGGTGTTTTCCACTTGATCCGCACCAATAATATATTGAAAATATCTCGATATATTTAAAGTGTCTAAGGCAACCTTAGCTCTTGAAGTTATATCCGTGGTAACAATTGCCATTTTGATATTATGTTTAGAGCACTGCTTTATAAAATTTAAAACACTAGGTAAAAGCTTAAGATATGGGGCTAAGTTTTTAGCTGTTAAGTGATCAACTTCTTTAAATATATTTTCAACTTCTCCTTCTTTTTTACTCATGTCATACTTATTAATAACTTCAGTAACCACTTTTACTATGTAGGTACGGGGTTTTATGCCAACTGGCCCCTCTGGTTTCATACGGCCTGTTTTTAAGTCTATTCCCATTCCATCTACTAATTCATCTCTTATTTTTTGACATTGTGAGAAATTTGAAAACCATTTGTCAACAATAATCGCTGCTCTTTTTTTAATCATAGATCCCCAATAATGGTGAATATCAATAATTGTGCCATCTTTATCAAACATAATAAGTTCTATATTGGAAGAAATAATCTTATCTCTAATAAAAAGTTTAGCCATTTTTTTATTCCTCTATGCTTTCGACAACAAGCTTTTTTGCAATACTAATGGCTGCAGATAAATTTTTAAAATCCTTATAAAAATTATCGTTGCTAAGATATTCTCTGACAATTTTCCTGGCGTGTGTACCAATGGCGACTCCATTAAAATAAATATTACAAAGCTTTGCCATTTTTGATGTATAACTGTTTGTGCCACCTGATAATAATATATTTAAATTCTGGAATTTAGAATCTTTCTCAATTAAGTTCTTCTGAATAACATCAGCAATCGCAATTGCTTGCAAAGTAGTGTTATAATCATCGCTTCCCCCGCTCATAGGAACCCCATCTGCTTGAATAATAAGACGATCTCCGGCCATATTAGCTGCTTTCCTTATGCGATCAATAAGATGCGTATTTGATAGATGTTTCCGATCCAAACACATAGAAACAAAATGATTGGGCTGGATTTTATTAACTAAAGCCCACTCTTTCATAATAGACTCATCCCCAAGCACGGCCGCATGAAGCTCAATATTTTCTGCGCCTGCTTTTAAGCATTCAGGTAAAATTTGTGCTAGTCCTTTTTCATTATGTTCATATGCTATGGCATTTACTGGGCATACTGATTCACAATGGCCACACCCAATACATAATTCCCTATTAATTACTAAGTTTGACGGTATTGCTTTTGTCGGACAAACCTCTATACATTGTTTACATTTAATGCATTTTGCAGAAATAATTTTAGCTTTCCTTACATGATGATCTCCTGGCATCCCCACACTAACTGTAATGAAAGGACGAATTGCTATATTAATATTTAGTTCTTTAGCTAATTGATAAGCTATATCAATCCCTTTTACACACCCTTTTACTACTGCGGGGGTAGCAGACACATCAAGGCCATTAGCGCCCGCTAAAGTATAAATCACGGCTAGCTTACGAACCTCATCTACATTTTCATTCCCAGCCCCACATACTAACTTAAAATACTTCCCTTTTTGAAGTAATTCTTTCATTTCTTTGTATCGTTCATTCATATACTTACCTCCAAAAAATTTAAATTATATTTATAATAAACTGTAAACAGAACAAACTGGTATATTGTAATTTGTTGGTAAAATTGAAGCTATTTTTTTATCTTCTGTATATTTACTATTTAACAAAATATCCCAAAAATCCTGCATTTCTTTGCCTTCTTCTCTATTATCTCCATCTTGAAAACCATCAAAACCAGCCACATAAATATTCTTAGGCTTAGATAAAAGAGCTATACCAACAGCAAAAATCCCAACCAAATATGAAGTTAAGATTACTTTTTCATTATTAATCTCAAAATTATTTGCCTCTAAGCTATAATTTAAGCTCTTTAAATTTTCTTTCTGAAAAAATTCAGGTGCTTTTTTTAATCCGGTTACAATTTCTTTGACCTTTACTAAAATATTTTTATCTTTTAATTCTGATAAACGAACTTTGTTTAAAACCGCAATTGTTCTTGGAATATCCTTTAAAACCTCTACATTATTACATTCTATAACTAAAGGCTGCTGTTTATTAATAAATGCTTTTAGGGCATTTTCATGCTCTTTAATCGAAGGCCCTTTGGCAACTATTAATACTGACTCAGCCCCCTGCGCTTTGTATTTGGGAATTACAAACGTATCGTTTTGTTCAACGGTTTCTTTTCTTAAAACTTTATTACTAACTTCAACAAGTTTTGAAGCGTTATACTTTTCTCTGTTTTCTTTAGGAATACCTCTTAAAATTTCATTAACCTGGGCCATTGTATATTGATGTGCTGATCTTAATTTTTGACAATATGTTGGATGAAGATTTTCCAGCCCACTTAACATATAACTTAAATTCCAACCCCATCTGTATTTATTATTAAGGGGAATAAAGTGTTTTTCTATAACGTCTAATAAAGAAAAGGCATTAAAATTTTTCCTGTCATTATTAAAATACATTGCCAATATAATTTGCTCTAATTTAAGATTACCAGCCCCCCTCCCCATGCCAGTTACGGTAGCATCAATAAAACTGATGCCTTCTTCAATAGCGCTCAACGTATTAGCATATGCTAAACCTTGACTATCATGTGCATGGAATCCAATTTCACCTTTAAAATAAGTGCTAAATAATTTTTTGTAATAAGCGATATTTTTTACTGAAAAATTACCAAATGAATCAGCAAAGTACAAAACTTTAAAAGGCGCATCTTTGATTTTTTTTAAGCCATCAATAATTTGACTTTCATTTAATAACGACACTCCCATAAAATTAAAAACAACCTGATATCCTAATTCGGAAAGTAAACATGCTAACTTATTGGCTCCCTCAATTGTTTCATAATACGAAGCAACACGGCACCAATGAAAAACAGAATCTTTTTGTGATTTTACAATACTATATAGTGCTTCTTTATTGATTTGACCATCAGCCAGTAAAAACTCTTTAGCATCTAGCATAAAAGCATATTCCATATTAGGGTATCTTTTAAGAAATTGAAGTTGGCTTTCACTACAATATTTACATAATCCGTAAAACTGATTTGTATTAAGAGACTTATACCCCATTTCAACGATATCAACGCCACTTTTACTGAGCGCGTCAATAAGTTTTTCTATCAAATTTAGATCAAAATTCCAATTATTATAATAACCACCGTCTCTTAAAGTGCAATCTAAAATAGTTGTTTTTTTCATTTTTGTTCCTTTACTGTAAAGTATTATATCATTTTTTCAAATTTGAACGAACGTCTGTTATCATATTTTTTTTTAGTTTAGCTGTTTTCTGTATAGGATTGACAGCTCTGCTATACGAATTATAAAATGTCTTATGTTAAAATACTTAACAAAAAATAGATAATTTAGGTTTTTAGTAGGAGATATTTATTTTCGTGTTTTTATTAAATTTAAATTATTTATTAAGGAAATATAAGATGAAAAAATATAAAACACTTATATTTTTAATGAATTTTATTTTAGGAAGACCTCCTAAAATAGGGGAAATAAAATCAGTTTGTAATAGAATAAAAAAACAATATTTTTTACAACTTAATACAAAAGATATTTTTTTGGATAGAGTAAAATTATTTCTTCATATATTAATTTTTCCATTTAAGTTTTCTTTTAATTTAAATAAGTCTAAAGCAAAAATATTTATATATGATATAGAAAAAAAAGATATAAGAAAAAGGTTTGTGCAATATTATCGACAAAAAGAAGGCCAAAATTTAGATTTAAAAGATATTGAAATTTTTCGAAGTAATGAATTTTATTATAACGATATAAGCGTAAAAACAATATTTTTTTTAATTAAAATATGGGTAATATTTTTAGGATGTAGTTTTTTTTCTTTTTTCGATCGTACTAGCTGTTCATATTTATGGCTTTTATGTGTATTAAATAATATTGCTAATGCGATTTTTACCAATAAGGGCGTTTCTGAATTATATTTTTCTTATCTATATAATATACAATCATATTTTTCTGTTTTACTAATTAGTAATATATTAGAAAATCAAATTTATTTAATTTCTGGGAATAGTATGCTTTATACAATTAATAGATATACTAGTGCAGAAAAATGCAATTTTATTTTATGTTCTAAATATCAGGAAGAAGAAGCTAATAATTTTATAAATTTGCATTGGATAAAAGTGAAGAGTATTAAATTGTGGGGGTTAGATGGGGCTTCATTTTATGAAGATTTAAAACCACAAAATTTTTTATATGATGTAGGTATTTATAGCAGTGTTTCTTGGGCCAGGGTAGATGGCGTTTGGCGAGCAAATGATATAAAGGCAATAAAAAATTATAAGTATATAAAAAATGAACGATATGCTAATTTTTTAAAAATTTTGGACGAAATTATAGAACTGAAAAAAAAAACAGGGATAAAAGTTAAGTTTTATTTGCATCCTTTTGAAAGATATTTATATAAAGTTCATAAAATAAAGCCTCCTTATTTTTCTATTTTAGTTAAAGAAGGTATAGCTGTTGATTTTAAAGATGATAATTCAATTAAAAAAATGTATGAGGCTAAAGTAGGAGTTACTTTATGTTCGACAATTATTTTTGATAGATTACATTATGGTTTAGAGGGCTTTATTTATGCTGAATGGCCTCAACACAAAATGTTTAATCCTAAATTTATGGGGAAATATCAAGCTAATATTTTTTATAATTTTGATGAGCTTCAAGCAAAAATAAAAAAAGCTTTATAAAAAGAAATTATAAATAATTATGACTAAATATATTCATTCAGGTAGCCATATAAAAACACTTTTAAAAAATTCTTCTTGGTATTTTATATCCTCCATTTTATCAAAAGGCTTAGGCATAATTCTTATGCCAATTATGACGCGTTTGTTAACTACGACAGATTATGGGCTTTTATCAAATTTAAATGCGATAATTGGTTTTGTTACTGTGTTCATTTCATTATATATTGACAGTGCTTTTAATCGATTTTATTTTGAGCACAATGAAAGTCAAAAATCGCTTAAGGAATATATCAGTACATTTTTTTGGTTTGTAACTTTTTGGGGGGCATTTGTAACTTTTATTTTAATAATAGTTAGTAAATTTTACTTAGCTTCATTATATTCAATAAAATTTTTCCCTCTTCTTTTTGGAGCTTCAATCATTCCATTATTTATTCAGCTAGCCGCGTTTGGCTCACATTATTTAAGAAATAATCTTAAAATAAAATTAATTGTTATTCCTAATTTAGTTATATCTATACTAACAATTATCGTAAGTATCTTTTTGATTATTAAATTTGATTTAGGAGTTGTAGGTAGATTTTATGGTATTTTATTAGGTGTTTTCTTGTCGTTTATATATTTTACTTTTATTTTAATTCAAAAAAAGTTAATCATATTTTATTTAGATAAAAAGTTAATCATAGCTGGGTTGAAATACTCTCTTCCTCTTGTTCCTTTAGCTCTTTCTTCTTGGATAACGCAATTAAGTGATCGTATTATTCTTACTTATTATACAGATTTTTCAGAAACAGGTTTGTATGATGTTGCATATAAAGCCTCTTTAACTTTAAGAATATTTACAGAATCAATATTTCAGGTTTATTCTCCAATGATGATATCAATGTATACTCATGATAAAGAAGCGTTTAGAAGTAAGTTAAAGAAGTTTATTCCTCAGTTTAATTGGATAATGCTTTTTGCTGCTTTTTATTTGGCTATTTTATCAAAAGAAATAATTATAATATTGACAGGTAGTAAATTTCATAGCGCCTATACTTTGGTTCCTATTATTGTTTTTGCCTATTATATTAGTTCGCATCAAAAATATTTTGGGTCAATTTTTGGATTAAAGAAAAAGACATATTTAAGCACAGTTGGATATTTTTTGCAGGCGTTGATTAATTTAACATTAAATATTATTTTTATTCCAATTTTAGGAAAAGTTGCTGCCGCATGGTCTACTTTTTTTTCATTATTCTTTTTAACGATATGGAGTGGTTTTTGGTTTTTTAAATGGGAGAGTGTTAAAATAGAATGGAATAAGATTATCAAGACTTTTTTGATTTTGATCATAGTTTATATAGTATATTTAGGCATTAATACTGTTTTTAAGTATACAGCAGTGCCAATGTTCTTTATTAAATTATTAATAACAGCTCCGGTTATTCTTTTCTTTACTTATAAATTTGAGATTATTAACATCAAAGGAATCATGGGCATATTTAACAAAAAAGGATTTAAATAAAAATTTCATATGAAAATTATTTTTACAGGAGATTTATCAGCAAGCGGGATTTTTTATTCAAAAATAAAAAATAGTGAAAATGTTTTTTCTCAAGAAATAACTTCTTTTTTTAATCAAGCTAATTTTGTTCATGTTAATTTAGAAAATCCGATTACGAATCAGCCATTTAGAAAAGATAAAAGAGGAGCAGCTTTAAGAGCTCCTTTGGAAGTTGTTAATTTATTGCAAAAAAATAATATAAATATTTGTTTATTAGCCAACAATCATATTGTTGATTGTGGAAAGGCAGGTTTATTAGACACAATTTCAATTTTAAATAAAAATAATATTTTATACTATGGAATTTCAAATAAACCTAAATATATTATTCTTAAAAAAGAAAATATGAGAATAGCTTTAATATCTTCTGCTCATATAGAAGGTCCGATGGGAAATGAAAATAGATTAGGGCCCTATTTTTTAAATAATAGAAGAATTAAAAAAATAATAGAGGAAATTAAAAAAAATGAAAATGTAGATAGCATAATATATAATTATCATGGAGGAACAGAATATAATATTATTCCAGAACCTCAGAGAAGAAGGTTTTTTAAAGAACTTATTAATTATGGAGTAGATATAGTTTTTGGGCATCACGCACATGTTCCTCAAGGAGTTGAAAGACATAAAAATGGTATTATATTTTATGGTTTAGGAAATTTGGTGTTTGATTTGAAATCACAAAAAGATAAAGCATATACGAATTTATCTTATTTTATAGAATTGAATTTTAAAAAAAATAAGCCTGTAGAGTTTATGGAGCATTTTTATTATATTGATTATAAAATGGGTAGAATTATTTTGCTTCAAGATGATTCTATTAAAAAACGTATAAAAAACAAAATACAGGTTTTTAAAGATGAGGAAGAATATAAACAAGCCTGGTTAGAAGAATCTTATAGAGTTTATTTATTTAATAGAAAAATAGATTTTTTTTCATCTAATTTACCTAATAATGAAATAAACAAAAATAATAATAAACAAAAAAAAAGAAATATATTAAATAGAATTTTAAGTTTAATAAAAAGATTAAGCTTAGATAGTATAAAATCAAATAAAAGGCCTTTTGTTATTGGCGCTATAAAAAGGGGTTTAAAATATGGAGTTAGGAGGTGAATAATAATTTGATTGTTTTTAGATTATTATGATTGAAATATTTAATTAAGGAGAGATTATGAAAAGGTTTTTTTATAAAATTTTAGAGAAAATCGGCTTGTATTGTAACAATAAATGTTTGAAATATATTTATTTTAATAAGAAAAAATCAAATTATTTATATGAAAGAGTAATTGAATTTGCTTTTACATTGGAGAAATTAAGTGAAAATAAAATTCTTAATGTATTAGATGTAGGAACTGGCACCAATTCTTTTTCTTCCACGTTAGAACATTGTGGATTTAATGTTACTGCTAGTGATTTGATGGGTAGTTATTGGTCTTTTTTTCAAAATAGACATATATTTGTTTATAAAGATGATATTACGAAATCGAAGTTTGAATCAGAAAAATTTGATGCAGTAACTTGTATTTCAACTTTAGAACATATTGAAGATTATAATGCGGCAATTAAACAGATGGTAAGAATTATTAAAAGTAAAGGGTTGTTAATTTTGACTTTTCCGTACTCTTGTGATGAATTTTGTGAAAATGTTTATAAACTTAAAACAGCAGATAAAATGGCGCAAGGTTTTAGATATATTGCAAGGTCATTTTGTGATGATCAAATTGAAGAATGGTGTTCTAGATTTAATATAGAGATAGCTGATAAAAAATATATAAGAGGTTGGGACGGAAAGTTTTGGAGAAGTGGGAAAAGGATCGATTTTCCATATGAAGTTAAAGAAAAAGAAAAAGCCAATGCTATATGCCTAGTTTTTAAAAAAAGAATGTGAAAATTGGAGTTAATAGGTGAATAATAATTTGATCATTTCTGAACTAAAATCAGGATGGAAATCTTTTAAGAAAAAAAATATCTGTTTGCGATGGACCGGAAAGATAATTATAAATAATAAATTTATGGATTCTCCAATAGAATTATATGATTTATTTGAAAAAATTAATTTTGACGATGATATAGCTATAAAAAAAATATTGGAAAGGCTTGATGGCTTTTTTACAATAATATATGAAACAGAAAATAATATAATAGCAATTAATGATCGTCTTCGTTCTTATCCAATTTATTTTTATCATAAAGCAAATCAATTATTTATATCAGATAACGCATATTTAATTAAAGAAAAATTCAATTTAAATATTCAAAATAATAATGGAAGTGTAGAATTTTTATTAAGCGGATACGTCACAGGAAATGAAACTTTATATAAAGATTTATTACAATTATTACCAGGTCAATATTTGTCTTATGATAAAAAATTGCATAGATTTAAGATAAAGGAGTATTTTAAATATTATCCAAATACTAATAATAATTTAGAACTAAGCTTAGAGAATAAAGTAAAAGAATATAAAGAATTAATATATAGTTCATTTGAAAGATTGAAAGATTATATTATTAAAAATAAGTATCAGCCAATTATTCCGCTTAGTGGAGGAAGAGATTCTAGATTGATGGCTGTAATGTTAAAAGAAGTGGGGATAGAAAATTCTATAGCTTTTACTTATGGGACTAAAGAGCATAAAGAGGTTATTAAAAGTAAAGAAATAGCAGGGGAATTAGGGGTAGATTGGTTTTTTTGCTCTTATACAAAAGAAAAATGGCATAAAGAATATAATAATTCTATAGTAAAAAAATATTTTAATTATGCAGACGGGCTTTCTGTAAGACCACATGTCCTAGATTATATTGCAGTTAAAGAATTATTTTCAAAGAAAAAAGAAAAATTATTATTTTTGTCTGGACATAGTTTAGATTTTATAGCAGGTAGCCATATTCCTGCATCATTATTTATGTTAAACAAACCTTCAAAAAATAATTTATATGAAGCGATTTTAGCAAAACATTTTTCATTTCATTATATTTATAAAAAAGAACGAGCTATGCTTATCGAAAGAATAAGTTCTTCTCTAGATTTTTTGCCGCAAGCTACATTTGATGAAATTATTTCGGCTTTTGAATATTGGGATTGGCGCGAAAGGCAAGGAAAATTTATTTTAAATGCACTTAATGTATATGATTTTTTTAATTTTGATTGGTATTTGCCTTTTTGGGAAAGGCAATGGATGAATTTTTTTATGCAATTACCTTGTGAATGGCGTTATAAACAAAATTTTCAAAGATATGCTCTTCATAAATTATTTCCAAATTATTTTGAAAAAGAAGAATGGTTTTGTGAGAAAGAAACTAAAAAAGAAGAAATAAAGAGAAAATTTAAACGTAATCTCAAAAAAATTATTTTAAAAATACCATTGAGCTCATATTATTTCAGGAGAAATAATTATGCTGGTGTTGCTAGTAATTATGGGGTAGAAAGATATGGGGCATTTGATGTTAATGTTAACTCATTAGAAGAGTTTGCTAAAAAATATACTGCCGAAACAGATATAAGTAGAATATTTTATTTTTTTACTTTGCACTATTTATTAAAAAACAATTTCAATTTAAATTTTTTAGATAGTAAATATAAGAAAATAATGGAATTAATAAATTATGAATAACCAAAAAGAAATAATAGTTATAGCCTTTAAATTTCCGCCAATGGGCGGAATTGGGAGCAGAAGATGGGCTAAATTTGTTAAATATTTGGCTAATAAAGGTTATATAGTTCATGTGATTACTATTAAATATTCCTATAAAGATAAGATTAATTGGACAAGAGATGTTGAAGATAATGAAAATATAATAATCCATCGGTTGCCATCTTGCTTTCCTGTTTTTTTCTTAAAAGAAAATAAAAGTAATTTATTATTGTTATTGGAAAAAATATTTAATAAGACTATAAAAAAGCTCTTTTTTTATTTAGATATAGCGCAGGGTTGGGAGAAAAAGTTAATTCCTTATGCAAGAAATTTGATTAGGGAGAAAAACATTAAAAATGTGATAGTCACAGGGCCGCCTAGTTCTTTACATTATATTGCTACCTATCTAAAAATTGAAAATCCGTTAATTAATTTAATTCAAGATTATAGAGACCTTTGGAATTGCGATATAGATTATGAATATAAAACCACCTTAACTAACTTTAGACAAAAGGAGAAAGCTGCGTATATGGAGTTTTTTACGATTGCACATGCAGATAAAGTTGTTTTTATTACAGAAGATGCAAAGAACATGATGGGTAATTTGTATAAAGAATTTTGTCATAAATTTTGTTGTATCTATAATGGTTTTGATCAAGACGATAAAAAAATATTAGAAAATACTAAAGATATTTCGAGAAAATTCAATATGATATATACAGGTAATTTGGGTCTAGGCCGAGAAAAAACTTTGGTATTGTTAGCAAGAGCAATCGCGGAATTAAATGATAGTTTTATTAATGATAATTTAATGATTGATGTTTATTCTACTTTAAACCTAAAGTATTATGTGAAAAATAAATATTATGATATTTTGCAAAAGAATTTTAGATTTCATACTAAAGTGGAGCAAAAGGAAGTGTTAAATATCACTAATGAATATTATGTTTGTTTATCAATTAATGCTCCTATTTATCCTTATACTATTGGAGCTAAGATATTTGATTATATGTTGTTAAATAAAAGGATTTTTCATATTTCCGAATTAGGAGAATTTAGTAGGTTATTAAAATCCAAGAAACAGTTTGTCGCGGATTATAATTTGGATACAATAAAAGAACAATTGATAAAAATAAAAGCAGATTTTTTAGCAAATAAGCGAGATAAATTTGATTATTCAGAATTCGATCTTGAAAGATTAGTTGGAAAATTTGAGGGCTTGTTGATATAACTTGAAGGGAATAATTGAATAAACAGTTTTTAATTGATATTTTTTTACCACCTTTTTTTGAAAAAAAAGAGTTCGATATTAAGAGGCTTAATAAATTAACTAATAAAAATTTTATTTATGCTTCTAAAGGTAGATATGCTTTTTACCATGCTTTGAAAGCATTAGCCCTTAAAGATAAAATTTTAGTACCTGTATACATTTGTAGATCTGTTTTAGAATCTTTGGAAATTTTAAAAATAACTCCGATATTTTATGATTTAGATAAAGAAGATTTAAATGCGAGCATAGATTCCATTAGATTTTTGGCGGAGAAATATAGTGTAAAAGCACTTTTAGTTGCAAGTATGTATGGCAATCCAGCAAATTTAGTTGAAATTGAAAGATATTGTAAGCAAAATAATATATTACTTATTGATGACGCAGCGCAGAGTTTTGGGGCTAAATTAGATGAGCGGATGTTAGGAACTTTTGGTGACGCCGGCTTTTTTTCTTTTTCACCAGGTAAGCCTACCGCTGGGCATATGGGGGCTTTTTTTTGGACAAATAATCCACAATATAGGTTTAAAAAAACAACACACAATTTTTTACATTTTTTGACTTATTTAGATTTCTATTTTAATCGTTTTAAAATTTATCAATATAGAAAGTATAAAATTTTTAATTTTTTTTCTTTATTAAAAAGAATATATGAAAAATATATTGATATTACTTTTGATAAAATGGAAAATTTTGAAGAAGAAATACTAGGTGGGGTTTTAGAAGCAGCTATAGGTTCTAAGTTTGATTTTAGACAAAAATATGTCCAGGAATTTAAAGATAGATTTAGGGGAAATAGTTATTTTAGAGTTATTAGAAGTATTCGAGGGGAAGCTCGTCCTCATAAATTTGTGATAATGGCAAAAGGTGAAAATTTGGCAAAAGATTTAATGGTTTATTTAAAAGATAATAAAATATATTGTTCTAATGGGTATCAATTATTGACCAATGATTTGCGTTACTTGCCAAATGCTGAGAAAATAAATAAGAGAATTATTGAAATTCCTATTGAAAATAATCGGGGTAAAATGGATTATTTGTTTGAAATTTTGCAGAAATTTAGAGCCTAAAAAGGGATAAAAGATGTTACAAGCAATAGTAAAAAAAGGTAAAGTTTTTGCTGAGAAAGTTTCTGCACCAGTTGTATCTAAAAATATGGTTTTAATAAAAGTAGTGAATAGTTGTATTTCAGCTGGAACTGAAATTAGCGGAGTTAAAGATAGTGGGACATCCCTAATTAAAAAGGTTTTAGACAAGCCGGAGCAATTAGCAAAGGTCGTGGATATGGTTAGACAGCAAGGATTTTGGGATACATATGAAAAGATTAAAGGGAAATTAGAGATAGGTGTGCCTACAGGATATTCGATTTCTGGGGTTGTTATGGGAGTGGGCGAAGGTGTGTCTGGATTTAAAACCGGAGATGAAGTAGCGGCCGCAGGTGCGGGATTAGCTAATCATGCTGAATATGTAAATATTCCAGAAAATTTGGTGATGAAAATGCCTAAAGGAATGAACTTTAAAGAAGCATCTACAGTGACTTTGGGTGGGATAGCAATGCAGGGAGTGAGAAGAGTAGATTTGAGATTGGGGGAATATGCGGTTGTGGTTGGGGCTGGTATTTTAGGGCTTTTAAGCATCCAGATGTTAAAGTTAGCGGGAGTTAGGGTAGCAGTAATTGATTTAGATGAAAAAAGGCTAGAGATTGCTAAGGAATTAGGAGCTGAAATAATTTTAGATCCGGTTAAGACAGATACGGTGAAAGAAATTGAAAATTGGGCTAATGGATATGGGGCGGATGCCGTTTTGTTTACAGCGGCGACTTCTAGTAATGAACCATTATCCCAAGCTTTTCAAATGTGTAGAAAAAAAGGGAAAGTGGTTCTAGTAGGTGTGTCTGGAATGGAAATTAAAAGAGAAGATATTTATGCTAAGGAACTTGATTTCCAAGTTTCTACCTCATATGGTCCTGGAAGGTATGATAAAAATTATGAAGAAAAAGGTCTTGATTATCCATATGCTTATGTGAGGTGGACGGAAAATCGTAATATGAGAGAATATTTAAGGCTAGTACGAGATGGACATATTAAATTAGATAAAATGATTAATGCGGTTTATCCAATAGAGAAAGTAACTGAAGCATTTGAATCTTTGCAGGATAAGGCGAATAAACCGTTAATGGTTATTTTGGATTATGGACAGGTAGATAAAGAAAAAATTAATAGTTATTTAAAACAGGATAGAAAAATTTTTGTAAATAATATACCACTTAAAAAAGACATTATAAATGTGGCGCTTGTGGGAGCAGGTGGGTTTGCTACCGGAATGCATTTACCTAATATACGAAAGTTGAAAGATAAATATAGATTATATTGTGTAATGAACAGAACAGGGCATAAAGCAAAAGCTGTAGCTGAACAATATAAAGCGAATTATGCAACCACGAATTATGAAGATGTATTGAAAGATAAAAATGTAGATTTAGTGTTAATAGCTACCAGGCATGACAGTCACGCAGATTTAACAATAAAGGCGCTGAAAGCAGGTAAACATGTTTTTGTAGAAAAACCTTTAGCAACCACGCAAGAGGAATTGGAAAGAATAATTGCTTTTTATGACAGTAACGAATTTAAGTGCAAGCCAGTTTTGTTAACGGGCTTTAACAGAAGGTTTAGTAAATATGCACAAGAAATAAAGAAATATACAGATAAAAGGATAAACCCTTTATTTATTAGTTATAGAATGAATGCTGGTTTTATACCTTTGGATCATTGGGTACATGAAGATGGCGGTAGAATTGTAGGTGAAGGATGTCATATTATTGATTTGATGAGTTTCTTTACAGGATCTAAGATAGTTTCTATTAGTTGCGAAGAAATAACTCCAGTAAATGAGGCAATCAGTTTTAGTGATAATAAAGCGATTATATTGAAATATGAAGATGGTTCTGTAGCTAATATTAATTATTTTGCTATTGGTAGTAAAGAATATCCTAAAGAGTATATGGAAGTGCATTTTGATCAAAAAACAATTGTGCTTGATGATTATAAAGCATTGAAAGGATATGGTGTTAAAATTAAAGAAATAACAACAGCCCAAAGTGAAAAAGGTCAGTTTGAAGAGTTGGAAAGATTATACGAAATATTAAGAGGAGATAAGCAAGATTGGCCTATAGAGTTGTGGGATATGGAGCAGACAACGAGGGTGGGGACTTTTAAATGAATATAGGCGTTAATTTGAAAGTTTTTTTAATAAAGATGGGAAAGCAGTTTGTTAAATTTTCTATTAATGGGGGGTTTTGTGCAGGTGTTGAATTTTTAGGGTTTTGGTTTTTTATATATTTTGGAAAAAATTATATGGTTTCTCAAATTTTTTCGTATAGTATTAGTATGTCGCTAAATTTCATTTTAAATCGATTTTGGACCTTTTCGTTACGAGCGGAGATTAAACAATTAGAAGCTTTTAAATTTTTAGTAGTGAATATAATAACTATGGTATCAATGCTTTTTTTAATATATATTTTTAAGGATAGAATGAATTTAAATTTATTTGCTAGTAAGATTTTAGCTACAAGTATTTTGATGTTTTTTAATTTTTTTTGCTATAAATTTTGGGTTTTTAAAAGAAATTTTGTAGAAGGGTAAATGTTTATGTTTTCTTTACAAACTAAAAAGTCTATGGCAAAGGCTTTATTAACAAAAAATTCTCCTTTTTATATTCAATTTTATATTTCTAAATATTGTCATTTAAAATGTAAAATGTGTAATATTGTGGAAGCTAATGCAGATGTTACGCCTTTTAAAAAAGAACATATAGAAAAAATAGCAGATAATTTAGTTAAAATAGGGGCAGGTGTGATCCTTTTGACAGGAGGAGAACCTTTTTTACGGCCAGATATTGATGAAATTGTGAGGGTTTTTAAAAGCAAAAATTTAGATGTGAGAATGCAAACAGCTGGATTAATTGAACAAAAAGCAAAAATTGAAAAATGTGTGGAAAATGGAGCGAGAGATATAAATATTAGTTTAGATTCTTTAGATGAAAATTTATCTGATTATATTAATGGAGTGAAAGGTTCTTGGAAAAAGGCTATACAATCTATTTCTTTAGTGTCTAAAACGTTTCCCAAAAAAGATTCTGTGTGTGCGCTTGGTTGTGTTTTGTCTAATTATAATATAGATGAAATTGAAGCAGTTTTGGAATTTGCTACTAAGATTGGTTGGTGGCTATCATTAGTACCAGTACATATTAATGAAGAAGACTACCCCTTGAATTTTAGAGGTTATGATAAATATTTTAAAATTCCGGAAAGCAAATTTTTTCAATTAAAAGCTTTAATTGAAAGATTGAAAAAGAAAAAAAGAGCAGGATTTAATTTGTTTGATTCAGATGATTATTTGGATTCTATTTATCATTTTATAACAACTGGACATCCTAATTGGCGGCACAAAGGCGTTTGCGATACTCCTAATTTGTATTTTGTTATATTACCCGATGGTAGGTTTGCTCCTTGTTGTGATTATAGGTTTGACGAGGATATTTATGTGTATGATGAAGATTTTCCTGAAATTTATAAAAGTAAAGGATTTAGAAAAAAAATAAAAGCAATTGCGAAAAAATGTCCAGGGTGTAATTTTGGCAGTTTTCCGGAAATGACTTTGTCAGCAAGGTCTTTTTCAACAATTAAGGAACGTATTTTGTTACAAAGCAAAGCAAAAAAAGCTGGTTTAAGACCATTGCAAGAGAAAGCAGTTTTAGAGATTATTGCGAATATTAAAGGAAAATATGAGATTTATCATAAAAAAAATTATTCTAAATTTAGAGATAAAAAAGTATGTATCAAAAATTAACCTCTATCATTAAATATATTAAAAATAAAGAAGTGTCTTTTGCACAGGCTGTAATAAAGCATTATATAGTGCCTCAAGATGTTTTGGTTAAGAATATACCATCGGATGCGGTGGTATTAGATATAGGATGTGGAGAGGGAATTTTACTAAATGTTGTTGGGTATATGTTGTCTAAAAGTAAATGTATAGGTATTGATATTGATCGAAAAAAAATAGATATAGCTAAAAGAAATGCTAATCAAAATGTGGAGTTTAGGTGCCAGAATTTTTTTGACTTGGATTCTGATTTTAAAGTTGATGTAGTAATCATGAATGATTTTGTGCATCATTTTTCTTATTCTAAACAATTAGAGCTAATGGATAACGTTGTAAGAAGAATTAAGCCAGGTGGTAAATTATTTTTAAAGGAAGTAGATCAATTAGATAAGCTAGATAGGGGTGTAACTACGTTTTTTGATAAAAAGCTTTATCCTAATGATGATTTATCTTATAGAACGAAAGATGAATGGTTAGTTTTTTTAAAGAGGTTAGGGATAACAAATGTTAAGGTAGAAAAAATAAAAAAAATGTGGCCGGCATCTAATACTTTATTGATAGCTAAATTACCGTTAGATAGAGATGTCGGATATGTTGATAATACAAAAAAAATTCAAGAAAGAACGTTAGCTGCTAGAAAAAATAAACTAAAAACGGTTTTTGTAACAGGGGCAACAGGGTTTATTGGTAAATATGTTATAGACTATCTTTTAGAAAAAGGAATGGCTGGAAATTCTGTAAGCTTAGTTTTGTTAACTAGAAATATGGATAACATTCCCAAAAAATATTTACATAATGAAAATATTGAGTGGCTAGTAGGGGATTTGCATGATATGGAGCCACTTAAAGAATGTTTAGTGGAAATCGATTATGTTTTTCATTTAGCTGCAGAGGTTAAATTTTTTAAAGGTGCGGATGTTTGGAAAAATAATTATTACGGTACACTTTGTTTACTAGAAGCTTTAAAGGAAGTGAAGATAGAGCGATTTGTATTTGCAAGTACGATAGGCGCTTTTGATCGATTACCGTCAGACTCTTGTACTCAACCATTAGATGAAAAGGCCGAGCCTAATCCGTTATCGGAATACGGTAAGTCAAAACTTGAAGCAGAAAGAGCGGTTAGAAATTCTGGTTTGAATTATACTATCGTGAGGATTCCTTGGGCGTATGGGAAAGGAATGACGCCGGATACCCATGTTAGAAATTTGATGCAGGCAGTGTATCAAAAGAAAATAGCTACCTGGTTTAATTTCCCAGGTAAAGTAAGTATAGTTGCAGCTCGAGATTTAGCAAGAGCTTTCATTTTTTTAGCAGAAAATAAGAAAGCTTTAAATGAGATATATTTTGTAACTGATGGGCAACCTGTTTCTTTAGGTGATTTATTTAAATTAATGGGAGATATTATTGGGACAAAAGCTGGATTTATAAATATACCTAAAATTATTACTAAAATAGCACAGAGATTAAGGCGTTTTTTTCCCTTAGTTATTCAAAATTTAAATAGTGATGTTTTAACTGCTACAAATGAAAAGGTTTTTAATGTTGGGTTTCAGATTGAAACTAGTAAAAGAGAAGGTTTACAGATTTTAGCGGAAGATGTCGGTATATTATCATCGGTTTTAAGAGAAAATGAAAAGCTGATAACTATTGTAACCGGAGCAGCCTCTGGTATCGGCAAGGCTTTGGCATCTAAGTTATCAGAATTAGGGCATCGCTTATTATTGATAGATGTTCAAAAAATTAATGTTGAAAATTTTTCTAATCAGGTAAGGGTGGATTTTTTAAATTTAGATCTAACTAAAGTAGAATCATTAAATTTTATAGCAGATTATTTACAGAAAAATAAATATGTGGTGGACTGGGTTTTTAACAATGCAGGTATTGGCATACGAGGAGAGTTTGCAGAATTGAAATTTGAAGCACAGAAAAAAGTAATAGATTTGAATTGCGTGGTGCCTACTTTTTTATCTCATTTAGCTTTAAATCATTTTAAAAAATTTAATAGAGGTAGAATTATTAATATAGCCTCTTCTTCTGCTGTACAACCTCTTCCTTTGATGAGTGTTTATGCGGCCTCTAAATCTTATATTAAATCTTTTACGGAAAGTATAACCGGAGAAATGTTGGCTAAAAAAAATATTAGAATAACGACTGTTATTCCTTCTGGTACAGATACGGGGTTTCAAAAGGCTTCTGGTGTTAAAAAGAATGAAAATGAAAAATTGATGTCGGCAGAAGAAGTTTCTCGAAAAATTATAGATGCTGTTTTTAAAAATAAAAATATTGTTTACGTTGGTTTTCTAGGTAAAATAATGGCGATTTTAGCGAATATTTTACCGATTAATTGGCAAATTAAACTATGGTATACATTAATGAAAAAAATGAGGTGATCAAGTTCTATGAATAAAGAAAAATTAGATATAGTTGTTCCTGTTTATAATGAGGAAGAAAGTATAGAAGAGTTATTAAAGCGTTTGTTTGTTTTAAAAGAGAAAATGAATTTTCTCGATATAAATTTTATTTTTATTAATGATGGGTCTAAAGATCGCACTTTGGAAATTTTAAATAAATATGCGCAACAAAATAATTTTGTAAAAATTATTAATTTTAGTAGGAATTTTGGGCATCAGTTTGCGTTAACAGCAGGAGTGGATCATTCAGAAGCTGATTTTGTAGCGATCATTGATGCTGATTTGCAAGATCCTCCAGAATTGATTGAAGATATGTATAATGAGGCTAAAAAAGGTTGTGACATAGTTTATGGGAAAAGGTTAGAAAGAAAAGGGGAAACTATTTTTAAAAAAATTACAGCCAAGTGTTTCTATAAATTTATGAGAATGATGGTAGATGTGGATATTCCGGCTGATACCGGAGATTTTAGATTAATAAACAATAAGGTGCTTAATTATTTAAAGCAGATGCAGGAAAAGCATAGATTTATTAGAGGAATGGTTCCATGGATAGGTTTTAACAGTACGCCTTTATACTATAATCGAGATATTAGGTATGCTGGAGAAACAAAGTATCCTTTAAACAAAATGTTGAAATTTGCTTTGGATGCAATATTTTCTTTTTCTAATAAGCCATTAAAACTAGCTAATCATATAGGTTTTTTTGCTATATTTATAGGTGTTTTTGGTAGTTTTTTGATGTTGTATTTTTTCTTTTTTACTGATTTTAAAGTACCTGGTATTACAACTACTATTTTAACCATACTTATTATGGGTGGTATTCAGATTTTAATGTTGGGTATTATAGGTGAATATATTGGTCGGATTTTTGAGGAAGTAAAAGCGCGACCTTTATATGTAATAGAAAGTACTAAAAATTTTATAAAAAGAGGATAATCAATGAAAAAAGTTAACTCTGGAGAAAAAATATTACATAAGGAAGAATCTTTTCATGATGATTGGGCGGCTAGTGTGGATATTGATAGAGTTGCAGTTGATGAGTTTTTTGAGGCTTGTACGGCTCCTGAAAATAGATACATCATGCAAAAATTGGGAGACTTGAATGGAAAAAGAATATTGGAAGTTGGTTGCGGTTTAGGCGAGGCTTCTGTATATTTCGCTAAAAAAGGTGCGGATGTAGTTGCTACAGATATTTCTTCTGGAATGCTTGAGGTAGTAAAAAAATTAGCGGCTTTACATAACGTATCCTTGACCACTAAACAGGCTTATTCGCATGAATTAGATTTTGTTGATAATTCATTTGATGTTGTGTATGCAGCAAATCTTTTACATCATATAGACTTAGAACCGACTTTAAAGGAAGTGAAAAGAGTTTTAAAAAAAGGGGGCGTATTTATATCTTGGGATCCATTAGCGCATAATCCGATGATTAATGTATATAGAAAAATGGCTATGAAAGTAAGAACTGATGATGAACATCCGATACAAATGAAACAATTAAAAATTTTCAAACAATTTTTTTCTAAAATAGATATTAAAACGACTTGGTTTTTTACTTTATGGATTTTTTTAAAGTTTTATTTTATTGATAGAGTTGATCCAAATAAAGAGCGATATTGGAAGAAAATAATAACAGATCATAAAAAACTAGAAAAAATGTATTATAGGCTGGAGAAGATAGATAATTTATTTTTGAAACTTTTTCCTTTTATGAGAAGGTTTTGTTGGAATATTGTGGTAATAGGAGAGAAATAGATATGAATTTTTTAAAAAGTAATAATTTTTTTACTCTTTGTGCTATTTTGTTTTTTGGTGTATTTTTTTTCTTTTTTGTTAATATTTTTTTTACGCATAAATATAATCCGGAAAAATATTTGAACTCAAATTTAATAGAAATTGCAAAACAAAAATTTATTGATAAAGGCTATGAAAATATTCATTTTGGATTGATGCCGGCAAGATATAGAACCTTAATTAAGGCTGTTAATGGATATGCGTCTTCAAAAATTTATTTGGTAGTTAAAGATAAAAAAAGTTTTAAGGCTTTAAATTTAGCAGATGATAAGGGCTTTTATTTTTTTGTTATAGTTTTGATGAATATTTTTAATCTGTCTTTAAATAAAGCTATAGATGTATTTTTTATTTTTTTATTTGCAGGGGCTTCAATTTCGGGAATGATAGGTGGAATGTTTCTGTACAAAAAATGGTTGTTAAGAATGATTTATTTAAGTAGTTTGATGTTTATTAATTTTATTGCAATTAGGGTAGGGGGGTTATATGTCATAAATGCTTTATTGGTAGTTGCTTTTTTTCCTTGGGTATTATGGCTTTTTGAAAGAAATAAAATAGATAAAATAACTTTTATAGTATTGTCTGCTATTGTTTTTTTTATTTCGATAGCTCATTTTGTGCGAGTTTATTCAGGTGTTGGGCTATTATTATTTATGCTAATTTTATTATTTTATTTTGTTAAGAGCTCTTTGAAAAAAAAATGTTTGTTAATTTTTATTCTTCTTATGTTCGGTTTGCTTCCTGTGTTATTTTTTAATTCGTTGTTTAGTGAAAGAGATCTTTTTTTGAGAAAAAATGTAGCTAATTATACAAAACAAACAAATATTGAAGGACATTATTTTTGGCATAATGCATATATAGGATTGGGATATCTTGAGAATCCTTATGTGTCAGCATATAAGGATGAAGTTGGTATAGCTAAAATCAAATCAGTAGATCCAAACGTTATTTTTGCATCTATGCAGCATCAAAAAATTTTAAAAGAAGCTTTTTTTGAATTAATTTTTAAACATCCACTATTTTTTATGCGTAATGTTTTTGCAAAATTTGGAGTTATTTTATTTTATTTTTTGGCTTCCGCAAATATTGGTTTATTTTTTGCTTATTTTTATAGGAAATCTAAAATACTTGAAGTTAGTTTTTTGGTAGCTTTGGGATTTAATGCTTTATTCGGAATATTGATAGTTCCATATTCAACTTATTTGCTTGGATTCATAGCTTTTGCCACTATGTATGGAATGGTAAGTATAAATTATTATTTAGAACAATGAAAATAAAAGAGATAGAGCTAAAAAAGGATAACAAGTCACCTGTTTTTGCCTTCCCAAAGTATCTTGATTTTTGTTCCTCTGCTTATGGTTGGGTAGGGGGGGGGGTAAACAATGAGTTGAAATTTATTTTGCCATATACTTTAAAATCTAAACTATGTTTTCGTTGGGTTATGTTTTATACGGCTACAATTTGTTTGGATGAAAATTTAACTATAGATCAGGAAAAAGATTTTTTAAATAGTGTAGTTGAGTTTTTTAAAGCTGAAAAAAAAATTGATTTTATATGTTCTCCGCCTGTTAATGCTGTTTTTAATGTTTATCCTAGTGAAGCAGTATCTGCTGCTTTTGGAACATATCTTATTGATTTGAGTTTATCTGAAGAGATTTTATGGGATAAATTGCATTCTAAGCATCGGAATGTAATTAGAAAGGCTATGAAGGATCAAGTAAATATAAAGAGAGGGAAAGAATATCTAGATTTAGCTTATAAACTTATCAAAGAAACACAGTTACGATCAGATAAAGGATTTTCTAGTATAGAAAAATTTAAAGAATTAATAAATTCTTTAGAAAATAACGTTGAAATATTTGTTTCATTTTATAAAGATAAACCACAAGGCTGCGCTGTTTTTTTGTATAGTGATTATGCTGTTTACTATCGTCATGGAGGAAGCATAGAGAGGCCTTTTACAGGTTCGTTAAATTTGCTTCATTGGGAAGCAATTAAGTATTTTAAGGCAAAAGGTGTGTTGAGATATGATTTTCTTGGCGCGAGAATAAAACCAGACAAAGGTTCTAAGTTAGAAGGCATACAACGATTTAAAAGTCGGTTTGGCGGAGAATTAAGGCAAGGGTATTTATGGAAATTGGTTGTAAGAAAATGGAAATATAGGTTATTTCAATTTATTTTTGCTATTAAAAATGGGACGTTTGAAGAAGATATTATTGATCAAGAAATAAAAAAGGCTAAGAAAGACAATGAAAAAAATATTGCTGACTTGTGATACGGAAGTAGGATTGCTTGAAGTTCCTATTAGGAAGGATGCTTTTGAAGTTTTTATTGAAGGAAAAATAAATTCTGAAGAAGTAGGCTATAAATTTATAAATAAAATTGCTTCAAAATATAAAGCTAAGGTTGAGCATTTTGTAGATATTTATGCTTATGAAAAAGTTGGAGAAAAAAAGTTTGCAAATCTTTGTAATAATATTTTAGAAATGGGGCATAATATTTCCTTACATACGCATCCTTCTCATAAATATGACAGCAAAAGAAAATTTATGCATCAATATAGCTTGGCTGAACAAAAAGAGATTATTGAACATGGCAAAGAAAAAATTCATGAGTGGACTAAAAAAGAAGTAAGAGTGCATAGAGCTGGTGGTTATGGTATGAATTTAAATACGTTAAGAGCATTAAAATGCCATGATTTTAAAATAGATTGTTCTTATTTTAAAGGTCATCAAAATTGTTTGTATCAAAAAAAAGTATTTAATAGGCTGTTTTTACAAGAAGGTATTTTAGAAATACCAGTAAGCGTTTTTCAGAATAATATTAATTATTGGCCAGGAGCGATAAAGAGAAAAGTGATGACTAAGTTAGATTTTCGTTATGGGGCTGATACAAATCAAATTTTGAGAGTGATAGAGCAGGCGCCTGATAATGTTTTGATAGTGTTGTTTTTACATAGTTTTAATTTTTTGAATAGATTTTATGATTTTAAGTTAAAAAGGTTTAAGAGAATTACCATAAATAGAAAACTTATTATAGAATATGAGAAACTTTTGGCTGGCATTAAAGATAGGCTTGATTGTGAATTTATAAGTTTAGATCAAATAGATAATTCTGATTATGCAGATGACTATTTAGTTGATATTAATACAGCTAGATTTATGGGGAATGCTTTATTAGGTAAAGTAAATAATTTATTTCGGAATAGATATGTTTGAAAATTCGAGAATTTTATATTTACGAACTGTTTATTGGTTTGATTTAAAATGCGGAGGATCTGTAGGCCATACAGCGGGAGTTATCAATGCTTTGGATAAAAAGATTGAATTAGATGTTGTTTCCAATGATGTATTATCAGAAGTAAAAAGAGAAATTGAAATTATTAAACCCATTAAATTGAAATTGGGTATTGATAAATTATTTAATTTGAGTGAAATTTTGTATTCAATAAAAATAATTAAATTTTTTAAAAAACCGGCGCTAAAAAAATATAAAGCTATTTATCAAAGATATTCGGGATATTCCTTTGCAGGAGCTTATTTAGCTAAGAAATATCATATTCCTTTAATTTTGGAATTCAATTCTTCAGATGTTTGGAAAATAAAAAATTGGACAACCAAAACTAATATTTGGCGATCGTTACTAAGAAATTTAATCCGGAAATTTATTAGGTTACCTATAGTTAAATGTATTGAAAGTTACAATATTAGAAATGCGAATTTAATTGTGGTTGTTTCCCAGGTTTTAAAGGGTTTTTTAGTGGATTATGGAGTTAAGCCAACTAAAATATTAGTCAATCCAAATGGTATTAACCCGGAAATTTATACGCCAGAGATAAATGGAGGCAAAATAAGAAAAAAATATTTTTTGGAAGATAAAATAATAATAGGATTTATAGGTACTTTTGGACAATGGCATGGTGTTTGCGAAATGGCTAGGGCGATTATTAGGTTTTATGAGAAAAATCTTGAAAAAGCAGATAATACCAAGTTTTTATTAATTGGGGATGGTATTTTGTTTAATGAAGTGCAGAATCTAATAAATAACTCTCCATATAAAGATAGTGTTATTTTTACAAGGGGCGTGCCACAAGAAGAAGCACCAAAATATTTGGCAGCTTGTGATATTTTTTTATCGCCGCATATAAAAAATCCAGATGGTTCTAAATTTTTTGGTAGCCCTACAAAGTTATTTGAATATATGGGTATGGGTAAAGCAATTATTGCCAGTGATTTGGATCAAATTGGCGAAATTTTAGAACATAAGAAAACGGCTTATTTGGTTGAGCCAGGAAATATTGAGCAGTTAGCAGATGCTATTAATATTTTATGTGAAGATGTAAAACTAAGAGATAGTTTAGGAGAAAATGCAAGAGAAGAAGTTGTGGCTAAACATACTTGGGATAAACACGCAGAGAATATTTTAGAGAAAATAAAAGGGTTAGAAAAATAGATGAATGTTTTAGAAAAAATTGTTAGAACGCCAATGCCAATATTAATAAATAAATTGTCACATAAATTATTTTTTAAATTTTTTGAATATAGAGATTTATATTTTGATACAAGGATTAGTTTTGATGTAGAAAAAATTCAAAAAAACTATATTGATATTTCAAAGTTGGATTTTTCTAAAATAGATAAAAAAGTAGTTAAATATTTAATAGATATGTATTTAAATCATAGATTTGATTTTTTGGGTAGTGGTTGGGTGACAAATAGTTATGATTCAAAAGTTTTGGGTCTTGAGCAGTATAGATATGAAATGAATGTGGAAATAGAAAGGTTTGATAAGGAAGGAAAGTGGCTTAATAAAATTATTTTGTCAAAACATTTGAAAAGGAGTAAAAAAATTTGGCAACAAGTTTCTGAAAATTATATTCCAATTGATTGGCAGAAAGATTATAAGAGTGGCTTTCGGTGGGATGCTAGAAAATGGTATAAAAATCAGCAGATAGGAGATAAATTAGGATCTGATATTAAAGTTCCTTGGGAATTAGCGAGATTACAACATTTACCGCAAATGGCCATATTTTCATTGGTTTTACCTAATAAGAAAGATCAATTGATATTGGAATTTAAAAATCAAATTTTGGATTTTATAGCTACAAATCCCCCAAGAATGGGTTGTAATTGGACTTGCGCAATGGATGTTGGTATTCGAGTAGCTAATATGCTTGTGGCTTATGATATGTTTTTACAAATAGATAACAATGGAATTTTAGATAATAAATTTAAACAGATTTTTGCTAATTCAGTATATGAGCATGGGGTTCATATAATGAGTAATTTGGAGAATGGACTAATCACCTATAATCATTATTTAGCAAACATAGTTGGCTTATTATTCGTTGTTGCTTACTTAGAGAAAACTAAAATAGTTGATCGGTGGTTAGGTTTTGCAGTTAAGGAACTAATAAGAGAGTTTGATAAACAGTTTTATGAAGATGGTAGTAATTTTGAAGCGTCAACTAATTATCATAGATTAAGTGGTGAATTGATGATATATGGGGCAGCTTTTGTTTTAGGATTAGAGAAAGATAAAGCGGAAAATGTTTTTCCAGAATGGTTTTGGGAAAGATTATGGCGGGTAGGGAAGTTTACAGTAGACCTCACAAAAAAAACAGGTGAAATTTCTCAAATTGGAGATAATGATAGTGGTCGTTTTTTTAGGTTTTCACCAAGTGGGCTGTTTTTAACAAATAAACAGGCTGAAGAACAATATCTAAATTTAGAAGGTTATAATAAACTGATTAATAAACCAGCAGAACTTTTTTGGGATAAAAATATTTTAAATCATGCTACATTTGTGTCAGCTATAGATGGTTTATTTAATGATGAAAACTTTCAGAATTATAGTCATAATTTCCCTTTGGAAAAAAGTATCATAGAGGCTTTGGCAAAAGGTAAAAAGGTAAAGATTAAAGATGTAAAAGAAAGAGAAGTTAAGATTGAAAGCCAGGGGCTAGATTTAGAGAAATATGAATATCATAAAGAAACAGTTATTAAGCCATCCAGCAAGAAAAAGACTTCTTTAGATCAGAATTTAGTTTTAATTTCATATTCTGATACAGGTATTTATATTTTTAAATCAGATAGAATTCATATGACAATTTCAGCAGGACCAAATGGGCAAAATGGTAATGGTGGGCATGCGCATAATGACAAATTATCTTTTGAGCTTAATATAGATGGCGAAGATTTATTTGTGGATCCTGGTACGTATCTTTATACGCCTTTACCAGAAAGAAGAAATGAGTTTAGAAGCGTGAAAGTTCATAATACTTTGGTGGTGGCTGATGAAGAACAGAATGATTTTAGAGATCTTTTTGGCTTAGTGAAAGAAGCTGAATGTATCATAAGGAAAATAAGCAATAAGGAAATAATAATAGAATTAAATTATAAAGATGTTATTTGTTTGAGAAAAATATGTATTATGGAAGATAAAATTTTAGTAAATGATTTTGCTAATAAAGAATTTAAAGTTAATTTTGTTGATGATTATTTATATTCTAATGGATATGGTAAGTTTTTTAAAAAAAGGAATGAGTTTGAAAAAAATATTATTTGTAACTAAAGATTTTTTACCAGCGATAGGTGGTGGGATTAGAAGAATAGAAGCTCTTTATAAGGCTTTTTTGGTGAATAAAGGGCTTACTTTAGAAGTAGTGACGGCTGAAAGTAGAGCGCAAGGGCGATACAAGGATGTGCAGTATATCTCACAATTATTATTTAAGGATAAGATATCATCTGGAGGTGGATTATCGAGGTTAAATAATAAAGTTAAGATTAAGTTTTTTGATAAAGCTTTAATTGGTTGGTTACCAAATGTTATTTTTAGAATTTTTTATAAAAAATATGATTTGGTTTATTGTACGGTTCCTACTTTTACTAATTTATTAATAGGTTTTTTATATAAATTGGTAAGAATGAATAAGCCTAAGTTGATAGTTGAGTATCGAGATATGTATAGTTTTAATCCTGAATATAAAGATGGTTTTAGTAAGAAGTTTTTGCAAATTATAGAAAAATTAATTTTAAGAAATTGTGACTATATTGTAGTTACTACTCAGGGGATGAAAAATGTTTTTTCTGCTTTTATAGAAGATAATAAGATATGGATGATGAGAAATTATGTAAGCAAAGATGATTTAAATATTATTAAAAAATTAGATAGAGATGAGTATGATAAGCGTTATTTTCATATTGGTTATGTAGGTACTTTGAATACAGGTCGCCATCCAGAAGTTTTTTTAGGTATGTTGAGGCTGAAAGTAAAGAACAAAGAAAGTGTTTTGCATTTTGTAGGAATAACAGAAGCTCAAAAGAAGGGCGTTTTAGAAATAATGGAAAACCGTGGCTTAGATAATACGAAAGTGATTTTTCATGGTAAAGTAAGTCGCTTAATTGCTTTGAAATATATGAAGTCCTTGGACGCTCTTTTTTTGATAATTAATAAGAAGGCTTTAATTAAAGATGGCTATGGTATTCCAGGGAAATTGTATGATTATATTCAAGCAAATAATAATTTGTTTGCGGATTCAGTTACTTTTGACAATTTAAGTAGTGAGTTTAATTTAGAAATTATTGAACAGTATGATGATTATATTAATTTTTCTTTAAACGATAGTACCTTATTGAATGATAAGTTGGAAATGTTTATAGATAAATTGGTTAAGGAGCTTTAGTGTATGTTAGATAGAAATATAGTTAGATATCATTTTTTATATCTTTTTATTTTTTTAAGTCCTTTTGTGAATAATATTAATGGATTTATGATGAAATTTTATAGTTTTAGTTTCGTAGGTCCGCTGTTTTATGCGATTTCTTTTTTATTTTTTGGTTTTAATATTTTACTTTATAGAAAAAAAGAAGTGTTATTAATAATTTTAGGGTTATTTTTCTATTTTTTGATTTTAGTTTTAACGAATAGGTCTCCTTTTTCTAGCTTTGTTGTTTATATTAAATTAATTAACCCGATTATTATTTATTTTTATGTAAGGCATATGGTATTTGATAAGGATAAAATGAAGAAGATTATTCAAGTGATGATACTGTCAGCAGTATTGTATAGTAGTTTTATTGTTTTATCTGTTTTAACGGGTTTTACTTATTATGAAGGGAAGGGCTATATTGGGGCTATTCATGCAATTAATGCTCTTACTATGTATTATTTAGTGGTATTTTTCTTCTTGAGTATACTTAAGAGATCAGTTTCTAACAGTGAATTGTTTATATTTGTGGCTTATGTACTAATTAAAAGTAAGACGATCTTAATTTTTATGCCTATTTATATATATAGATTATTTAAATATGTATTAAAGAATTGGAGTTTAGGTTTTAGATTATTAGGTTTTTTTGGGGGTATTATATTTAGCTATAAATATTTTTACGAATGGTTTATTTTGAAATTTCAGCAAAGTTTTATAGATTTGTATTCTATGAGAGATTTATTTTTTTATTATACTTTAGACCAAGTATTAAATTTTTTGACTTTTGGCCGCTGGACTATATGGTTGTTGGTTTTGCAAAATTACAATAAAACTTTTTTAGATGTGATAATAGGTAGTGGATATTATGGAGCTAAATATTTGACAGGGGGGAAGATTGGGATAGAGATGGATGTATTAAATGCTTTTAATGTATATGGAATGGTCGGCGTTTTTTTAATTTTTCTTTTTTACTATGTTCCTATTTTTAAGTTTAAAATTTCTAATTATAGTAAATTATTATTTTTTGTTGTACTGGTATCTGCTTTTTTTGGAGGGCATTTGGCAGTAGGTCCAATAGCGAATACTATGTATGGTGTTGTTTTGGGGCTTTTGTATAATAACGATAAAAAATTAGTGGGAGAATTTTTTGAAATACGTAATGGTGACTAATATTCCGGCACCTTATCGGGAAAAGGTCCATGAAAATGTGTCAAAATATTTTTGGGATGAATATTTGGTGGTTTATGCAGATAAGAAAGAATCAAATAGAGAATGGCAGTTTGATGATGGTAATTATAAAAAAATATTTTTAAAAAAGTTTTTATTTGAATATAAAGAGAAATTTATTCATATAAATTTTGATGTTTGGACTATATTAAATAAATATAATCCTCAAGTAGTCATAACCTGTGGTTTTAATCCTACTTTTTTAATGGCTTTTTTATGGGCTAAATTGAAACATAAAAAACATATCTGTATGACTGATGGCGGGGTTGGCTCAGAGAAGAGATTAAGTTTTTTGCATAGATTAGTAAGAAAAGTAGTTTATAAGTATTCAGATGCCTTTATAGGGGCGAGTGATAAAAGTTTAGATTTGTATAGATGTTATAGGTGTGATGAAAACAAATTATTTAAAAGTTGTTTGTGTATTGATAATGATTACTACGCTAAATTTATAAAGAAAATGGAAGATAGAAAATATGATATTATGTTTTCCGGTCGTTTTGTTGATGGTAAAATGCCCATGTTTTTTGCGGAAATTTGTGATGAATTAAATAAGAAAATAATAGATTTGAAAGTGTTAATTATTGGAGATGGAGAATTAAAGTCTGTTTTTCTAGATAAATTACAAGAATATAAAATAAATTTTGATTATCCTGGATTTATAGATCAAAAAAAATTACCGTTATATTATGCTGACAGCAAAATTTTGTTGTTTCCTACGAAGACGGATACTTGGGGTATAGTGGCTAATGAAGCTTGCGCTGTAGGGACCCCGGTAATTACGATGGAATCCGCGGGAGTATCTGGAGAATTAGTAAAACATGATTATAATGGATATATTCTTGATTTGAATATTGAAACTTGGGCTAAATATAGTGAGTCACTCTTAAAAGACAATAAACTTCATAGTATTTTTTCTAAGAATAGTTTGGAAGAAGTAAAAAATTATAGTTATAGAAGGGCGGCTAAAGGAATTATAGATGCGATTAATTATGTTAAAATTAAAAATAAAAAGAGGAGTAAAAAACGATGGATAAATTAGGTATGACTTTTGAGCAATTTTTAGCAAATACGAGTCCAAATATAGCTTTAGGGAGTTTTGTATTTGATCTGTTATTAACGTTTTTATTAACTTTGCTATTAGGATATGTATATATAAAGTTTGGGCATGCGTTATCTAATCGTAAATCGTTTGCTAGAAATTTTGTTTTGATTACTATGACCACGATGTTGATTATTACAGTGGTTAAATCATCTTTGGCCTTATCTTTAGGTTTAGTGGGAGCTTTGTCTATTGTGAGGTTTAGGACAGCTTTAAAAGAGCCAGAAGAGTTAGCGTATACCTTTTTTGCGATAGCCCTAGGTTTGGGATTTGGTGCGAATCAAAGAGTGCTTACCATTGTTGCTTTTATAATCATTGTGGGTTTGGTTATAGCTAGAAGTTATTTTTCAAAACAAGGTGGAGCTCATCATAATTTGCATTTAACTATTTCTAGTCATAAGCCGGAAAAGGTTAAGTTGACAGAAATAGTAGAGGTTTTGAAAGAGCATAGTGAAGCCGTAGATATGAAACGTTTAACAGAAGGTGAAGGTACATTAGATGTTTCTTTGTATGTAGAGTTTAATACTTTTGAACAATTAAATAAGGCTAAAGAAGCATTGCAAAGAATAGATAAATCTATAAACTTGAATTTTTTTGATAACGCAGGGATTATGGCGTGAAGCTTAAAAGGCATCAGGTAAGATTAAAGATACCTCAAATAATAAATAAATTTTGGCAATCTTTGTTAAAAAGAAAAGTTTTATTAGGAGTAATAGTTGGTTTAGTAAGCTTGTTGGTTTTTTTGTTTTATAGTTTGTATATGGTTTATGTTGGGATTAATTTACATAAAACACAAAAAGCTCAGTCCCTAAAGGAAATAGTACATAATGTAGTTGCTAGAAAAATAGAATTTATTCCAAATTATTTTAAAGGGGTAGCAACTTCTAAACCAACTCAAATAAGACTGGATATTAAGTTTAAAGATTATCAAAAAATGACATATTACAGAAAAGTTGCGCTTAGCAACTACACAATCCCTCCTTTTATTAAAGAAGAAGAGTTTTCTGCTGAGTTGATCTCTGATGGGCAGGTTATTCCAGTTAAATTAAAATTAATGGGCTTTAATTTGGATCATATCGGGGATTATGATAAATGGTCGTTTAGAGTAAAGGCTAAAAAAAATAATACATTTTTTGGTATGAAGAAATTTTCGTTATTAGTGCCGCAATCACGTGGGTATCTTTCTGAATGGATATATCATATGTTGAAAAAAAGAGAGGGTTTAATTTCTTTAAGATATGATTTTGTTGATGTGACAATTAATGGTAAACATAGAGGGTTATATGTAATTGAAGAGCATTTTGATAAACGGTTGATAGAAAATAATAATTTAAGAGAAGGTGTATTATTTAAACCAGGGTTAGATAAGGTAGATGTTTATAATAAAAATAAGATAAAGCAAAATCCAGTATTAAAAAAACAGTTGAATTTACTTAATAAATTATGGCAAGCTTTTTTAGTTGGTCAGATTCCGGCTAATAAATTGTTTGATATTGATAAATTAGCAAAATTTTATGCTATTACAGATTCAATTAATGGGCATCATTCTTTGTTAATATCAGATGGATATTGGAATTTAAATACCAATTTAAATTTTTATTTTAACCCGATAACAAATTTGATAGAACCTATAGGCAGGGAAGGCAATTTGTTGCGTTATAGCGATAGAAGAGCTTCTTCAGTTTTTATTAGTGCAGCTAGTAATTTTAGATTTCATAGGAAAGTATTTAATGATAGTGGTTTTGTTAATAAGTATATTCAAGCATTAGATAAGATTTCTAAAACGGAATATTTAGATAATTTTTTTGAAAATATTGATAAAGAAATGCAAAAAAAGCTTAATATAATTTATAAATACAATCCCTTTTATGCGTACCCTAAAGAATTTTTGTATGAAAATCAAAAATATATAAGATCTGAATTATATTCTAAAAAAGTAGAGTTAGCGGTGTATTATCAGCAAAAGAATAAAAAAAGATTGCAGTTAAGGGTGGAAAATTTGCAAGTTTTACCTATAAAAATTATATCTGCTAAATTTGGAGATTTAATTTTAGAATCAGCGACAGAAATTGTTTTATCAGCAAAAGAAGCTAAGAAAGTGGGTTTTATAATTCCGTCAGATTTTGTTTGGCCTAAGACTGATGAGAATTTGGAGATAGGATATAAAGTATTAGGGCTAGATGATGTTAGAACCGCTATAGTTTTTCCTTGGTCGCACAAAAAAATAGAGCCGTTTAACTATAATCCAACTAAACAAGAACCTAATTATAAAAAGTTTAATTTAAAAGTAAATGAGAAATTAAAAACTATAGAGGTTAAAAAGAAGTTAATTTTAAGTAAAGATTTGGTTATACCGGCTGGCTATACGTTGATAGCTGGGCCAGGCAGTCGGATAAATTTGATAAATCAAGCTAAGCTTATTTTATATTCGCCACTTAAATTTATAGGATCTAAAAAAGCTCCCATTAAAATTTATTCTTCTGATTCCAAAGGGCAGGGGATTGTGGTGATGAATGCTAAAGAAGAATCGGTGTTGGAATATGTACAATTTAATAATTTATCTAATCCAGCACAAGCAGGCTGGTCGTTAACTGGCGCGGTAAATTTTTATGAGTCACCAGTAGTAATTAGTAATTGTTTGTTTAATAAAAATAGGTCTGAAGATGCGTTAAATATTATTCGTTCTAAATTTGAAATCAAGGATACCTTGTTTGAGAAAATAAAGTCAGATGCTTTTGATTCGGATTTTTCTAATGGAATAATCAAAAACACATCATTTATTAATTGTGGGAATGATGCCATAGATGTATCTGGAAGTTTTGTGGAAGTGGAAGATGTGTTGATTGATGGGGTAGGAGATAAAGGAATAAGTGCGGGTGAAGGCAGTCAAATGATTGTAAAAAATATTGAAATAAAAAATGCGGAAATAGCAGTGGCCAGTAAGGATAGTTCTAGGATAGATTTGCAGGATAGTAAAATAAGTAAGAGTAAAGTAGGGTTTGCAGTTTTTCAAAAAAAATCTGAATTTGGACCTGGAATTATAGAGGCTTTAAATATAAAATTGAAAAAAGTCAAAGTGCCATATTTAGTAGAGAAAAAATCAACTTTATTGATTGATGGTAAAAAGAAGAAGTCAAAACAGAAAAAAGTTAAAGAAATTTTATATGGGAATGAATATGGTAAAAGCAGCAAATAAGGACGTGACGCAAAATAGAATTTGGCGTTATGAACGGAAATTTTTTATTTCTGAACATAGTCGGTATGAAATAGAAAGTAATATTAAGTTGCATCCAGCGTTTTTTTCTGAAATATATCATCAAAGATATGTGAATAATATTTATTTTGATTCTGTGAATATGGAAGATTATGTTTCTGGTGTTCAGGTTGTTTATGGCTAATATTTTACTAATACATAATTATTATAAAATCAGAGGTGGGGAAGATGTTGTATTTGAGCAGGAAGCTGAAGCGTTGGAAAAGCGCGGACATAAGGTAATCAAATATACCAGGCATAATGAAGAAATTGATCAATATGGGTTTTGGGAAAAGATAAGTTTTTTTTGGCGGGCGATTAGTAATCAGCGTACAAAAAGAGAATTGGAAGCACTTTTAGAAAAACATAAAATTGAGATTGCGCATGTTCACAATGTTTTTCCTTTGATTTCACCAATAATTTATAAAATATTGCATAAACATAAAATAAAAGTTGTGCAGACGTTGCATAATTATCGTTTTTTGTGTCCTAACGGGCTTTTTTATAGAAATAAACAAATTTGTCAGAGATGTAGTAAGGGTGATTTTTGGTCTTGTGTTATTCATAAATGCTATAAGGACTCATTTATTTTTTCATTATTATATGCATTTATAATTAAACTTAATCAGAAGAATTTTAAAAAGAATATAGATGGCTATATTGCTTTAACTCAATTTGCGAAAAATATATTTATTGATAATGGTTTTAAAGAAAAAAAGGTTTATGTAAAAGATAATGGTTTTTTTGATCCGAAAAAGAGTCAAGAAGCATCAGAAGGGTATTTTTTGTATCTGGGTAGAATATCTGAGGAAAAAGGGCTTGATTTTTTATTAGCTAGTTTTGCTAAAATGCCGGAATACAAGCTAAAAGTGGCTGGCGCAGGATTTGATTTGGCTTGTTATAAAGAGAAATATCAGAATTTTGTAAATATTAAGTTTATGGGTAGAGTCGAAGGTGAAAAAAAAGATGTGCTGATACAGAAAACAGAAGCGTTGTTGATGCCTTCGGTTTGTTTTGAAAATTATCCTTTAGCGATTGGGGAAGCGTTTTCTTTCGGTGTTCCGGTAATTGCAAGTAAAATAGGAAGTATCCCATTTATTGTGGAAGAAGGCCAAAGCGGTTTTTTATTTGAAGTAAATAATTTCGCAGATTTTGCAGCGAAATTGAAAAAAATATATGGTCAGAAAGCTTTAAGAAAAAAGATGGGACAGCAAGCGAGAAAAGTTTTTGAGGAAAGAATGGATTTTGAGATTAATATAAAAAGATTGGAAGAAATATATAGGAGAGTATTAAATGTTGAGATCTAATACTGTAAATGTCGGTGGTGTTGTATTTGATAATGTAACGATGTCAGAGGCGTTAGCTTTGGTGGAAAAAGAAATTGCTAAAGGGAGCGATAGAGTTGGTTCGTTTTTATGCGTGGCGAATCAAGATATTATTAACAGAATTAGAACGATGCCAGAGCTTACTACGGATTTAGTGAATCAGGCTTTTTTGACTATTCCTGATGGTTATTCTATCGTTTATGCAGCTAAATATTTGAAAACACCGTTAAAAGAAAGAGTGACAGGACCAGATTTAATGGATAAGTTTATAGGAATTTCTTCAGAAAAAGGATATAAACATTTTTTTCTTGGTGCTGGAGCCGGAATCGCTCAGAAAATGGCGGATAATTTTTTAAAGAAATATCCTCAACTACAAATTAGTGGTATATATTCCCCTCCGTATATGAAAAAATTTTCTGATGAAGAAAATAGTAAAATGATTAAGCTGATTAACGATGCTCAACCAGATGTTCTTTGGGTTTCTTTTGGGTGTCCTAAGCAAGAACAATGGATTATAGAAAATAAAGGGAAACTTAAAGTTCCAGTTGTAGCAGGGGTAGGTGCTGCTTTTGATTTTTTTTCGGGGAATTTAAAGCGTGCTCCTAAATTTGTGCGAGATTTGAGA
>JABGVJ010000011.1 GCA_018646105.1 bacterium
TAATTCTTTTTCCACTTTAAACAAAAACAACAAAAAAGCCGCTTTAGATAAATTTAACGGCTTATTTTGCAAAATTCCTGCTAAGCTTAAAAATAATTTATTTTGATGATCAAATATAAATTCAATGGTAAATTTTATTCTGTTATACATAAACTTTCTTATTCCTACAATAAACAATCTCCCCCTCTATAGAATAGAGAGGGGGAGAAAGCACGAAGTGCAAGAGGGGGTGAGTGTTATTCTACGGTAACACTCTTAGCCAAGTTCCTAGGCTGATCCACATCACAATTTAATTCCAAAGCTATATAATAAGCCAATAATTGTAAAGGAATTACCGCCAAGATCGGTGTTAAATCTTCCGGACAAAGCGGAATATAAAGAATATCATCGGCATATTCCTTAATATTTTCATCACCTTCTGTAGCTATCACAATCGTTTTTCCTTTACGCGCTCTTATTTCTTGAATATTAGAAATCATCTTGTCATAAGTTTCAGATTGCGGCGCGATACACACTACTGGTAAGTTTTCATCAATCAAAGCTATAGGTCCATGCTTCAATTCTCCTGCCGGATACCCTGCAGCATGAATATAAGAAAGTTCTTTAAGCTTTAAAGCTCCTTCCAAAGCAGTAGGATAATTAACTCCTCTACCCACAAAAATAAATTCTTTTGATTTCGCATATTTTTTCGCTATTTTTTTAATATGGTCAGTTTGCTGTAATATTTTATCTATCTGTTCTGGCAAACGTCGTAAATTATTTAACATTACATCTACTTTTTCTTCATCCAAAGTCCATTTTAAAATTCCCAAATGAACCATAAACAAATAAAGACTTACTAACTGCGCCACATAATTTTTAGTAGAAGCAACGCCTATTTCCGGTCCAGAATGCGTATAAATCACCCCGTCAGACTCTCTATCAATACTACTTCCTTTCACATTAACAAAAGAAAGCACTTTAAAAAACTTACTTTTAGCTTCTCTAATACAAGCTAAAGTATCCGCGGTTTCACCGGACTGAGAAATAGCTACAACAATTTTATTTCCTTCTGTAATAATATCCCTATACCTAAATTCAGAAGAAATATCAACTTCTGTAGGTATACGTGTATATTTTTCAATCAAATATTTACCCAAAAGACCAGAATGCCAAGAAGTACCACAAGCCTGAATAATAAACCTTTTTATTTTCGCCAGTTCTTCTTTATCCAGCTTCAAACTTTTAAAATGCACTTTATTATTTTGCAAATATTTACTAATCAATTTACGTACTACAATCGCCTGTTCATAAATTTCCTTTAACATATAATGCTCATAGCCATTTTTATCACTAATTACAGCATCCCATTTTACAGTTTGTATTTCTTTGTTTATTATTTTGCCATTACGCTTAATCGTATAATTATTTTTTTCAATTATAGCTAATTCACCATCATCCAAATAAATAATATTTTTAGTATGAGAAATAATCGCATTAACATCCGAAGCAATATAATTTTCCCCTTTACCTACCCCTATTACTAAAGGACTACCTTTTTTATAAACTACTATTTTATCAGGATCAGCCTCAGCCACTACCGCAATCGCCAGTGAACCTACCAAATCTTTCGCCGCTAATTCAACAGCACTTTCCAAATCATCTTGTAAATACCTTTCAATCAAATGCACAATTATTTCAGTATCAGTTTGCGATAAAAAAATATGCCCTTCTTTTTTTAACTTAGACTTCAACTCTAAATAATTTTCAATAATCCCATTATGTACTACCGCTACTCTTCTGCTCTGACTTAATTGAGGATGAGCATTAACCTCATTAGGTTCACCATGGGTTGCCCATCTGGTGTGTCCAATACCTACTTGGCCCTGAATAATCATATTTTTCAAGGCTTCATTCAACGCATGAATTTTCCCTGGTTTTTTCCAGCAACTCAATTCCCCGTCTGAAATAACCGCAATTCCAGCAGAATCATACCCGCGATAACTCAATCTTTCTAAACCGACCAACAAAATAGACGTTAAATCTCTATCTCCTATATACCCTACTATTCCACACATATTTTAGTCCTCCTTAAAAAACAATTACTCAACTGTATTTATGTTTAATTTCATGAGCAGTTGAGTATTATATATTAGTTACAAACATAAAAATTATAGCATTATTTAAACAAATTAGTAATCTCTGCTCCACCAACCATTCTCTGTAACTCCGAAACCACTTCTTTTTCTTTCAATAGATAAATAGCCAATTCATTCGACTTCCTTCTTAAGGCATAATGGTAATCCGCATGTTTAGCGACTTGCGCCAAATGTGTAATACAAAAAGTCTGACCCGCAGCCGAAATAAGCTTCAACTTTTCGCCAATTTTATTAGCTACAATCCCACCAACTCCCGCATCAATCTCATCAAAAAGTAACGTATTTACGCTTTTATTGCGAGCAAAAATCGTTCTGATCGCCAACATCAATCTCGACAACTCCCCTCCAGAAGCTATCTTCTGAATAGGTTTAAGTTCACTACCCACAATCGTAGAAATCAAAAATTCAACCCTATCCGCCCCCTTAGGACCTATCTTCTCCATATCCCATAACACGGTTATTTCAAATCTAGCTTTATCAAATCCTAAATCTCGCATTTCAGCATTAACCATTTTAGCTAAAACCTGCGCATTTTTGTGCCTTTTCTGATGTATCTTTTCTCCATATTTTTTTATTTCCGTCTTTAGTAACGCTACTTCTTTATCAATATTTTGTGTTTTACTCGTCATTTGTTTTAATTCTAACAATTCTTTATTAAGCTGAGTTTGCAAATCCAATAAAGCTGCCAAAGAACCAACCTTATACTTATGCTTGTATCGAAATATCACATCCAAACGAGCCTCAATAGTTTCAATATCTAATTCTTGAATTTCCAAAAAAGACTGTTCTTTTTTTCTTATTTCCGCTAAATATTCCTGAGTTTCTATCTGCGCTTTACCCATAAATTCTAGTAGCTCATTATAACCAGTCGCCATCTTTTGTAAATTCTGTGCTTCCTGACAACTTTGTACCCACAATTCATCTAAACCATCGAAATTTTGTCTTAACACATTTAAACTAGCTCTAATTTTTTCTGCATTATTCACTTCTTTTTTCTGTTCAAGTAAAGTTCCCTCTTCTTCAACCTTAAAATTTTCTTTTTCAATATCTTGTATTTGAAACTCTAGAAATTCCTTTTTTCTAAAAAGCTCATCTTCATTTTGCTTAATTTTAGCCAAAAACGCACTCTTTTCACGCCATTTTTGATAAATTTCGCGATATTTTTGTAAATATATATCTAAATCCTTTTGATCAAACAAATCTAATAAATTTAATTGATAGGTTTCATCAAACAATATCTGCTGATCATGCTGGCTAGAAATATTGATCAAAAAAGTAGTTATATTTCTCAGTTTTTTCAAAGTAGCGGTTTGATTATTAATCTTAACTACGTTGCCTTTACCCCTAGAAAGCTTACGATAAATAATTAACTGCGTCTCATCTTGATCCAAAAATTCAGTATAAAAAGCCCGATCTTCTTCTCTAATTGCAAACACGCCTTCAATCAAAGCTTCTTGAGCACCTTGCTTGATAAAATCCTCATCCGCCTGTCTACCAGATAAAAAAGAAACAGCATTAACTAATACAGATTTACCAACTCCGGTTTCTCCGGTAATCACAACCAGCCCCTTGGCAAATTCCATTTCCACTTTTTTAATATGTACAAAATTTTCAATTCGTAAATTAGTGAGCATACAACCCCTTACTCCCACTTTTAGCTATCTTACGAACTTCCGGATATAACCTTTTAAATTTAGCCTCTTCGCTCTTGGGCATCACAAAATATCTTTTTGTTTCCCCCTGTAGCGACGCAATATCTTGCGTCTCCACATCCTTTAAATGCACCACATTTGTATTTAAATAATACATCAAACTCGGGTTATACCCCTTGATATGCACTAAGGTATATGGCGCTTGTTCTTGTTTTATAATTTCTATCAACGCTGGCGTTTCTTTCAACCCTTCCACCGCAGGTAAAAATACCGTCATCAAAAAAACCACAAAACCAAAAGTACCAATAATATAAATAGTTAACCCCGTCTTAAAATCCCTGATAAAATTAGCAATTAAATAAAAAACACTTGCTATAAAAGGAATTAAAA
>JABGVJ010000034.1 GCA_018646105.1 bacterium
TACTAAAAAAATATGGATCTCCACAGCGAACTTCTACTTTCACAAGAACGCCTGATACTATTGTTACCATCGGCGGAAATCCAGCTCCGCGCACTACTACAGAACACCTTCTAGCAAACCCCGACTCGCGGGGCTTAAAGCACGCGGTAATTGAGGCTGAAAAAAAGAAGGCTTTGGCACCAATTAAAAAACTTACTGAAAACTTTACATATCAAACAGCAAGAGAGGTATTGATTCAGGCCATAAATAATAATCAGCTAGAACTTTTTAAAAGGCTCGTAGCGCTTATAAAAAACACAAAAAGCCCTCTGACTCTTACCACTTGTATATTTGTTGAGCCGAATATAGAAAAAAGTAGTAATCATTTAGTTATTGGTTACATGATAGGTCTAAACCGGCTGAGCTTTTTAAAATTTCTTGTGGAGGAAATCGGTTTTTCGCCTGAACAAGAAATATCAAAAGTAGTATCTGCAGATATTCCGCTTACAGATATGATAAGATTTGCTGTTCATCTAAAAAGTTATGATAGTTTTGATTATTTATTAACACAAAAGGCATCATTACCAAATCGCTTTTCTGAAGAGTCCGTGTTGGATTTAATGTATTTAGTCTTAAATACAGAAGATAATAGATTTATCAACAGGTTACTTGATACAGACAATTTTCTTGCTACTAATTCAACGGTATTCTCTAGTCTAGACGCAGCAAAATTAGATCGTTTTCTCCAGATTTGCATGGATTATGCTGACAATAAAGACTCAAGGTTTACCTTATTCCCACTCGATAACGCTCCTTTATTCTATTTAGCCTTAATGCACAAGATAGAGTCTGTTTTATATTGGCCACTTACCCGGTATCCCTCTCAAATTCTAGCTTTATTGCAAATATTAGATACTACGGACACTATAACAACCCGGCTAATGGACACTCCAGCGGTGATTACTCCTCAATTATCAACACAAAAAGAACAGCTTACCACATGGTTCGAGACTCAAACGCCTGAAGAAGCCCGTGCTAATTTAGCCAACGGCACTTTTACCTGCGAGCCAGTGTTTGGGGTGCCGGTTTTACATTTCTACTGTATGCAAGGCAATATCCCTATGATTAAATTCCTTTTGGATGAGATAAAAGCAGACTCCGCTGAAAAAACAATAAATGGTGAAGCCGCTGAACAGCTTACCACATGGTTCGAGACTGAAACACCTGACGAAGCCCGCGCTAATCTAGCCAACGGCACTTTTAGCTGCGAGCCAGTGTTTGGGCTGCCGGTTTTACATTTCTACTGTATGCAAGGCAATATACCTATGATTAGATTCCTTTTGGATGAAATAGAAGTAAGCCCCGCTGAAAAAACAATAAATGGTGAAACCGCTGTAAAGCTAGCGGGTCGTTATAAACAAACAGAGGTTGTGCGGATGCTTTTATCTAGACTATACAAAACACCTAAGGTGGTCGTCTGATGCAAATCACCTTACCATAAACTAAAAAAAGGACAACTTCATAGTATCTATTTTTATTGCTAAAATGGAAGGCATGCAAAATCAACCTTTACGAATCGTGGCAGTCCACGATTTATCATGTTTTGGGCGAGCGTCTTTGACCGTTATTATGCCTATTTTAGCTAATTTAGGAATCCAAGTTTGTCCGCTGCCCACAGCGGTTTTTTCCACGCATACCGCGATTCCCGGCTATCAATATCACGATTTAACGCCTACTTTAGAGGGGTTTATCGCGCATTGGCAAAAGATCAATCTTTCTTTTGAGGCTATTTATAGCGGGTATTTGGGTTCCATAGAACAAATAACCATAATGCAAAATTTAATTAAAAAATTCCCGGTAAAGTATATCGTAGTTGATCCGGTTTTAGGCGATGACGGCAAATTGTATGAAGCCATAGAACAAAAAATGATTGAAGGGATGCGCAAATTAATTAGCTCTGCAGATATCATCACCCCGAATATCACGGAAGCGGCTTTTTTATTGGATGAAAAATACTCGGCTGAAATATCAAAAGATAAAATTTCTCAATGGTTAACAAAATTAGCCGCGTTTGGGCCCAAGATCGTGATCATTACCGGGCATGTAGTGGATAAAAAAACCGTCTATACCTATGCCTTGGAAAAAGAAACCGGTAAAGTGTTTGAAACAACTAATACCTATATTGATCAAACATTTTCAGGAACCGGTGATATTTTTACCAGTATAATTTTAGGGTCTTTATTAAAAGGAAAAACCTTAGAAGACGCGCTTGCTCTGGCTAATTTATATCTTAAAGAAATACTAAAAAACACCATAAATCATTTCGGGGTAAATGTAGATGACCTGTTGATCGAAAGTGGGTTTCCGATATTAACGAAGTTTTGTAAATAATGAAAAAAAAGGAGCTAACAATGAAAATTGAATATACTGAAAAAGTTAGTGAAAACATTGAAGATGCACTGAGTAATGTCTTTTGTAGTTATGCAAAGAAAAATAAACTTGAAGTAAATTATAAAAAATTTGCTTTTTCAATTAAAGACGATAATGAAAAATTAATCGGAGGAATTGTAGCCCGTGCAATATACAAAGAAATTCACGTGGAGGATTTATGGGTAGATGAAAAATACCGAGGACAAGGATATGGCAAACAATTATTAGATAAAGTTTGGGAAAAGTTTAGCAATCAAGAATATGATAATCTCAACCTAGCTACCTATAAATTTCAAGCCCCTGATTTTTATCAAAAATGTGGTTTTGAATTGGAATTTGTGAGAAAAAA
>JABGVJ010000010.1 GCA_018646105.1 bacterium
AAAAAGAAATGACAAAGCTACGCGCTACAGCACTCCCTGCAACACATTAAACAAATAACCCGTTACAATCATGGCCAAAGCTACGATCCCGAAAAATATCCCGATCAACTTAAGCTTCATGGCTCTACGCAAAATTATAGCTTCTGGCAAACTCAAAGCAGACACCGACATCATAAACGCCAATGCCGTACCTAGCGGAATCCCTTTATTAAACAACACCACCGCAATAGGTAAAATAGCCGCGCAACTCCCATAGATAGGCACGCCTAGCAATACCGCCAATGGCACGGTAAATATTCCACCTTTACTAATCATTCCTTGAATAAATACCTCTGGTACATAATTATGGACCAAAGCCCCTATAGCCACCGCGACTACAATCCATTTCCATAATTTCTTGATAATATCCACAGCCTCATTTACCCCATATTTAAGTCTGCTTCCTAAATCTGTATATTTAACTTCTCTATATTTATAATCACTTCCCATCAAATCCTTTTCCAAAAGCCCTTCCAGTTTCAATGCACCTAGCACAAACCCGGAAACCACCCCAATCAAAATACCAAACACAACATAAAAAATGGTTATTTTAAAACCAAAAAAACCAAACATCAAAACCACCAAATACTCATTAATGATAGGTGAGGTAATAATAAAAGAAAAAGTAATGCCCAAAGGCACGCCAGCCTTTAAAAAACTCAAAAAAAGAGGAATAGAAGAACATGAACAAAATGGAGTTATAGCCCCAAATATAGAGGCCGCAAAATGCCCCACTAATTTATGTTTGGAAGCCAGCCAATCCCTAATTTTCTCCTGGGAAACATAGGTCCTGATAAAACCAATAATAGCAATCATAAAAAACAATAACCCCAAAATCTTGATCACATCATAAACAAAAAAGTTTAACGATTGCACGATTTTGGAACTTGAATCTAAACTAAAAAAATTATAAAAACAAAAATCAACTATTACTTGCAGCATTTCTCGTCTTTTTCACCCTTACCTTTTTCAGCATCTCCACAACAACAACATCCTGATTTTTTGGCCTTTTCTTTAAAAAAATTATCTACCTTTTTACCTATTTTATTAAAAACACTTTCTTTTTTAGTCATTTTTTTCTCCTTTTTTTATCTAAATTCATTAAAATTCTACCACATTCTCTTGTATTCATACTAGATTCCCTCTATCATTATATCTTTAAAATACACGAAAAAACCTCCCCCTTTAAAATTCCCCCTCTACATTTATGGAGAGGGGGTTAGGGGGTGAGGCCTAAAAGGAATAAAAACTATGTCTCTATCCATCGGTATCGTCGGTCTACCTAATGTCGGTAAATCCACCTTATTCAACGCTATTACCAATGCTTCTGTAACTGCATCCAATTACCCTTTTTGTACTATTGAACCCAATATCGGTATCGTAGAAGTCCCAGACCCCAGGCTAGAAATCTTGGCCAAAATCAGCAACAGTCAAAAAATTATTCATTCTACCATCGAATTTGTGGATATTGCGGGTCTGGTCAAAGGAGCGTCTAAAGGCGAAGGATTGGGCAACAAATTCTTAGCTAATATCCGACAAACCTCTGCCATTGTCCATGTTGTCCGTTGTTTTGAAGATAATAATATTGTCCATGTTAATGGAAAAATAGACCCCATCTCTGATATTGAAATCATTAATCTGGAACTTATTTTAGCTGATTTAGAATTAACCCAAAAACTAATTAGTAATCAAGAAAAAAAAGTCAAAACCAGAGATAAAGAAGAACTCAAAAAATTAGAATTACTACAAAAAATAGAAACTCAACTTAGCCAATCTTTACCTATTCGTACCCTTGACTTAAATGAAGATGAAAAAAAACTCCTCAAAGGTTATGATTTTTTAACTGCCAAAAAAGTTATCTATGTCGCCAACATCTCCGAAACTATGCTTGACCAAAAAAGTCCTCTCCTTACACAAATCAAAACCTATGCTCAAAAACATAACGATCAATTTATTAGTCTTTGCACAAAATTAGAAGAGGAACTCTCTACTCTTGCTAAAACTGAAAAAACTGAATATCTCCAAGAGTTTGGTATTTCCGAACCCGGACTAAACCTGTTAGCCCAAGCTTGTTTTAAACTATTAAACCTACAGTCTTACCTTACTACTGGACCCAAAGAAACCAGAGCCTGGACTATTCATCAAGGAGATACTGCCCCACAAGCTGCCGGCGTCATCCATACTGATTTCGAAAAAGGTTTTATCCGCGCCAATATTGTTAGCTACCCTGACTTCATTACTTGTAACGGATGGAAAACCGCCAAAGAAAAAGGTATCATAAGACAAGAAGGCAAAAATTATCTCATGCAACCTAACGATATCGTGGAGTTTCTCTTTAATGTCTAAATTTAAAAAAATATGTAAAATCATCTTCAAAGGTATGGCTATGGGTGCAGCAGACACTATCCCTGGCGTATCTGGCAGTACTATCGCGGTCATTGTTGGTATTTATGATCAATTTATAGAATCCATCAAATACTTCTTTGGTTTTAAAATCCGTAAACGCTACTTAATCTTAGTCGTTAAAAAAGCGCAAATCTTGTTCTTGATACAATTAGTTACCGGTATTTTTTTAGGTGGATTCATCTTTTCACGTTTAATGATCAAACTAAACCTTTTAACCACCTACTACAATTATTCCTCTTTCTTTTTTATAGGACTTATTTTAGGTAGTTTACCTATTATTATCAAAGCTCACCACAACATGAAACTAACTTTTAACAAAGGCCTTGTATTCTTCCTAGCTTTTAGCTTCGTGATCATTTTATCGGTCTTAACTCCAGCTAATACCAATATCGGAATCCAAATGTTTCACAACCCTTTATATTTTTATTTTTTCATCTTTATCTCCGGCATTATCGCTTCTTCAGCTATGCTCGTCCCAGGTATTAGTGGCTCTTTTATGCTGCTTTTACTAGGTAGTTACTATACCATTATCAACGCTGTCTCTAGTCTTAATTTACCTATCATCTTCACTATGGCTAGCGGCACCGTCGTGGGCGCGTTTACCGTAGCCAACATCATGGGCTATTTTCTCAAAAAACATCCTGCCTTCACCTATTATGCCATTATCGGATTAATGTTAGGCTCACTCTACAAACTTTGGCCCACTAATTTAGATCCTAAAACTTCAACCCTCATTATCTGTTTTTTCAGCTTTGCTATTGGCTTTTTAATTACCCGTTTATTAGATAAAAAATAAAGGGTAGTCACGCCTTTCTTTTCTTATTTAAGATTTTGCATTATCATTAACCCAAATTAACACATAAAATAACAGTTATTTTTTTGTTTACAAAGTTTCAATAAGGGGGCACTTATTATGAACAACTCCTTTTCTATACAGCATTCCTCTGCTTTTAATAAAGTAATAGCTTATACTTCTAGGGATACCGGTGACTTACTCACTTCTAGACAAAAAAAAATCTTAGCTTTGACCATTATTTTTTTCATATTAGTCCTCCCTGGCCTAGGTTTTCTGGGGTCCGCTCTCTATAAAAGATTTAATTCTGAAACCCCAACAGATGGCGGCAATACAGGAACTTCAGATCACTCGCCTACCTCATCTTCCGATACAAATCCAGCATCCCCAACTTACAGAGCAGACATTGTTCCAGTTTATAATTCGAGCGTCAGCGCCCCCTTAGTAATGCCAGACCGCGACTGTATTGTTGGAACAACAAGCAGTGGTAAAATCAAAATTGACTGTGTAGCAGAAGACCTGTCTACCCAAGCCCTGCAACTCGACTCATCCACAGGCAATATTACCGCAACCGATCATGACCTAGACGCTAGTGGTAGACCTGTCATCGCCGGCACCCTCGAAGAATCAGGCCAGCCTACCGCCGCCTTTGTTGGAGCTATCGATCGAGAGAGCTCTACACAAACTGTTAAAATTTATCCTGGGCATGAAAATCCAGCTATACAAATTGTCCCTACATCCGAACAAATTTATGCCTTAATGCAATCTATTAATACAACACCTGACTCAGCCTTAGTCAAAATCGGCCAATGGGCTTTGAAGTTTCCGGGAGTAAAAAATTGTTGTCTATACGCAGGTGATTCAGGTATTTTAGTCAGCTGCAACAAAAATGGCAACACTGAAATAACCAAATTAGACATTTACCGCTACACACAATGGAAAGAAGGATACCCTGGAACCATGCCTACTTGCCCTGTATTTTCAGAAGAATCAGGCACCTTATTTTTACCGTTCCAGAGCGGTAACACAACTGGTATCAGAGCTGTAGAGACCGCCTTCGGCAATATACTTTCTTCCCACTTCCTCGAGAGTTCAGCCGGAACAATCGATCCTACCGCCCTCATGCGAACAACACAAGGCGTAACATTAGGTTCCCTTATAGAAGGACTTGGCACTGTATTAACAGATCTTGCATATGATCCCGACAGTAACTTATTCACCGTTCTAAAAAATACTGGCTTTATGGACTTTTCTGCCATAAGAGGTGGCCAAGCTACTGAAGGCAGCCTGACTATACTTTCTCAAGCCCAATTAATTAAGTTCAATCCAGAACAAATTCCTAATAGCTGGCGAAAAGGCTTAGGCATCGAAGAGTTACCAGATGCAATCAGCGCTACCCTTGATCCTAATCCTCCAACAGGAACGCCATTACCAGACGATATCACGGACCTAAATATCTACTCTGAATCACAAACAGAATCTTCAGCTAATACCACTTCCTCCCTAGACATAGTATGGTCTCCCCTCCCTCCTTCCACTCCCACCTGGCTTGCTGCACTCTATGCCACTCTCGGGCTTGGAGGCACCTTATTAGTATTAGGAGGAGGAATCGCCCTCACCATTACAATCACCGCAACAGGAATCAAAATCACGAAGAAACGTCTTAACACCAAACATGAAGCAGAAAGAGCTCAGCAAATCGCTGCCTTCGAAAACAGAATATTACCTGACATAACAGATCGTATAACGATCACAGAAAGACTCGCTAGCGGCGGCGGCGGAACAATAGATCTAGCAAAGTACCAACGCGCGCCAGGCATTATCGAAACTGTTGTAGTCAAAGTACCACATGATAGTAGAGAAGCCACACAAGAAGCACAGGTTGAAGCACAAGTTACAACCAATCTTGGACTCGGTCGTTTTCCTAATACGTTATACCCCTATGGGCTAATAAAAAAACCGTCAGAGACTGGCGGTGTCACAAAGCACGGCATAGTTATACCCTTTATGCCTGGCGGCACACTCGTTGACTTCATAGAAAAACAAAAATTAGTCCCGCTAAATCCGCAGACTATATTCACACTATTAACGATAGCTTCCCAACTAGCCAAAACTCTTACGCTTATACACGAACCTAATCCAAGCCTAAATCACCCAGGCATAGTTCATCGCGATCTTAAAAGCGATAATATATTGTTTGACTCAGATGGCAATCCACAACTTGCCGATTTTGGATCCGCCGCAAAAGTAGGCAGCAATGTAGGAACAATCCTCAGCCTAGGATACGCTTCTCCAGAAGTTTTATTGGGGCAGCAGGAAAAAGCCTCTACTGCCAGTGACGTCTATAGTTATGGTGTAGTTTTATGGGAAATAATGACTGGAACAAAAGCAGCAATAACCACACAACAATTTCGCCAGAACCGCCACCGCCAACCCCCCAAAAAAATCCCCACTACTTGGACATCCGGTCCCAACCAAAACACCTGGATACACCATTATACTGATCTCATCGCTGCCTGTTTGAGAACTAATCCTCTCCACCGTCCTACTATGGCCCAAATTCTAACTGAATTAAGCCTTATACAAAAAGAAGCCGCGGATCCCTCAAAAAATACGTACAACCCTTTACGCCCCATCCCAGGAGCACATATGATGCGTCACACAAGTATGGTCCCAAATCCTTTACTCTCTCCTATAGAACTAAAACCTATACATCCAGAACAACAAGTGTAATTTTAAAAACAAAAATCCCCTTCTTTAGAATAGAGAAGGGGAAATCTGTGTGTAATCTATAATTTTTTATTGATAAATTATATTTTCTGTCGGTATAGCCTTAAAATACTTCGCCTTAATACCTTCTCTTTGATCAACCGGAATATCCTGATTCAAATATACCTTTTCAAGATTAGGATAACTTAAAATATCAGTAACTGTTATATCTTCAATATTAACATCACTTAAATTTAAGTTCTTAATCTGACTCGAATCAAAGCCTGACACCCCAATCCCGTTATAATTTGAAACCTGAAAAGTCATAGAATTTGAACCGTAATTAGTTATTTCCACAGTTGGCACTCCTGCCACACCATAACAATTCGCCACCAAAAACGTCACTAAAACTAAACTTAACCAAAACTTTTTCATTCTTTCCTCCTTAAATATTTTTTACTCTTATCTTTTTTCAAGATAAGTAGTACTTAACTATTTATTACCCCAAAACCTCCAAATTTACACATCGATTTTTTCTGTTTTTATTATATCATGTATCATTCATGCCGCAATGCCGCAATCGGCTTTAAACCCGCCGCTCTATACGCCGGATAAAACCCAAAAAACACGCCTGTCAAACAAGCCACTCCTCCACCCAAAATCACCGCAGCATACGAAAACACAAATTCCCATTTAGCAAAATAAGCTAAAACAAAAGTTACGCTTATACCCAAACCAATACCTAATATCCCTCCGATACAACACAAAATAATCGCCTCTGCCAAAAACTGTTCTTGAATATCTTTTTTTCGCGCCCCTACAGCACGCCTAATCCCTATTTCCCTGGTTCTCTCCTCCACACTAACCAATAAAAAATTCATAATCCCTACCCCACCCAAAATCAAAGCAATACTCCCAATGGAACCTAACAATAAAGCTAAAAAGCGCATTTGCCGCCGCTTTTGGGCCAAACTCTCTTCCAAACTCTTTACTTTTACGTTTAGGCTTTTCGGTAATAATCGAAAATACTGCTCTATTTCTTTAACCGCCTGATTATAATCTGCGCCAGGTTTTATTTGAGCATAAAAAGCCGAACAACTTACTTTAAATAAATGATTTGCTAAAACAAAAGGAACCAAAACACCACCATTAACTCCTCCTGGTCTAAACCCACCAACTGGAAACTTTTCCAAAACTCCCACAATCGAAAAAGCCATATTATTAATGATAATTTTTTTATGTAGTAATTCCGTAAAATTTTCTTGTTGCAACTTTTGCGCCAAATCTGCACCCAAAATACATACAGGCTCATAATCATCCATCTTTGCCAAAAAACGACCTTGCGCTAAACGTGCAGGATTCATTTTGGCAAAATTTATGGTTGTAAAAACAACAGGTACTTTATAATATCTACCTTGAAAAACAACTGTTTTCCAAAGGCTACGACTAGGTTCTGTTCTTATCACCGCTGGTACCACTGCTGCTAAACCCAACATATCTTGCGCCTCAAAAGCGCCCCGCCCTTTTTCAACCTTACTTTGATCTACGCTTACATAGACTATATCTATACCTAAATTATCAAAACTTTTTTGGGTTTCCAGAGAAACAATTTTATTAATATTCATAATCGCCATCACCGCAGCAATACCAACCACAATACCAATAAGTGCTAACACTGATTTTCTTTTAGCATAATTTAAACTCTGCATAGCTTGCAAAATATTGAGCTTAAAATTTCTTTTCAAGTTATTTCCTTAATCGCACCATCTATAATTAAAACTTTTCTTTTACACGCCTTGCCAATCATCTCGTCATGCGCAATAATCACGGTCGTAATATTTTCCTCTTCATTTAAGCGCTGAAATAATTGCATAATCTCTTTCCCTGTATCTTGATCCAAAGCCCCGGTCGGCTCATCTGCCAACAAAACCAACGGTTTTCCCGCCAAAGCTCTCGCAATCACCACTCTTTGTTGTTGACCACCAGATAATTGATTGGGTTTATAATAGGCCCATTTTGCTAACCTTACTTTTTCCAATTTTTCCAAAGCTATGGGAATATATTCTTCTTTACACAATCCTCGATAAACCAAAGGCAATGCCACATTTTCTAAAGCAGTTAATTTGGGTAATAAATAAAAAGACTGAAAAACAAAACCTATCTTCAAATTCCGCGTACATGACAAATTATCATCATCTACGTAATTCATAACCTGTTTATCTAAAATATAAGTACCTGAACTAGCTATATCTAAAAGCCCCATAATATACATCAAGGTAGATTTACCTACGCCAGATGCCCCCTGAATCGCTAATAATTCACCTTTTTTGATATGTAAATTAAGATTCTTTAAAACCTCTAGTTTTACCGAACCCATATAAAAATTTTTACAAATATCGTTTAATTCAATCATTAGTTAAATTTAAAAAATTATCCGATCACCCAACGACAAACCTTTAATCACTTCTACTCCATCTTTAGTAACCACGCCTGTTCTAATCTCTTTTTTTACCAAACGACCAGTTTTAGCCTTTTTTACCAATACCCATTTTTTGGATTTTTCCAAAATCACCGCTTGTAAAGGAACCATCATCCCATCTTCTTTATCATAAACCACTATATCCATATCCATACTCATACCTAATTTGAATTTTTCTTTTGCCTGCTCTGATAAATTTTTAAAATTCACAATTATCTCATAATACGGTTGACTATTTCGATTATCAATTTGAGCTTGCGTAGAAATTTTGGCAATATATCCAGGAAATAACATATTAGGTAAAGCAGGACTTGTTACTTTAACTTCTTGATTTAAATAAAGCTTAGTCACATCCAACTCATCTACTTTACAAATAATATTAAATTTATGCGTATCTCCTATTTCCAATAATACCTCTTCTTTATTTACATACTGACGCACCCTTACCCTCTTATTATATTCTATAGGCTGAATCACAATTCCTGATACGGGCGAAACTAAAACATCCGACTCCAACAATTTTCTGGTTTCCTTCATTTCATCTTCTGCTTTCTTAAATTCATAGGCGGCTATTCTAATCTGTTCTTCATTACCTTTCATCAATAAAAGATCAAAATCCGTTTTGGCAAAATTATAATCCACTAACAAATCCTTATATTCCTGCTGACTTTTGATAAATTCTGATTCAGCAATAGCACCATGCGCCAAAAGTAATTTATTTTCCTCTTCTTTTTTATGGGCAAGTTCTACAGCCTGGCCCTTTTTCTCCAAAGCATAACGCGCCTTTTTTACTTCCGGACTATTTTCCCAATCTTGCAAACTCGCCAAATTTTCCTTAGCCGTATAATAAGCTTTTTCCAAAGTCCCCAGTTTATAAGTCAAAGTATTTAAATCAAATAAAATCAAGGGCTCACCTTTTTTTACAGTTTTGCCATACGTAAAATACAAAGCCATTATCTGGCTATCCATAGGACTTAAAACTCTGGTCACATTTTTAGGCGCCAATGAACCCACAATACGCAAATCATCTATAATATGCTGTTTTTTAAGCGAGATCATTTGGGTAGGTTTATCAAAATTTTTGGCACTAGACTTTGTTCCAAAAAAAGTCTTTTGTCCTACACTCAAAACCAATAAAACAAATAAAATTACAAAAAACAATGTAGCACCGAGCTTCACAAACTGTACTTTTTTCAACATAAATTCCAAATGTTTTTTACTTTCCGCCACCTGCATAAAAGCTTCTTTCAAATCTTGATTTTTAGCTTTTAATTTTTCCGTAAACTCAACTTCTGCTACGCGTAACTTATCAACTTCCGTAGTATCACTAAAAACCACTATTACGCCTAACTTAACTTCTTTACCATCTTTTTGTTCCTTTAAAAAAGTAGTAGTCACCGCTAAACTAAGTTCTTTTTCACCTGTATTAAACTTCACCTCTTTATTAACAATCGTATTGGCCTGATAAATCGCTTCCAATATTGTTTCGTTAAAAGCATCATTATCCGGATTATTAAAAAACACTTCCGCAAAAGTTTTGGTTACAGCGTCTTTGACCTTGATATTCAAAATTTTAGCCGCGGTCGGGTTAAAATTAATAATCTTACCTTTTAAATCCAGCACCATAATACCGTCAGTCAGATTATCAAAAATATATTTATAAATTATTTCATAGGTATACATCTTATTGTTCCTTAAACTCTATGCCCCAAGTATTCAATGTAGCGCCCAAAGATTTGTCTAAACTCACCAAAGTATTAAAATAAGCAAATTTAGCGTCCAGCCCTACTTCCCGCGCCTCTTTTAAATTTTTTTGTAAAGCAATCACTTTAAAATTAGTGGTCAAACCTTGCTTTAATTTATCCTGTTCAATCTTCACAAACTTTTCCGCTAATTCTCGTGATCTTGTAGCCAGCTTCAATTTAATAGCTCCGGCTTTCACTTCTCTAATACGCGCCTCTATTTCGGTATGCAAAGCTTTTTTAGCATCTTCCAAGGTACGTTGGCTCTTTTGCCAAGTATGTTCAATACTTATAGCCGTAGCCTGCTCAGAAAGATTATCAAAATCATAGCTCGTACTCAAAAGCACATTCCAACTACCCTCAGTTAAAAAACGTGCACTTTCCGTAAAAGCCTGCTGATAATTAGCTGCAGAACCACTATTACTAATACTAGCTGATAATGACAAATCCCATAGCTGATTATTTTTATCAACTATATAAGAAATCTTATCTTTTTCAAAATTCAATCTTGCTATCTGATAAGCAGGTCTATTCTGGGCAATCGACCATAAATAATCAAAATCCAGATTTTCAGGTTCTATTAATTCCAGCTCTTCTTTTACTACCACATTCAAGGTTGAAACCAATTCTAATTCATCCAGCAAATCCGTTTGCGCCTCTTCTAAACTCGCTTTAGCTGCTACATAAGCCAATTCCTGATTAGCCACATCTGCCTCAGTCTGAAAGATATCTACCTTCGCAATCCGTCCCATCTTCAAAAGTAATTGACTCGTTTTCAAAGTCTTTTGCGCTTTTTGAAAAACTTCTTCACTATCTATCACAGCACGTTGCGCTTTCAGCAAACTATAATATGTCGAAATTATACTGCTTACCGTATCAGTTATCGTAGTTTTAAGATTCAAAATATTAATTTTTTCATTTATCCTAGCTTTAGTCATACTAGCGGTTGCCACATCGATGCCCATCCCTTTTAATAAAGGCTGGCTAAAAGACAAAGACATTGAACTAGCATAATCTGTACCTGCATCACTCATCGAATTTGCCCACGAAAAACTAAAACTACCTCCTGTAGGAATTTTCAAAGACCCCCCGGGATTAAAACTAAAACTATAGTCCAATCCTGTACTTTTACTTACACCGCCACTAGTAGAAAAGAATATTTTAGGAAAAAAAGTTTCTTCTGAAATTTGAAAATTAAGTTTTTGAATTTTTCTATTTATATAAGCATCTTTTAAAGTATCATTATTTTCTAAAGCCAGATAAACACACTCTTTCAAAGACAATTCTAGCCCATAAACAGACACTTTTTCTTCTGCGTTTACCAGCGCTAAAAAAACAGCCAAAAAACAAAATAAATACAAAAAAATACGTGGTTTCATCAACTTAAATCATATCATATAAATCACCCTGAATAGAACATAATTTCAAATCAAAAAATATCGTGTATATATTCAAAAAATAGCTGTCTTTACTAGCACCCCAAAAACCGTGCTATAATCAAAAACAATTCTAAAATAAAGGAGTTAACTTATGAAAAAAAATATTAGAAAAAAACTTATTCTGATTTCTATTCTTAGCATCCTCATTCTTAGCCTTTTATTCTTATTTTTAAAAGACAATACACTTACAATCGGCACAGGCAGCGAAAAAGGCATCTACTATCCCACAGGCCTCGCTATAAGTGAGATTATAAATAAATATTCTAATTACCAATCTATTGCTATACCTTCAAAAGGTTCTGTCTATAACGTCAAAGAGATACTCCAAGATAATTTTACCTTTGGAATTGTTCAATCTGATGTCCAGCACGATGCGTACACTTTGGGAAAAACCAATTTACGAGCTCTTCTTTCTCTACATCCTGAAACCATCACTCTGGTTGCTTCAGCCCAAAGCAACATTAAAAGCGTAACTGATCTTAAAGGAAAAAAAGTAAATCTCGGCAATGATGGCTCCGGTCACCTTCAAAACGCTAAAACAGTCTTAAAAATATTTGACCTCACGGAAAAAGACTTATCTCCTTCTTATTTAAATATTATGGACTCTATCACTGCTCTTAAAAATGGCGAAATAGATGCTTATTTCTACACTATCGGGCATCCAGACAAAACTACCTATATTGCTACTTCTAGCAAAATCAAAACAAATCTCATCCCGATTTCAGGTCCCAAAATAGAAACCTACATCAAAGACCATCCTTACTACACCATAAACATCATTAAAAAAGAATTTTATCCGAACAGCGCCAATAAAACTGATATTGCTTCTTTTGGCGTAAAAGCAACTCTGGTTACGTCTGCCAAAGTTACGGACAAGATTGTCTATGCTGTTACTAAAACTATTTTTACTAACCTCGAAAAACTCAAAGAATCAAATCCCGTCTTAAACAATTTAACAAAAAAAGATATGCTTAAAAGTCTAACAGCACCAATACACCCTGGAGCCTTAAAATATTATCAAGAACAAGGTATTATTAAACCTAATTAAAAAAGAAATTGAAAGGAACTAAACATATGTTACACGTCGTTATCATGGCCGGAGGTAAAGGAACCAGATTTTGGCCACTATCTAAAAAAATCAAAGCTAAACAATTTTTAAATATTCTTGGAAATAAATCTTTACTCAAAACTACCATTGAAAGACTACATCCCTTAATCGACAAAAAAAACATCTGGATTGTTACTAACCAAAATCAAAAAAAGTTTCTCTTAAAAGAAAAACTCGGCATCCCTACTTCCCAAATATTATATGAACCAATTGGTAAAAACACTGCTCCCTGCATTGGCTGGGCCGCTTTTGAAATCATCAAAAAAGATCCCAAAGCAACCATGATCGTGCTCCCGTCAGATCATCTTATCAAAAAAGAAGCTAAATTTAGAGAAACTCTAAAAACCGCTGTGAATTTCGTCAAAAAAAATAATTGTTTAATGACAATCGGAATTAAGCCCACTTTCCCACATACTGGTTACGGCTATATTGAAATATTTAAAAATATCAATAAACAAAAAATAGAAAAAATAAATACTTTCAAAGAAAAACCAGATTTTATCACCGCCCAAAAATATGTTAAATCCGAAAAGTTTTTATGGAATTCAGGTATGTTTATTTGGCAAGCCTCCAAAATACTTGAGCTAATTGAAAAATATATGCCTACAAATTACCAAATATTAGCTCAAATCGCTAAAACCAAAAAATCAGAAGTCAAAAAACTAACCGATCTATACCAACAATTAGATTCTATCTCCATAGACTATGGCATTATGGAAAAAGCTATTGATCAAACCTATCTTATTGAATCAAGTTTTATCTGGAATGATATTGGTAATTGGATTTCATTAGAAGAAGTCTGGCCTCAAGATCATCATAACAATGCTAAAAAAGGTAAGCTCATTACCCTTAATAGTAAAAACAACATCACCTATTCCGAAAAAAAACTTATTGCCTTAATCGATGTTGAAAACCTTATTGTTGTAGAATCCGAAGATGCTATTCTAGTTTTACCTAAAAAAAGCCATCAAAAAATTAAAGAGCTTTACGAAAATCTAGATGAGAAATATACCTAAAAAGAAAAAAACATTCTCGCTTTTCATTCAAAGCAATTCACCTGGTGAAATCACAGCTTGGGTCAAACCTATTGTCCAAACTGCCCAAAAACAAAATCCAAATTGTCATATCACCCTTTTGCTTACCCCCTGCCAATACGCATCTGGCAAAGAAGTAGAAGTTGCCCAAAATATCTCCGGGATCGATCAAATTTATACTCCCTCACAAACCATAAAACTTCTTTTTTCTTGGCCATGGTTTAGCAAACAAAATCAACCCGGCGCTATCCTTTTTCTCGGCGGAGACCTTTTATACGCCAAACTTTTTGGACTCAAATATCGTTTACCGGTTTATGCTTATACTCAAAACAAAATTAAAAAAAGTTTACTTATTCGAAAAATATTTTCACGTGCCCTAGATGGGGATTTGATGGCAGAAAGAACCAAAAACTTCAGTGAAAACAAAACCAAAATATTCGCTAAACATCAGTTACGTGATCAGGATTATTGTCTTTTTATGTGCGGTTCCAGACCACAACACTTTTTCAATTTTCTACCTATTATCACCGAAACTGTACAATGTATCAAAAAACGACAACCCAGCTTTCAAGCTATTTTGCTTGTGTCCCCTTTTATCCACCAAAACGATTTTACCAAATACCAAAAAAAACACGATTTATCTGATTTTATTATTATCAGTCAACCAGCCAATTCTCTAGAACTTATCAGCATTGCCAAACTCGTTGTCACCATCCCTGGTACCAACAATATGGAAATAGCTTACTTACAAAAACCAGCTATTGTCGTATTTCCTTTAAATCATCCTGAACACATTTTAACGGACGGACTACTCTGCTTTTTAGGAAAAATCCCTTTACTCAATCTTTTACTCCAAAAAATCATTATCTCCATAGTCAAAAGAAAAAAAAGGTACTTCTCATTACCAAACGAAATCGCCAAACAATACATTTACCCGGAAATAGTAGAAAAAATCAATCCATCAAAACTAGCAGACACCATTCTAAAAACTTATCACGACAATGCTAAACTAACTTTAATTACCAAAAAACTAGCGACAATTAATCTGCCTCAAAACCCAGCCCAAACTATTTGTCAGGAAATTTTTAAAGGACAATAACCTCAGGCTTTGTTTTGCAAAATCTTCACAATCGTCGCATCCGTACTAACCATAGAATAAGAAATTTGTCCTACAGCCCTGATCGTATCTTCGACTTTAGCACAAATAATCCCATTATCTATAGCCAAAGACCGCCCGCCCATGGCCATATAAGCACATTCTGTTGCTTTACCCGCAGCTGTTTCCAATTTAGACGCACAACATTCCTTAGCACCATCACAAATCATACCGGTCGGACAAGCTGCTAACCTATTAATCGCGTCTGTAATTTGAGCTAAGTTTCCGCCCAATAAATACGCCACTCCAGCAGCCGCACCCATCCCCGCCTTAATAGCACATCCACACAAAGCCGATAAATGTCCCGCATCCTGCGCGGCTAAAGCCGTTATCAAATGCGCCAACATTGCCGCCTCGATCATTTTATCCTTATGCTGCAAAATTTCTCCAATAACCAAAATAGGTATTAAAGCCGCAATACCCTGATTACCTGACCCGGAAGTACTCATTACCGGCATAGTCACGCCTCCCATACGCGCGTCTCCTGCTGCCGCAGCCATAATACGTACCTTCATCACCGTTGAATCTGCCAAAATATTTTTCTTTACCATCTCCAAAAGTTCATATGCCATACCCGCGCCATATCTTTTACGCAACCCTTCCTCAGCTATTTTTTTATTAAGTTCCAATCCTTTCCAAACTTCTGCTTTTTCTAAGGACTGCATATTTTGGACAATCGTTAAAAATTCATTCAAAGTTTGCGGCAACACAAATTTCCTGCTTTCTTTTTTTTGTCCTGAAAAAAGTTGTCTGGTTTGCCCATCCACTATCAGCTCCGCCACATTTTCATGGTCATAACGTAATCGCACAAAAGCCTGTCTCTGCTTACCCCGTATCGTAACTTGGATATCCAATTCTGGTTGCGCCTCAATATCTGTTACTGCTTGAATCTGAATTTTAGGTAAATATTCTTTAGCTCTAGCCACCACAGACTCGTCCATATCCTCAAATAAATTAAGTTTCTTTTGAAAATCACAAAAAAGCCCCATTGCTGCTGCGATAGCCATACCTTTTTGACCACCTGTTCCAGGGATCGTCACGGCATAAGCATTTTTAAACACATCACGATCGGTTTTAATGATTATTTTCTCAATATCTGTTCTGAAAAATTTAGGTTGTAAAGCTTCATAAGCCAAAGCTGTTGCATACGCTACTGCCACTGGTTCCGTACATCCTGTTGCTGGCCGCACATTCTCTTTTAAAAACGCCATTATGTCCATAGCTCACCCTCCCTATTTTTTTTATACACAATAAAATTATACAAAAATTTAGCTAAAAAAACCCTATTCAATATAAATTTTCTAAATCACAAAACCAAAAAAATAAGTTATAATCTTTTTTAAATACTATTCGCCCCTAAAAGGAGCACCTATGAAAATAATATCTTGGAACGTTAATGGTATCAGAGCTTGTGTAAACAAAGGATTTTTGGATTATCTCCAATCTGAAGAGCCGGACATCCTCTGTCTACAGGAAAGCAAAGCGCAAATCGAGCAACTCTCAGACCATATCCTTAACCCCTCTGGTTATTTTGGTATTTGGCACTCTGCTCAAAAAAAAGGCTATAGCGGTGTAGCAACCTTAATCAAAAAAAATCTTAAACCACTTAACGTAGTGGAAGGCTTAGGCATTGAAAAATACGATAGCGAAGGACGCGTGCTCCAAACCGAATTTGAAAACTTTGTTTTATTCAATGTCTATTTTCCTAACGGCCAAATGAATGAAAAAAGATTACAATATAAATTAGATTTTTATCAAGAACTCTTTACTTTGGTTAACGACCTCAAATCCCAAGGTAAAAACATCATCATCTGCGGTGATTATAATATTGCGCATACCGAAATCGACCTTGCTCATCCCAAAGCCAATGAAAACTATTCCGGCTTTTTACCCATCGAACGTGCTTGGCTAGATAAAATTATCAAATGGGGTTATGTGGATACTTTTCGTCATTTCCATAAAGAACCAGAAAATTATACTTGGTGGTCTTACCGAGCAGGCGCGAGACGTAAAAATGTTGGTTGGCGTATTGACTATTTCTTTGTGAACAAAGAATTTCTACTTCACGTCAAAGCAACCGCTATTCAACAAGACGTTTTGGGTTCTGATCATTGCCCGGTTAAATTAGAGTTCCTCACACCTTAATTTTCTTCTCAACTTAAGCTATACTATACATCTATCTTAACAATAAAAAATCTCGAAAACTTACCTCCATCCCCCCTCTCCACTTGTGGAGAGGGGGTTAGGGGGTGAGGCCTAGGAGCTAAACCATGAACATTTACTTAATAATTATTTTAACCACCATCATTGGATTTTATATTCTAGACCTAGTCACCGATTATCTCAACCTCAAAAACCTCCAATATAAACTACCCCAAGAATTTGAAGGTTATTATGATGCCGAAAAATATACCACATCCCAAAAATACCTCAAAGAAAACACTAGCTTTTCTCATTTTCAAAGCACTTTTTCCCTTATCCTTATTCTACTTTTAATCCTTTTAGGCGGTTTTAATTACCTTGACCAATTTGTCCGCAGCTTTGGTTATGCAGAAATCGTCAATGGCCTTATTTTTATGGGTATTTTAACCTTTGGTTCCCAAATCATCGGTATCCCTTTTTCCATTTACCATACCTTTGTGATCGAAGAAAAATATGGGTTTAATAAAACCACCGCTAAAACATTCATCTTCGATATTCTCAAAAGCTGGGTGCTAACCATCATCTTAGGCGGTCTGGTTTTAGCAGCTATCCTTTTGTTTTTTGAAAAAACTGGCGCTTTCGCCTGGCTATATTGTTTTCTCTTTGTCACCATTTTCCAAATCATTATGCTCTTTTTAGCCCCTACCCTGATTATGCCTTTGTTTAATAAATTTGAACCTTTGAAAGATCAAGAACTGGAAAAAAAAATTGCCCAATATGCCAAAACCCAAAACTTTAAACTCAAAGGTATTTTTCAAATGGACGGGTCTCGTCGTTCCTCCAAATCCAACGCCTTTTTTACAGGGTTTGGCAGGTTCAAAAAAATCGCGCTTTTTGACACTTTAATTGCCAAACATACGCATGCAGAAATTGTCTCTGTGCTAGCCCATGAAATTGGTCATTACAAGAAAAAACATATTTTAAAACAAATTATTATTTCCATTATTTCTACTGGCTTTATGTTCTATATCTTATCTTTATTTATCAATAACCCTACCCTATTTGCCGCTTTTAAAATGCAGCATCTCTCTATCTATGCCAGTTTGATCTTTTTTTCCTTTTTGTTTACACCTATCAACTTTATCTTATCCATCTTTTCCAATATCCTATCTCGTAAACACGAGTACGAAGCAGATCATTTTGCAGTCACCACCACCAAAGACCAAAACTCTTTTATTACCACGTTAAAAAAGCTCAGCGTAGATAACCTTTCCAACCTTACTCCGCATCCTTTTTATGTTTTCTTAAAATATAGTCATCCCCCCGTCTTAGCCCGAATCAAAAGCATAAAAAACATAGAGCAAGCTTAATGTCTCTCAAACCCCCTACTCCTGATTTTGATGCGCTAAAAAAAATTCTGGACATTAAATCCGATATTTTCGACAAACCAAACATAGCAAAACTAAAAAAATCTCTTGAAAACCTGCCCTCAATTAGCCCATCCAAAACATCATTTACTACCAACGAAGTCTCAATTGGCTCTCAAGCAGACCTAAATGAAAATCAAAAAACAAAAATCAGGCTGGCCTTAGAAAATCTCAAACCTTGGCGTAAAGGACCTTTTAATTTATTTGGTATTGAGATAGACGCGGAATGGGACGCTGCCCTCAAATGGGACAGGCTTGAAAAACATCTAAATTTAAAGCACAAAAAAATCCTGGATATCGGTTGTAACAATGGGTACTATATGTTTCGTATGCTTGCTCAAAACCCTGAGTTAGTTATCGGTATCGATCCTTTTCCCAGAGTATATTATCAATTTCTTTTACTTCAACATTTTGCCAAAATTCCAAATCTAGAGTTTTACCCCATCGGCTTTGAAGATTTAACTCCTTTTCCCAAATATTTTGACACAGTTTTTTGTATGGGCATTATTTATCATCATCGTTCACCTTTTGAAGTCTTGAAAATGACCGAACAATGCATGAAAAAAGGTGGCGAACTTATTTTAGAAACTCTATGTATTGATTCTCCTGAAGACGTCGCGCTTTGTCCCCGCGATCGTTATGCTGATATGCGCAACGTTTATTTTATACCGTCTTTTTCCTGTCTCAAAAACTGGTTATTAAGAAGCGGTTTTGAAAATATCGAAAAAATTTCCCAAGACATTACTACTTCCGCAGAACAAAGAAAAACCGCCTGGAACAATTATGATTCCCTCAAAAACGGGCTCTCCGAAATTCATCAATCCTCCCAAACAACTATCGAAGGATATCCTGCCCCGGAACGTATCTGCGTCAAAGCTACTTGTCGATTATAAATAAACCTAAAAAAATTTAACGCTGCGCCAAATACTCTTCAAAAAGCGTTTTAAACAAGCTAGGCACCAAGGCTATTTTTTCTGGCGGATCAACATAAGCTATACGCATCTGAGTTCTGCCTGGATTTTCTTCCCCGACAGCAACCTTATAAAACCCACCCATAGGCGCAACTAATAAAGTATAATCCTTACCATCCATATGAACTTTGCCTTCTCGCGCACAATACATCACAAAATCCATAGCCTGAAAATTTTTATCCACCAAATTCCGTACATCCAGCACAGAATAAAGCGCAGCAACTGGTTTAGAAACAATAATACCCGGCAATAATCGATAAAATTCAGTATATAAACTTGACATCATTTTCTTATAATATCGTCTTTGTTCTTCATACCATTTTCTAAGTTCCGCCTTTGGCAAGTCTGCTATAGCATTAAAAATATACTGTCCAATCGCATTAGGACACAAATTTGCCGTATATTCAGCAGCACACTTTTCTGTAAACTCTTTATTATCCGAAACCAAAGCGCCCACCCTCAAACCACAAGCATTCCAAACCTTAGACGCAGTTTCAATAGATATCCTTCGCCCTTCTATACCAGGCACTTCCTGATCTGTAATCCCCCAAATACTCGCTACTTTATCGTCTGTATAAAATAACTCTCTATATGCTTCATCACTAATCATCCACATATTATATTTCACACATAATTTAGCCAAATCCACCATTTTTTCCTGAGTATAAAAACTTCCTGTTGGATTATCATAAGGGAGAACTACCAAAGCCTTAGGTTTATGTTTCCTGATCAACGCTTCTATCTCTACTATTTTAGGCAGCTTAAAACTACCATCTTCTTCCAAAACCCTACGACAAGAAACAGTGTGTCTACTCGTTCTTGCTGCTAAAGCCATATAATTTGTATAAACCGGCTCAATCAGTAAAAGATTAGCCCCTAGATCACAAGTACCTAAAATAACCAGCTCCATACCCACAGAACCACCGTCTGTAATCTGTACCATCAACCCCTCGGTACTAAAACCAGAAGAAGCAATAATTTTCAAAAAAGTTTCATGGGTCTTCGGCTCCCCTTTAGTAGGACTATAATGCACCACTCCTTTTTCAAAAGGACTTCCGGGTGCCGCTAAAGCCGCCATTCTTTTCTGCATTGCTAGCGGCATAGGTAAAGTCACATCCCCAATAGCCACATTTATAGCTTCTATTTCTTCTTCCCGTTTATCAAATTCTAGTTGCGCTACTCTTACAGCAGATGGTTTTCTCCCCCTAAAATAATCTGAAACTTCCACCTTGTTTTTTTTCATCCGTACCTCTCTCTTTCTTTGCTATAGATGAGTCTGTCGCGTAATGCTATAACAAATTAACCGCTAAACTAGCCAATTCTGATCGTTCACTTTTAGTTAATAAAACATGCCCTGTAATATCCTGTTCTTTCATTCGTTCAGCGGTATAACTAAGTCCATTTGAATTTGCATCCAAGTACGGATTATCAATTTGTTCTGCATCCCCAGTCAAAATTATTTTAGTTTCTTCCCCTGCCCTAGAAATAATGGTTTTAATTTCATGCGGAGTCAAATTTTGCGCTTCATCAATAATCATAAATTGATGTGGAATACTTCTACCTCTGATATAAGTCAAAGCTTCAATTTCCAAAACATTTGTATCCAATAAATAATCTATTTTACTTTGCGGGTTAAATTCTTTCCCATCTTTTTTCTCTTTATTCTTTTCTGTATTCAAAATAAAATGCAAATTATCAAAAATAGGCTGCATCCAATAATTCAGTTTCTGATCTTTGGTTCCTGTCAAATAACCAATATCTTTACCCAAAGGAACCACTGGTCTGGAAACCAACGTCTTTTCATATTTAGGGTCCGTGCCAATTGTCTTTTGCAACGCGCAAGCCACCGCGATCAAAGTTTTTCCTGTACCAGCTGTACCAATCAAAGTAACCAATTTGACTTTATCATCTAGCAATAAATCAAAAGCAAATCTTTGCTCCATATTCAACGGCTTAATACCCATAGCGTCATAATAATTAGGCAAAGGCACAATACAATCTTCTTCAGATACATATTTTGCCAAGGCAGATTCATTTTGTTTGTCCTCAGCTTTCAAAAGCAGATACTCATTTTTTAATAATTTTTCTTTTACTTTCAATTTTTTATCTTTATAAAGTTTCGCGATCTCACTTGAAGGTAACAATAGTTCCCTCCATCCTTTATACAAAGTATCATATTGTACTTTTTGTTTTTCAAAATCACTAGTTTTCAATCCAAATGCCGCGGCCTTAATTCTGGCATTCACATCTTTGGAAACAAAAATGACCTTCTCGCCTTTTTTCTGTAATTCCAAAGCCACTACCAAAATTTTGTTATCATTTAAAGAAGCATCACAATCAGGCAAATTTTCTCCGGAAGAAAATGAAATTTTCAAAGTCCCTCCATTTTCCATTTTGGCACCTTTATCCAAAGCACCTTTTTTAATCAGGCTATCAATCTCACGCAAAGCTTGTCTAGCGTGCATCCCTTTTTTGTCTGCAGAAGCCTTAAACTTATCCAATTCTTCCACTACCACAATCGGAATAATCACATTATTATCCGTAAAAGACGCCAACGCCGCCGGGTTATGCAACAAAACATTCGTATCCAAAACAAAATTTTTAATCATCTATTTTTTCTCCTTTTTATTAATAGCCTCTCTTTTCCCCTCTTAAAAATATAGATTAAATTTGCGAATTTGTATAGCAGAACGCAGGTACCCCTTTACCCTCTCCCCCGCTCCGTAGCAGAGCTACTGCGGAAGAAGGGTCGCGGGATATTCCTCTTAGAATATAGTCTGAATTTTTTTTGTTGAATGGTACGATAAGTATATATAGGAAGATAGTTTTATAAATTAATTATTTTTAAATTTGCAGAGACCTACGTGAACGCCAAAAAAAAAAAATATCCAGCAGCTTGCTGCGGAACCAAGGTCCATGACTTGCCCTGGAATGAATACCCTTTATTTTGCAATGATAGGAGATTAAGAAAAATATGTATAAAATTGTGGCTTTATCACAAATTGGAAGATTATCTGATCGCTTATTAGCGCAATTAATATCTTATTTACCGCCTTCTTCTGGTGTAGCTCTTTCGGGGACGGTCCGTCGCTTGAATAGTATATTTTACGGAATACGGCCTGAACGCATAGATTTATCAGACATAAATTTTAACGAACATGGATTCCAGGAATTGATGTCACTCGTGCAAGCTGGAGCAATGGGGAGACTGGACAAAGTAAAATTTCTTGATTTAAGTGGCTCGACAGGATTGGACTTGCCGCTTAGTCAAATAATAGTCCCGGACAAAGATATAGACCGTATAGCCCGTCGCTATCCATATGGAATGTCTATTTCGGATCTTCTAAACATTAAAAATCCCAACACTACTGTTTTGGACTTTATATTACAGCAAGTTCCTACTAATTTGCCCCATCTTAATTTAAGTGGGTGCTATCTAACCGATGCTAGTGTCGAGGCTATTGTTAGAGCTTGTCCTGAATTGAGATCGCTTAATTTAAGTGGATGTACAGAACTACGTAATCCGCAAATTAAATTAAAATTATTGACCCATCTTGATTTAAGTGGGTGTTATGATCTAACCGATGCGGCTATCCAGGCAATAGTTGAAAACTGTCCTAATTTAATAAATCTTAATTTAAATAGGTGTCATCAGATAACCGATGCGACAGTCGGGATAATAGCTAAAAATTGTCCTAAGTTAAAAAGTCTTAATTTAAATGGGTGTAATCTAAAAGCACCTCATATTAAGTCTAAGTCATTAACTCATCTTACTTTAAAAGGGTGTCATCAGATAACCGATGAGGCTATCCAGGCAATAGCTGAAAATTGTCCTAATTTAATAAGTCTTGATTTAAATGGGTGTCATCAGATAACCGATGAGACTATCAAAGCAATAGCTAAATATTGTCCTAAGTTAAGAAATCTTAATTTAAGTGGGTGTTCTAATCTAACCGATGCGACAGTCGGGATAATAGCTAAGTCTTGCCCTAATTTAATAAGTCTTGATTTAAGTTGGTGTACAAATCTAAGATCACCCCGTATTGAGTCTAAGTCATTAACTCATCTTAATTTAATGGGGTGTAATCACATAACCGATGCGACAGTCGGGATAATAGCTAAGTCTTGTCCTAAGTTAAAAAGTCTTGATTTAAGTAAGTGTACAAATCTAAAATCACCCCATATTAAGTCTGCATCATTAACTCATCTTACTTTAAAGGGGTGTAACCACATAACCAATAAGGCTATCCAGGCAATAGCTGAAAATTGTCCTAAGTTAAAAAGTCTTAATTTAAATGGATGTGATCAGATAACCGATGAGACTATCAAAACAATAGCTGAAAATTGTCCTAAGTTAAAAAGTCTTAATTTAAATGGGTGTAATCAGATAACAGATGCGGCTATCCAGGCAATAGCTAAAATTTATCCTAATTTAAGAAGTCTTGATTTAAGTTGGTGTTCTAAAATAACCTATGCGGCTATCCTGGCAATAGCTAGAAATTGTCTTCATTTAATAAGTCTTAATTTAAATTGGGGTCCCCAGATAACCGATGAGGACACCCAGACAATAGTTCGGTCTTATCCTCATTTAATAGGTATCCTAAGCTAACCACTGCAATAACCAAACAAACGCGATAGACAAACTCTCTACCACCAAAGGATTCGGGCTTTTTACTCTAGTATCAGCTTTGTATAATCTTCTCGTTACCAGATTAGTTAACCTAGGCACCAAAGCCGTGCCCAAACCAAAAAGAACAGCTGCACTTTTCAGCTTCCCCCTTACTAAACTCTCTCCAGCCAACATTCCGCCATAAGCCAACCCTCTTTGCCAAAAATACGATGCCCCCAACGCGCCTCCTGACCCAAAAAGCTCTGCTGCCACACGCGGATGCCTTTCCTTTGGTGTCATAGAAAACAATCCCAAGTTAAAAAATAAAGCACAAAGTTCAGGCCGCAGTGGATTAGCCGCTAACCGCTTTTCTATTTCTACATCTCTACCTTTGTGAAAAATACGACAAAGCAATCTCAATTTATTTTTATGATTAAAGCTACTATTTTCTATATTACTCTCTTTCCATTTACAGATGTTTAAATTGTCAAAAAAAGTTTTCTTTGTTTGCCTACCATCGGAAAAGGTTACCACCGTATATTTCGTTGCACCTTCGGGTAATTCTTTATTTAACTCCTCAACTACTTTTCTAACTAAATCAGGATTACCCACTAATTTTAAGTAACTCTTGTCAAAATCTTCTTTCGTAATTCTTTCGTGCCTACACCTAAATTGAAAACACTGTTCTCCAAGACTCTTTGCCAAATTCCCCTTGGCACTCGAGGAAGAAAAACTCAGTAATCTCCACAACACACGTCTACCTAGACCCTGCCGAACTGCCACAATTTTAAATTTTGAATTCATTTTAGCCCCCTTTTTATTATGCACCTAAAAATATAAATTAAATTTATGGATTTGTATAGCCAAAGTGAAATCTTTTACTCCAAATTTACGATAATTAAATACAGATGAAAAATCATTGTATAATTTCAAAAAAAATGAAAACATAAAAAAATGAAAAAAATCGTAGCTATAAGTCAAGGCTATACTTCAACAGCTTTAGCCTCAGCTGTAAAAACCACGCTTTCCGATTTAAGTTCATCAGGGCCACAAGCTCAGCTATCTGCATTAAGAACATTGATGCCGCATGCACAGAATAAAGAAACACAGATTCAACGTCTTGCTAATATTTCCACATTAACAGAGTTGTTAAAAACAGCATATCTAAAAATTCAGGAATGTATAATTTCCCTATTGATAAATCTACCACAAAATCCAAACACACATAATCATCTTCTTGATGCTATTCCTAAATTAACAGACTTGTTACGTCCACCAGCAGGCGTGCATTCACCAACAGACTTGGCACTCACACTAGCGGCACAGGTTAAAATAAACGCAACCCACCTCTTGAAAACGCTGTCACAAACTCCAACAACACATGCAACAATTATTGAAAATTTAGATATTACTGTCTTACTAAATTTGTTAAACTCATCAAGTTCAGCCGTCAAATTATGGAAAAACCTATTAGCTAATAATGAAAATACTTTTCTAAATAAACTATCTCCCCATAAAAAACAAATAGCCTTATCTCTAATATATCATCCAAAACTATGTGTACTACTTGCAGCAAAATTAATGAGACGATGGTGGCTTCAAGCAAAAGATTTCATTCAAAGGCACCTACCTCCTGGCTATACGCCTATCTTAGGGTAAGACTTAAGTTATTCCCAAAACCCCCATATTCCCTTATAATTTAAAAATGTCAAAACAACTCATCGGCCTAGTAGGCACCAATAGCGCAGGCAAATCCACAATTTGCGATCTCCTCAAAGCAAAAGGCTATACCGTCTTTTCCTTGTCCGACATTGTCCGCGAAGAAGCCGCCCATAAAGGCCTGCCTTCCATCCGCGAAAACCTCATTAAAATCGGTAGCGAACTCAAAACCAAAAACGGACCCGCTATCCTCGCCCAACAATCCTTCCAAAAAGTCCTGGATCAAAACCTGACCAAAGTAGCCTTTGACAGCATCCGTCACCCCGCAGAGGTCCAATACCTCCAGGAGCAAGGTGTCATAATCATTGGTATTGATGCCCCGATTGAACTCCGTTACCAAAGGATCAAACTACGTCAAAAAGATACAGACAAAGTAAATTTTGCCACTTTTAAAAAACACGAAGAACTGGAAATGAACGGTCAAAGCAGTGGCCAAAATCTGGCAGCTTGCTTCAAACTCTGCTCTACCATCATTATTAATGATCAAGACCTCAAACACCTGGAACAACAAATAGCAAATGCCCTCAACTAACCGCTGAGGCAATTTCCCCTTTCTCTTAAAATATAATATTATAATAACTAACAAAAAAATGGGGGCCATAAAATAATGAAAAAAATTGTAGCTATAGGTCAAAAGGAGTCGACCTTATTACAAAAATTAGATTTCGCACTTGCCGATTTACTTTCACCAGATGTAGATCTTCAGCTAAAAGCAGGCGCCTCTTTAGCATATCTAACAGAAAAGACAACAACACGAGAACTGATTCTAAGAACACCAGCCACTATTATTGCATTAACAGATTTATTCATAAGTTTAGCTCAAAATATTGAGCCTACTGAGGAGTCAACTCCACAAAAAAAAAATAATCAGTACAATATAACCCGCGCCTTAACATGGCTAGCACAAAATCAAGATACACATCCTCATATTATTCCTGCTATTCCTACATTAATAACTTTAGCCAGCAGTTTAACATCACAAACTAGTAGCACTCAACAAGAGGACCTTATTCTGAAATATACAATCGAAACCTTGGCAATACTAGCACAAAATCAAAACACCCATACACATCTTATTCCTGCTATTCCTACATTAATAACTTTGGCCAGCAGTTTAACATCACAAACTAATAGAACTCAACAAGAGAACCTTATTCTGCAAAATACAATCTGCATCTTGACAAATCTAGCACAAAATCAAAACACCCATACACATCTTATTCCTGCTATTCCTACATTAATAACTTTGGCCAGCAGTTTAACATCACAAACTAGTAGAACTCAACAAGAGAACCTTATTCTGCAAAATACAACCATCCTCTTGGCAAATCTAGCACAAAATCACGACACCCATACACAGCTCATTCCTGCTATTCCTGCCTTAACAAAATTGGTCACAAGTCTATCTGAAACATATAGTCAGTTATCTCTAGAAGAAAAAAATACTCTGGCATATGCAATCTTCGCCTTGGCAAATCTAACAAAAAATCAAACAGCACGAAATATTATGATAAGCAACGGATTTATTCCTGCCTTAACAAGCCTTTTAGTGCCCATAGATAATAATAAAATTCAAAAAATTGCAACCTTCACCTTATTAAGGTTGGCAGAAAAGCACGACACCCGTACACAGCTCATTCCTGCTATTCCTGCCTTAACAAGATTGGTCACAAGTCTATCTGAAACATATAGTCAGTTATCTCTAGAAGAAAAAAATACTCTGGCATATGCAACCGCCTTAAAAACTCTGTTAGAAAACTCAGACTCATAAGTACCAATTAACAAAACAGTCGAAGCTTAAGAAAATTGTCATTAAAGAAGCAGACGTCAAATTCCATAAAATCAAACGCCAAAATACCAAAATCAAAATATTGGATTAGACTTCCCCTCTATAGAATAGAGAGGGGAAGAAAGCACGAAGTGCAAGAGGGGGTGAGTGTTAGTAACCCTTAACCCTTAATCCTCAACCTTTGCAGCACAGCTGCGGGGGTGAGGCCTAAAGGGAGTGCGAGCAATTTCCCTTTTCTCTTAAAATATAATATTATAGATAGCAAATGAACACTAAAATAACCCGCCCATCTTGGGATGAATATTTTATCAAAATCGCGGCTCTGGTTTCCGAACGCAGTACTTGTCTACGTCACCACGTAGGCGCTGTGATTGTCAAAAACAAACAAATCCTCTGCACAGGATACAATGGCGCAGTCAAAGGCGTTAAAAACTGTTTGGAACGTGGTTGCCTCAGAAACGAACTCAACATAGAATCCGGGACCCGTCACGAAATCTGCCGCGCAGTACATGCAGAACAAAACGCCATCACGCAAGCGGCTTATCATGGCATCAGTATCCATGGCGCTTCGCTATATTGTACCCACTCACCTTGTATCATCTGCGCCAAAATGATGGTTAATGCCGGCATCAAAGAAGTCTATGCCTACCACGTTTATCCGGATAATAGTTATAAAGAACTCTTTAAAGAAGCGGGCATCAAATTCCACAAAATCGATCACCCAAATACCGAAATCAAAGTCTTGGATTAATCTACTTATACAGCGAAAAACTCACCCCCTGTCACCAAGGGTGACATCCCCCTCTCTTTATTCAAAAAGAGGGAGAAATTTCGGGAGATTAAATTATCCCCCTTCTCCTAAGAATAGGAGAAGGGGTTAGGGGATGAGGTTGATTTCTTGAAGATATTTAACCCCATCCACCATAATCGGCATCAGATAACTATGCTGTTTATGTTCAGCGGCTAAAGCTAACAATTTTTGAGCTAATACCGCATTATAGTCCATTGTTGTCTGGAAACCCTGCGGAAAAATAGAATTATTTTTAGTCCGCCAATAATGCAAAGCACTCTCTGTAATCACCGGGCATATCCCCAAAAAAACCTTTGTTTTACCGCTTAATTGCTCTAAATAAATCTCCGCTAATTCCTCATAAAAAAACGGCTGCGTAAAAAATCCATCTGCTCCTGCCGCGATCTTTTCCTCACAATAATCAAGCTCTGCCTTGATAGATTGGCGGTACGGATCCAAAGCTGCATAAACCTTTAACTGCGGATATGCTGCCTTTACTTTGTTTATATAATTTGATGATATCCGCTGTGTAGTTTGATCTCCGGAAAGAATCAGCACCGACTGCAATCCTAAATTCATTAACTTAGCAATCTCTGCCAAAACCATCTCTACGGATTTATCTTTACATACAATATGAGGTATAGCCTCGATCTTATTTTTCAATAATTTTGCCGTAGCCTCCCCACTTCTGATCTCCAAACTAGCAATATCCGGGACATTAATCCCTTGAATAGCTTTAAACTGCGTACAAATTTGTGTAGCCTCTTTTACTAATTCCTCTAAATCTTTGGGCACTAACTCAAAATAAATCATTTCAAAATTCCTTTTGCTTTATCATTTTTCAATACCATCGCCGAAATCGATGCTTCCGGTTTCATCATAAACCCTTCGGTCAAGCTTACCCCTATTTTAGCTTCTGGCTTTAATAATGCAAATAACTTTTTCTGGTTTTCGAGATCTGGGCATACCGGATACCCAAAAGAAACCCGGATCCCTTTTGTCCCAATCCCCCACAATTCCCTAATTTTCTCGTGCACATACTCTGCCATTCCCTCTACTGCCACCAAAGCCATCGCCGCCACTGTATGCGCCTTTAAATACTCACCTTTACTGATCAATTCCGCACACTTCTTCGCCACTCCAGTACCACAAGTCACCACAAAAAAACACACTTCATCATCCACAAAATCTGCTAAACATAAATTATTTTTATTCATTCTTGGAAAAGTATATTCTTGATCTAAAACAAAAAGATTATTTCCTTCGCCCTTAGCCTTAAAAAACCTAGCCAACCCTTTTCCGCGCAAAATATTCTCTTGTACAATCTCTGCTTTTAATTCATTTACAAATTCAACCAACTTAACTGCTTTGGCATCTTTTTTTGCCAACAACACTTCATAATTACCCTTCAACCCCAAATGCCGACCATAAAGATTGTGCAACCTCATATCCGCCCACAACTCTTCCAATCCTATATCAAATAAATAGTCCCCCCTCTCCACAAGTGGAGAGGGGGTTAGGGGGTGAGGCCTACAATGCATTTATCTGCCCCAACCCGTTCATCGCATCTCGACAATAAATTACACGCCCCTCGTATTCCGGTTGTATCTTATGCTCCACAAAATCTTTACTTAACGCCGCACCACCCACCAAAATAGGCACCTTGATCCCCGCCTCTTTTAAATGCCGGGCCGTATGTACCATCTCATGCCCGGATTTTACCAACAATCCAGAAAACCCAATCATATCCGGCTGATGCTTTTTCACGGCAGCTAAAATTGTTTCCGCCTCGCATTTAATACCTATATCCACCACTTCATACCCATTATTACTCAAAATAATATTTACCAAATTTTTACCTATATCATGCACATCACCTTTGACCGTCGCCAACAACACCTTCCCTTTCATTATCTTATCGCCGGCATTCATAAATTTTTCCAAATAAGTAATCGCCGCCCTCATCACTTCCGCAGACTGCAAAACTTCCGCAATAATCAATTCATTCTGATTAAATTTCTCGCCTACCCTATCCATAGCCGCCATCAAAACCGTATTCACAATCTCCAAAGGTTTTTTATGCTGCAAAAGTTCATCCAAATCCGTGGACAAACCTTCTCTTGATCCCTCACAAATCTTGGCTTTCACACGCTCTTCTGCGGTTAAGGACTCCAGATCAACTACTTTCTTTGCTATTTTTTTATCCCTGAAATGCGCTACAAAATTAGCAATTGGGTCTTTACCTTTGTTATATAATAAATCCAGACAAAGTTGCTTTTCCTCTGCCTTTATTTCATTTTCCGGAATCAATTTTTCCACATTAATAATAGCCGCATCCAGTCCTTTATTTACACATTCATAAAGAAAAACCGAGTTCATATATGCTCTGCCAGCAGGCGGCAAACCAAAAGAAACATTAGATATACCAAGAATAGTTTTACAATTAGGAAATCGTTCTTTTATGAGCCTAATTCCCTCTATGGTCTCCTTGGCTGATCCCACATATTTGGCATCACCCGTAGCACAAGGGAAAACCAAAGGATCAAAGATAATATTTTCTTCTTCCAAACCATACGTTTCCGTTAAAATTTTATGCGCTTTAATCGCAATCTTCAATTTCTCTTGAGCAGTCAAAGCCATTTCCTTTTCAATACAGCCCACAATCACCGCCGCACCATAGAGCTTTACTAAGGGCATTAACTCAGCTAATAATTTCCCATCATTTTCCAAATTAACTGAATTCAAGATACCTTTTCCCTGCATCAATTGAAACGCGGCTTCAATAGTTTCTTTGTTTTGAGAGTCAATCATAAAAGGAATTTTCACAAACTTAGCCACTCTGCCCAACAACTGGGCCATATCCGCCACTTCATCCCGATCCGGATTAGTCAAACAAATATCCAGGATATGCGCCCCTGCCTTAATCTGTTTACGAATAACTTCTTCCGCTTCTTCAAACTTATCTGCCATAATCAAATTCTTAAAAATCCGCGACCCAATCACATTTGCT
>JABGVJ010000009.1 GCA_018646105.1 bacterium
CCACCCAGCCACGGATAATATAATTTATTGATTTGTAATATTTCCATAATTCTATCCTTCATATATTATGATAACAGAAAAAGAAGAAGACTATCATAATCCCCCCTCTCCACTTGTGGAGTGTGTTTTAAAACAGCTGGACTAGTTTTGAGAAAGTTAAATGGAAAAAACAAAAGTAAACACTATTTTTAATAGTATTTTTATCACTTTACTTTTTGCCTTAATTATAGGTAACGCGCTTTTCTTTTCTACTATGACGCACGCGGTTTTTGAGGTCAATAAACTGCTTTGGCTACGTCTGATTACGATGGTAGTTTGTTTTGTCTGGTTTTTTAAATATTTATTATTTAAAGACAACGATTTAATGCCAAAACAAAATTTTTTAGCGTCATTTAAAAGTTTACAAATAGGTTTAGGCATACCCTTGTTGCTTTGGTTACTTGTTAATATCCTTTCCACTATTTTTTCTCAAAATATCAGATTAAGTATTTTGGGATCATATGATCGTTGGGAAGGCATTATCACCATTATTAATTATGTATTATTAATTTATATGTACGCAAAATTAGTTACTAAACAAAAACATTTTCTATGGTTAGTTTTGGCTATTATTCTGTCTGCATCACTTTCTTCTGTGTACGGAGTGCTCCAAAGTTTAAATGTCGAATTTTTTTCTTGGAGCATGGACTCGGCCAAACGAGTATTCGCCTGTATCAATAACCCTGTGCATTATAGCGCTTATGTGGGCATGATTGTGCCTTTATGTATAAGCTGTATTTTATATTTAACTGAAAAACATCATGCAACGAATTCTTTCTTTTGGACTAAAATTGCTCCCTTAGTTATTTTTCTGGCCATAGTTTTAATTTATTACAATCAATTTTTATCTTATTCACGCGCTACTTGGATAGGGTTTATTGGCGCTATGACTATTTTTTATCTTTTAGTTTTAGGTAATTTTAATCCTCATCCACAACGCGCTTCGAAAAAACTTTTTTTTCTGGACTTTTTTGTTACTTCTTTAGCAATTGCTGTTTTTTATCTTTATGTTATTTTTAATTTTCATTTAGCAAACCCTTTTATCGCTATGTTTATTTTTATCATTATGGTTAGTTATCTTATTTTTAATTATTTTATTTTGGTTAATCCAACATTCAAACCACGATTCTTTTCTTTGGAAACATTTCGTGAAATATGTTTTATAGCCGGTGGTATATTACTTTTTTATTTTCTTTTTCTTTTTAATTTTTATCAATATTTAGGCACAATAGGTCATTATTTGTATCTTGCGTTAGGAGTTATTTATATCTTCTTTTGTAAAAAACTAAAACCAGCATTAAAGCCCTTTTTTTTAAGGATCGTAATTATGCTTATTTTCTCCTCATTACAATTTGTATCTATTTCCTGGACCTCGATGTATCTTTATCTTTTATTGATAATAGGTTTCTATTATTTTAGTTTTCAAGATTCTACAGAACGTGTCGAAAAGACATTTTATGATAGCTTAACGCTTAGAAACAAAAACTGGTTATTATTATTCATTGTAGTTTTTGCGATTATTTTAATAGTGCCCACAATACCGGCTCATTTACAGAAATTAATTTCTCAGCCCAGCTCAACACAAACACAAGATTTTCAAATTTTAGAAAATGTTTATAGTAAAGTCGATTCCTATAAAACCATTGCTATTCAAGGCTCAGCCCGGACTTCTATGTGGCGCAGCTCACTTCCCTGGATTAAAGATTTTTGGTTATTAGGTAGTGGTCCAGATACCATCAAATATATGTATCCGGATTATCGTGAGCCTCAATATGGTATTTTAGAAGGCGGGCATAACTTCACACCGGATCGCCTACATAATGAGTATTTAAACGTTTTAGCCACTAAAGGAATATTAGGTTTTATTATCTATTATTTGGGGGTGATTTTAGGGTGGTATATTTTAATTTTAAATGGCTATTATCAGTTACGTACCCATGCTTTTCGTTTTTTTCTCGCGGGCTGTCTGGCCGGGGTTACTATTTATTTAGGGCAAGTAATGTTTAATTTCGGGGTCGTAGCTACTTTAGTACTGTTTTATATTTTTATGGGATTAGGTCTGGCTATTATTAAATATCCTGATTTTAGAACAAATGAAAATATCGCTAGAGATCATAAATTATGAGTAAAAATAAATCAAATAAAAATTTAAAAGTAGAAAACACAAAGCAATTTTTAGATTTTAAAAAAATTACGTTTAGTTCGTGACTTCTTGTTTTTAGCTCTTTTTGCTTATTGATTTTTTTGATCTGGCAAGCTTTTTTACCGTTTAAAGCCGAAATTAAATTTAAAAGTAGTGCGCTTTTTATTTCTAGAGCAAAATGGCAAACTTCAAAAATAACTCAATATCCCAAGGCAGAACAAGAACAAGTCAAAGAATATGTTTTGAATTTATATCGCTATGCTATCACCGATCTGCAAAAAGCCGTGGCGTACGCTCCTTGGGAAGTTAAATATTATGTAGAATTAGGTAAAGCATATCAAAGATATTTTGAGGCGATCGAGGACCCTGCTCAGAAACTAGCAGCCTTGAAAAATGCCGAAACAATGTATCAACAAGCATCAAAATTAGATCCAAAAAATCCCTGGAACTATGAAAGATTAGGCAGTGTTTATCATTCATATTACGAACTCGTGTCCCTGGAACAAAAAAAGCCCTTTTTAAAACTAGCTAAAGATTATTTTTATAAAGCAGCTCAAGCGGGTCCCTTTAATCCTCTGTTTCAATTAAATTACGCTTATTTTTTGCAAACTAATAATTTTTCAGATGAAGCGATCCAGTATTATGAGAAAACAGTTAGTTACGATGGCCGTATTTTGGAAGCTCGTTATAATCTAGCCGCTATTTACACCAAGACAGGTGCTCTGGACAAAAGCTTGGCGCAATATCTGGCTATTCAGAAAACAGATCCCGATTATAGAAATATAAATTTTTATATAGGTTATATTTATTATGCTCAAAAGAAATATGAACAGGCCGCTACTTATTTTAGGACTGGACTTCAAAATCATCCGAACAACACTAAAATTTTTCATAATTATTTATTAAGTCTTTATCATCTTGGAAAATGGACAGAACTTATCAAGCTGCATGAACAAAGATTAAATAATACTAGTTATTATAAAGCCTATATTACACAGTATTTGGACGCTCTCATCAAAGCGGATAAAAAACAGAAGGCCTTTAAAGTGGCCCGTACAGCCATCGTGAAACATCCTCAATTAAAAAAGAATATAAATAAACTGTTGGGGTTATAGTGAATTTAGATAATCATAAAGTTTTATTATTGGGTATAGATAAAAAGGAAGAATGGTCTCTTACTGATTCTTTAGCTGAACTTGCGGAATTAGCTAAAACCGCAGGCTTAAGCGTAGCCGGAGAAGTTACACAAGTACGTACAGCTCCTCATTATAAATATTATTTAGGTTCAGGTAAAATACGCGAACTGCAGCCTCTTTTAAAAGATCAAGATATTCAGATCGTGATTATCGATGACGAGCTCACCCCTTCACAGCAAAAAGCGTTAGAAGAAATATTAGCCGTCAAAATTATTGATCGTACCCAGCTTATTTTAGATATTTTTGCCGTCAGAGCTAAAACCCATGAGGCGCAACTACAAGTAGAATTAGCCCAATTAGAATATATGTTTCCGCGCCTTACCAGAATGTGGACGCATTTATCCAAACTAGGAGGAGGTATTGGGACACGTGGTCCTGGCGAAAAACAGTTGGAGGTAGATAAAAGACAAATTCGTAAAAGAATTATTCTTATCAAAAAAGAATTAAAAAGTGTCAAAAAACATCGGCATACTACACGGGCTAAAAGGCAAAATATACCGCTGTTAACAGGTGCTTTAGTGGGCTACACTAATGCCGGTAAATCTACCTTAATGAACTTGCTTACCAAAGCTTCAGTTTTAGTAGAAAATAAACTTTTTGCTACGCTGGATCCTACTACCAGAAAAGTTATCTTGCCGGATAACAGTGAAATTTTAATTACAGACACCGTGGGTTTTATCAAGAAATTGCCACATCAATTAGTGACTTCGTTTCATTCTACTTTAGAAGAGGTCCAAGAAGCGGATTTTTTAATCCATGTTTTAGATGTCTCTCATCCAAAATTTGAAATTCTTTTACAAACCTCAGGCGAACTTTTACAAGAATTAAATACTTCAGATAAACCGTGTCTTTTAATCTTAAATAAACTTGATCAGGCTCAGGCTAATTTACCGGCTTTAAAATTATTTTTAGAACATCAACAAAATTATTTGGTAATTTCCGCCTTAGACCCTGAATATTTGCCTTTAATTTTAAATAAAATCAATCAGCTTTTAGCGCATTATTATGATGTGCGTACCTATCACATACCGTATCAACGTATGGATATTGTGGATCTTTTACATACCAAAGCTCAAGTTCTCCATGAAGAATATCAAGATCAGGAAATTGTGCTCAAAGTTAAAGTTAATTCTATTCTAGGAGACAAATTAATGGGCGCGCTTTATAAATAACTCATACCTATTTTTAAGCGGTTAGCAAAATCACTAGCATTAAAATCACCTAATTTTTTTCTTTCCTCCTTGCTCGTTATATTTTCATATAAATGATTATATGAGATACTATATGAAATATAAAAATCAAAAATAAACTCCTCGTCACACGTGAAGAGGGGTAGGGGTAAAGCCTAATAATGAGTCATACAACTTTTTATCGCAAATACAGATCAGAAACTTTTGTTGAGCTTGTAGGTCAAGAACACATTAAACAGACTTTAAGTAATGCCATTAAGTTTGAGCGTTTATCACATGCTTATATTTTTTCCGGCCCCCGAGGTACTGGCAAAACCAGTGTAGCTAGAATCCTAGCCAAATCTTTGAATTGTGAAAAAGGCAAATCAGATACGCCATGTTTAACTTGTAAAATCTGCCAAAAAATTGCCAAGGGTAATGCCGTAGATGTTATCGAAATTGACGCGGCTTCCAATACTGGCGTAGATAATATTCGCGACCTTAACGATCGTGTGAATTATATGCCTATAGAATGCCGCTATAAAATATATATTATTGATGAAGCGCATATGTTAAGTACTGGAGCTTTTAATGCTTTGCTTAAAACTTTGGAAGAACCACCCCAAAACACGCTTTTTATTTTAGCTACTACGGAACCACATAAGATTCCTATTACTATCCATTCCAGATGTCAAAAACTGAATTTCAGACGCTTAAGTTTAAGCGAGCTGGTTAGCCAATTACAAAAAATTGCTACTGCCGAAAATATCCAGGTTTCCGAAAAAGGTATGCAGATTATTGCTAAAAACGCTTCTGGCTGTATGCGTGATGCCATTTCTTTACTTGATCAGCTTTATTCGTTTAAAGGAAATGAAATCACAGACGATGATATTATTATGATGTTAGGAACTTTGAATTTCGATTCGTTATATGACTTAATTAGTAATTTTCTTCATCAGAATATTCAAGAAACTATTCTCAATTTAAATAAATTTATTGAAGAAGGTATAAATATTAATCAGCTTGTTGCGGACATTCGTGACTTTTTCAGACATTTATTATTTATCAAAATGGATTTACAGAATTTATTGGAATTTGATAATGCTAAAATAGAGCAGTTACATAAATTAGCGCATAATTTTTCTTATCAACAACTTCAGGAATATTTAGAAATTTTCGCAAAAACAGAAATGGATTTAAGATGGGCCTCAAATCCAGAACTATTATTACAAGTTCGTTTTTTAAGTCTTTTAAAAAAAGCGCCAGTTCTAAATCCTAAACCTTTGCAAAAAGAAGTAGCCCCTATAACCACCCCCGCGGCCTCAAACCTTAATTCAAAACCCCATCCAGTAGTAGTAGAGCTAGAGCCAGTAGTTGAAAAAAAATTAACAGACGAAGCCGAATTAGACCCGAATTTATATTTTCAGAACTGGCAAGAAGTATTAGGTATTTTAAAAAAAGAAAAGCCTAGTTTATATCTGCTTTTAGCAGACGCTACTTTTATAAACTTAGAAAAAAACATTATTTATATAGCTTTAAAAGAAGATTATAAATTTCATCAGGAAAAAATCAAAGAAGAAACAAGTCAAATTATTTTAAATAAGATTTTTTCCCAAGTATACAATCGTCAAGATTTAAGGCTAGCCTTAAGCAAAAATAATTTGATCGCATCAGCAACTGATCCGTCTGCGTCGCTTACTACGGCAAATTTGCATCACGAGACGCCAGATGCTCAAAAAATCAATCAAATTATTGAAATATTTGAAGGAAAATTAGTTTAATATTAAAATTAGATAAATAGATTTTTTAATTAAAAAGGATTATATATGAAATTTGCTAAACAATTATTTTTTTTCGGCAGTGTTTTTTTAATTTCTGTTTTTTTAAATTTAACCCCCATTTCCGCACTTTCTCTACCTGGGGTAGACGCTTCCGATTTACAGCTTTATCAAAATTTAACAGCAGAACAAAAAGCCAGTCTTTTTCAAAATCTTACTCAAAATCAGAGTTCTACCACCACAGATGAAGAGGTAGATGAAACCCCCTATTCTACAGAGGATTCTACGTACAATGCCGGACAGTCTTTTCAGGCCAAGCAAAAGAGTTTTCAGTTTTCTAGTCAAAAACTAACTCTTTCTCGTATTGAAAAAATGTTTCTTAAAAGAAGCAAAACGCAAACTCAAAAAAAAGATTTATTAGCTTTTACTAAAAAACAAAAAGAACCAAAAATAAAAGCACAAGATCAAGCATCGATCTCTAAGCAAAGTGAATTTGGGTTTTTAAATAAAGATAAAAATACCGCTAAAGAAAAAGCTGAAAACGATCAAGCCAAAACGCTTACTCCAGAAGAGGAAACCTATTTGAATCAATTGTTTTTAGCAAATCAAGCTTCAAAAACCGCCTCTGAAAAATACGTAGAAATTGATCAGCAAAAGTTTTTTGAAAAAGATGTTATCTGGCAGTATGGTTACGATATTTTTAAAAAACCATGGCGTCAAAGTAAAACCGATTCATTTGTTTATACAGATATTCCCGTAGGCGCAGACTATCTTTTAGGACCCGGCGATACCATTATTGTTAATATTTGGGGTAAAGTAGAAGAAAAACTAGAGCTTACTTTAGATCGTGAAGGTAAAGTTTTTTTGCCACAGATAGGTTATATCTATTTGGCAGATCAGAGTTTTAGCGATGTTCAGAAAATATTGAAAGGTGAATTTAGTAAATATTATGTAAATTTTAAAATCAATGTTTCTATGGGGAAACTTAAAACCATTAAAATTTTCGTTTTAGGTGAAGCAAAAACCCCGGGTGCTTATAACTTACTTTCTTTGTCCACGATTTTCCAGGCTTTATATATAGCTGGCGGACCTACGAAAATGGGGTCCTTGAGAAACATTAAACTTATCCGTAACAATAAAATTATGGCTAAACTTGATTTGTATCAGTATTTACTATACGGCACACATAATACTATTTATAAATTGCAAGCAAATGATACTATTTTTATTCCTCCGATTGGCAAGGTAGTTCAAATAGACGGCATGGTTAAAAGACCAGCTATTTATGAAATTAAAAAAGACGATAAAGTATCTAATTTAATCCGTATGGCCGGAGGTTTAACTTATGAGACTTTTTATAAGAGAATCCAAATAGACCGTATCGATCAAGGCAAAAATCGACTTATCGAAGACCTCAATTTCAAGAATGTTCAGGATATGCAGCGCAAGACACGTCATGTTTCTATTAAAGATGGAGACATAGTTCATATTTTAGCTATTAGCCCGGAAATCAAAAATTATATTACGGTTATAGGTAATGTCCACAAACCAGGCGATTACGAATATCGTCCTTCCTTAAAACTAAAAGACCTTATAAAAAATACCGAAGGATTTAAAAAAGACAGTTATTTGAAACGCATAGAAATATATCGGTATGTTAATGATGACGAAAGAAAAATTCTGGTTGTAAATTATCATAATGCTAAAGATCAAAGTTTTGTTTTACAGGATCGCGATCTGATTAAAATTTATTCTGCCTCAGAAATTGAAGGTGAGAAATTTGTCAAACTTTCTGGTGCTATTAAAGAGGCCGGTCAGTATAAATTATTAGAAGGCATGCGTGTTTTGGATTTAGTGCATTTTGGTAAATTAGAGCCCTTTGCAATTTTAAATAATGCAGAATTATTTAGGCAGGACAATGATCAAGAAAAAATTATCGCGCTTGATTTAACTGCGATTATGGATAATCCGGCTAGTACCGCTAATGTTTTATTGCAGGCCGAAGACCAGCTTTTTATTAGGACCAAAACAGACATTACCAAGCAAAAAAGCGTGCGTTTATCTGGCCAGATAATTTATCCAGGAGAGTATGCTATCCGAGATGGCGAAAGGCTTAGCTCCATCATCAAAAGAGCAGGCGGTTATACAGAGAAAAGCTTTTTAAAAGGAGCTGTTTTTACCAGAAAATCTATTCGACAAACCGAACAAGATGGACAAATCAAGGTATTACAAGGTGAATATAAAAGACAGATTTATCAACCAGATAAAAATATCGATAATTCAGGGGCTTTAACTTTTTTAGAAACCCAAATAGAAAAAACTAAAGGTCGTTTAGTCGTAAAATTAAAAACAGTCACTGAACTACAAAATAGCCCGGATGATATTATTTTGGAACCAGGAGATAATCTTTATATACCTACCACTCCTTTCTCTGTTCATTTAATTGGCGGGGTTAATATGCCTACCTCTATTATGTATTTGCAAAATAAAGAGGCTGTTTTTTATATCTCTCAGGCTGGCGGATTTACCGAATATGCTGATAAAAATAGAGTTTATATTATTAAAGCAGATGGTTCTGTTACCAAAGATTTACAAACTGTAGAATTAGGCGATACGATTTATATACCGGAAAAAATCACCCCAAAAATAGATTGGCTGGATATTATTACGAAAGTGACCACTACTTTTGCCAATGTTTTAGCTACCATCGTTTTATTGAACCAGGTTATTTAAAGAAAGGGCACTATGACCAATAGAACATTACTTGAAGATGATATTAATTTTATTGATTATTTAAAAATTATTTTTAACTATAAAAAAACGGTTTTGTTTTTTACAATTATTGGTTTTTTGGTAACGGTATGCTATCTCGTTTATTTTATGCCGCCCCCCAAATATACTGCCAAAACCGTGTTTTTTCTTAAAACAAGTACACCCGCCACTTCTTCATTAGGTGGGGTATCAAGTTATTTAAAAGTATTAGGTGTTTCCGGGGGCAACAACGCAGATAGTTTTGTAGTAGCACTTTTATATAGCAACAAAATGCAGACTTTAGTGCAAAATGATTTACAGAAATATCTTCAGAAACATCATTTGGCTCTTAATGGAAAAACCGAATATTCACCCCACAAAGGCGGTACTTTTGTTTTGAAATATACACATCAAAATTCTGTGTTATCTTATCTTGTTATTAAGAGTTATCTCAAAAATTTAAAATTACTTAATCAAAAATTTGAGTTAAGCGCTCAAAAAAAAATATTTGAAATTTTAGATCCGGTAGAAATTCCGCAATCACCAGTACAACAAAGCAAAATACTTATTTTATTGTTAGGACTTTTAGCTAGTAATTTATCAGGTATTATCTTTGTTTTAATTTTTAATTATTTTTATCAGGCATTTAATAATCAAAAAGAAAACGTTTAATTAACAAAGGAGATTCGGAAAATATGTTATCAGCTTTAGAAAAAAAGCAAAGCAAATTAGCGGTTGTAGGTTTAGGATATGTGGGACTACCTTTAGCCATAGAATTTGCCAAAAAATTTTCCGTCATTGGTTTTGATATCTCCAATAAAAAAGTTTCTGAATTAAAAAATAATATAGATACTACAAATGAACTAACTAGCACTGAATTAAAAACCACAAAAATGGAATTCACCACAAATCCAGCTAAATTAAAAGAAGCTTCTTTTATCGTCGTTGCTGTACCAACCCCGATTGATAAGACTAAAAAACCTGACCTGACCCCTGTTATCAAAGCTTCAGAAACAGTAGGTAAGAATCTAGCCAAAGGCAGCATAATTGTTTACGAATCCACAGTATATCCTGGCGTTACCGAAGAGATTTGTGTTCCTATTTTGGAAAAAGAATCCGGCTTAAAATGCGGACCAGATTTCAAAGTGGGATATTCTCCGGAAAGAATTAATCCTGGTGATAAAGAACACAGCGTAACCACGATTTTAAAAATAGTTGCAGGACAGGATCAGTCCTCTTTAAAAGATATTGCCGATGTCTATGGCTCTATTATTAAAGCTGGTATTTATCAGGCCAGCTCTATTAAAGTTGCCGAAGCTGCTAAAGTTATAGAAAATACTCAAAGAGATTTAAATATAGCTTTGATGAACGAATTAGCCATTATATTTAACAAATTAGGTATTAATACCCAAGAAGTTATTGCCGCTGCTGCTACTAAATGGAACTTTATTAAAATGTCGCCAGGACTTGTAGGAGGACATTGTATTGGCGTAGATCCTTACTATCTTACCTATAAAGCAGAAATGATCGGCTATCAGCCTCAAGTAATTTTAGCGGGACGTAAAATCAATGATAGTATGGGTAAATATATTGCTGAACAAACTGTAAAACATCTCATCAAAGCCGGCAAGGCAGTTAAAGATTCCAAGGTAGTTATTATGGGCTTTACTTTCAAAGAAAACGTATCGGATATTCGTAATACGCGCGTTGTTGATGTTGTGCGCGAATTAGCCGAATACGGTATCCATGTTTCTATTTTTGACCCTTATGCGGATCAAGAAGAAATCAAAAAGGAATATGCCTTATCATTAACTAGCGAATCAGATTTGCCATTGGCAGATGCCCTAATTGTAGCGGTCGCCCATGATGCTTTTAAAAAGATGAACTTATCTGATTTAAAAAACAAAATGGTTTCTTCAAAACAACCCAATGTCTTGATCGACATCAAAGGTCTTTATCGCCATAATTCTCAAATAAAAAAAGAATTTTTATATTGGGAATTATAAAAAAAGGAGTTTAATTCATGAAAAAAGCGTTGATTACCGGTATTACCGGCCAAGATGGATCTTATTTAACAGAATTATTATTAGAAAAGGGGTACGAGGTTCACGGTATTATTCGCCGTAGCTCGTCTTTTAATACCGGCCGTATTGATCATCTGTATCATGATAGGCACGAAAAAGGGTTGCCTTTACATTTACATTATGGGGATTTAAATGATGGTAGTGTCTTAAATAGATTGCTTGCCAAAATTCAACCACACGAAATCTATAATTTAGCTGCGCAAAGTCATGTGCGTGTTAGTTTTGATATCCCTGAATATACGGGGGACGTTGATGGTTTGGGTACTTTAAGATTATTAGAAGGAATTCGCGAAATAGGTCTTAAACCTAAATTTTATCAGGCCTCTTCCTCTGAACTTTACGGTAAAGTCCAGGAAATTCCGCAAAAAGAAACCACTCCCTTTTATCCCCGCAGCCCTTATGCTGTAGCCAAACTTTATGCTTATTGGATTACCAAAAATTATCGTGAAAGCTATAATATGTTTGCTTGTAACGGTATTTTATTTAACCATGAATCACCGCGTCGTGGACGCACTTTTGTTACTATGAAAATAGTGGAAGCTCTAGTACGTATTAAATTAGGATTACAACAAACTTTATATTTAGGTAATTTAGATGCTAAACGAGACTGGGGTTTTGCAGGTGATTATGTGAAAGCTATGTGGCTGATGTTACAACAAGATAAACCAGAAGATTACGTTATAGCTACCGGCGAAACGCATTCGGTACGTAATTTTTTACACAGATGTTTGGGAAAACTAGATATCAAAGCCGAATCTAATGGTAAAACAGGTTTGAAAGAACAATATATCGATCAAGATACCGGTAAAGTCATTGTCGCGATTGATGAACGTTATTACCGCCCTGCAGAGGTAGAGCTGTTGATTGGAGATAGTACCAAAGCGCGTAAAGAGTTGGGATGGACTCCAGAACTGGATCTGGAAGGTTTGGTTGATTTAATGATTACAGAAGAAATGAAGTTGTATAAGAAGAAAATTTAAAAGGAGTAATTTATGAAAGTTCTTATTTTAGCAGGTGGCTTTGGTACCAGACTCTCAGAGGAAACCGAAATCAAGCCTAAACCCATGGTAGAAATTGGTGGTAAACCGATTATCTGGCATATTATGAAATTGTACAGTCATTATGGGTTTAATGAGTTTGTCGTGCTTTTAGGGTATAAAGGCTATTATATTAAAGAATATTTTGCTAATTATTTTTTACATCAAAGCGATGTCACCATAGATCTTAAAGATAATAGTATGGAAGTTCATAATAATTCTGCAGAACCTTGGAAAATTACTTTGTTGGATACAGGAGCGGGAACAATGACTGGGGGTCGTATCAAACGAGCCCAAAAATTTATAGGTAATGAACCGTTTATGCTTACCTATGGAGATGGTGTATCCGATGTTGATATTAAAGCACTTTTAAAATTTCATAAAAAACATGGGAAATATCTTACAATGACTACTATTAAACCAGCGGGCAGGTTTGGCTCCGTGGGTATTGATGAACAAAATAAAGTGCATTCCTTTATAGAAAAACCTAAAGGCGATAACCGCTGGATTAATGGCGGTTTTTTTGTTTGTGAACCGCAGATTTTAAATTATCTAGACGGAGATACTACTGTTTTTGAAAGAAAGCCTTTAGAAAAATTAGCTAAAGATAATCAGTTATATGCCTATAAACACCAGGGCTTTTGGCAATGTATGGATAATTTGAGTGATAAAAATAGTTTAAATAATCTTTGGGATAAAGGAGAAGCCCCTTGGAAAATATGGTAATAAAAAGTTTATTTAAAGATCTTTATCAAAATAAAAAGGTTTTAATTACTGGTCACACTGGTTTTAAAGGTTCCTGGCTCACCTTATGGCTAAAAGAACTAGGTGCAGAAATTTTAGGATATTCCTTAAGCATTCCAACCAAACCCTCTCATTTCGAACTTTTAGGCTTAGATATTAAAACAGTCTTTGGGGATATCAGAGATGCTGAAAAATTAAAACAAACTTTTCAGGAGTTTCAGCCGGAAATCGTGTTCCATCTGGCAGCTCAGCCCTTTGTAAGGGCTTCGTATAAAGATCCTCGCTATACGTATGAAACCAATGTTATGGGTACAGTCAATCTTTTTGAGGCGGTCAGGCAAACCCCTAGTGTGAAGGTCGTTGTCAATATCACCACAGATAAATGTTATGAAAACAGAGAATGGGTTTATGGCTATCGAGAAAACGATCCCATGGGCGGCTATGATCCATATAGTAACAGTAAAGGCTGTTCAGAATTAATTACCGCATCATATCGCAATTCTTTTTTTAATGCTGAAGATTTTGGTAAAACGCATAACGTATCCCTAGCATCTGTTCGAGCAGGTAATGTTATCGGCGGAGGCGACTGGGGCGAGGATCGCTTGATTCCGGATTTTGCGCGTGCTCTTAGTAAAAGTGAGACTTTAGTCCTTCGAAACCCGCAAGCTACGCGACCTTGGCAACATGTGTTAGAACCGTTATCCGGTTATTTAAAACTGGGTTCTTTGATGTATCAGAATGGTGCTAAATATAGTAGTGGTTGGAATTTTGGCCCTCAAGACAGTCATCATTTAACAGTAGAAGAAATCGTGAAACAGAGTCTTAAAATATGGGGTAGTGGGAAATATAAAGTTATTCCAGATAAAGAGTTACATGAAGCTATGCTCTTAAAACTCGATATCAGCAAAGCGCAATATTATTTAAATTGGCAGCCAGTTTATGACTCAGCCCAAACGATTGAAGAAAGTATTAAATGGTATAAAGAGTATTATAGCGGGCATCATAATATGAGAGCTTATTCTATAAAGCAAATAGAGGATTATATTGACAAAAGAAATGTTAAAGAAAATTAAAACTGTATTATTTCAACCTGTTTTCAAACGGAATAATAAAATAGAATTAGTTAGCTTAATTCTTTTAATTGGGTTTGTAGCAGCAGTTTTTTTTCATTATATCCTGGGGGCATATTTTAATTTAGGCCATCCTTATAATTCTTTTTTATTTACACCAGCAGATAAATTCAATGATTTTTTTAACAGTATTCGTATGTGGTATCAATATTTAGTGTTAGAGCCCAATCCCTATACATGTTATTTCCCCTTAACCTATGGCTTTATCAATATTTTTCGTTTTATCAAACCTGATATTTTATCTCTTAGTATATTTTTATCACTTTTCGTGCTTTTTTTTGTTTGGTATGCTTGGCAAAATCTAAAATTAGAAAATAAAATAGCTAAGATAAAAAATGTATTTATTTATTCTTTTCTTTCTTTTCCAGTTTTGTTTGCTATTGATCGGGCTAATTTTGAAAATTTTGTTTTTATTTTTATGGCTCTTTTTATATTTTTTTATGTTAAGAAAAATTATTTTATTAGCACAATTTTTTTAGCCTTAGCTATTGCTATGAAACTCTTTCCAGCTGTATTTTTAATATTGTTTTTCACAGATAAAAAATACAAAGAAATTATTTATACGCTTATTATAACCATTTTATCTACAGTAGTTACCTTGATTTTTTTTCAGGGTTCAATTATGGAAAATATTCTGAGGATGATTCAAAACCAGGGCTTAAATGCTCAAATGTATGCCATTGGTCATGCCGGGCTCAATTATGGTCATTCTCTCTTTGGCTTTTTTAAAGTACTAATAGCTTTTTTTATTAAAAAAGCTGATTTTGTATATTATTTACAGCTTTATGTCCCATTTATTTTGATTTTATTTACTTGTTTAATTTTATATATCATTTTTGTGGAAAAACAATTTTGGAAAAAAGTAGCTATTTTAGTTTTTGCCATGTGTTTTTTCACACCTTATGCAGGTGATTATAAATTAATGCATTTATTTATCCCATTATATTTATTTATTAATGATGATAGTCCAGATAAATATAATGTTATTTATACAATTCTTTTTGCTTTATTATTAATCCCTAAAAATTATCTCAGTTTAGTAGGGATAGATTATATTTATGGCGGAGTATTATTGGATCCACTTCTTATGTTAATATTTTTAGCCTTGATTTTATACAATGGATTTAAACAACAAACTTTAAAAGTATTATTAGCAAATTCTAAAATAATTTTTTTTGATCAGGTGCAAGCTTTAAAAACTATGTTTAAATTACGAAAATTATGAATATTCTACTCACCGGCGGCAGCGGCTTTATTGGTAAAAATATTTTAGAGTCTTTTTTGGCTCAAAAATACCATATTATAGCACCCAGACATCAAGAGCTTGATTTAATTGATGAGAATTCCGCAGATCATTTTTTCAAAAATAACCAGATAGATATTGTGATCCATGCTGCTTGTAAACCAGGACATCGCAATGCCAAAGATCCCACTAATCTTTTTTATCATAATACGCGCATGTTTTTTAATCTCATTCGTAATGCCAAGTATTTTAAAAAAATGATTATCACTGGCTCTGGAGCTGTGTATGACCATCGTTATTATCAACCTAAAATGAAAGAAGCCTATTTTGGAGAGCATATACCGGCTGATGAACATGGTTTTAATAAATATGTAATTGGTAAGTATATAGAACATATGGATAAAGTAGTTGATTTAAGAATTTTTGGTATTTTTGGTAAGTATGAAGATTATACAATTCGCTTTATTTCTAATCTTATTTGCAAAGCTATTTTTGATCTTCCACTTACGATGCGTCAAAACAGGAAATTTGATTATTTATACGTTGATGATTTAATGCCTATTCTAGATTATTTTATCCAGCACACTGGTAAACATAGGGCGTATAACGTCACGCCAAACAAATCTTTGGAACTCTCTGAAATCGTACAGAAAATAAAGACTGTTTGTGGCAAAGATTTACCCATTAAAATCGCCAAACCAGGATTAGGGCTGGAATATAGCGGAGATAATACGCGTTTAAGGCAAGAAATAACCAATCTTCAATTTACCCCCATGGATAATGCCATAAAATATTTATACGATTGGTATCTTGAAAATAAAAAGTTAATTCATAAAGAAGCCTTAATGGTGGATAAATAAAAGGAGGAAAGTAATGATAAAAGTAGCAGACTATATTATGCAAAGATTGGTGGAAAAACATGGTGTAAAGGACATATTTATGATTTCCGGCGGTGGCGCCATGCATCTTAATGATGCCATCGGTAAATGTGAAGGGTTAAATTATATTTGTAATCATAATGAGCAGGCGACTGCGATTGCCGTAGAAGGGTATGCTCGCGTTACCGGTAAGATTGGAGTAGCTAATGTCACTACTGGTCCTGGCGGGGCTAACGCTATAGGGGGGCTTATTAGCTCCTGGCTGGACTCTATCCCAGCGTTATTTATTTCAGGGCAGGTGAAGTTGGAAACGTGTTTAGCTAACTATGAAAATATAGGGTTGCGTCAAATTGGCGACCAGGAGATCAATATCATTGATATGGTAAAACCTGTGACTAAATATGCGGAGATCATTAAAGAGCCTAAACAAATAAAAAAAATGTTAGATAAAGCTATTTATTTAGCTACTCATGGTAGAAAAGGACCGGTCTGGCTGGATATTCCACTGGATATTCAGGGCGCTATGATAGATGAAAGCGAACTAGCAGAATATGATGAACAAGAAGATAAAAAAGAAATCAATCAACAATATCTCGAATCAAAAGTAGCTGAAGTTATCAAAGAATTAAAACAAGCTAAAAGACCAGTTTTAGTTGCCGGACATGGTATTAGATTGGCAAATGCTCAAAAAGAATTTTTACAAGTGGTAGAAAAATTAGGGCTGCCTGTGATTTCTACTTTTAACGGCTTTGATTTGATCCCTACGGATCATCCTTTATATGTTGGTCGTATGAGTACTATTGGCACCAGAGCTGGTAATTTTGCTGCACAGAATTCCGATGTTTATTTAAGCGTAGGATCACGTAATAATGTCCGTCAGATTAGCTATAATTGGAAAGTAGTAGCTAGAGAAGCTACTAAAATTATTGTAGATATCGATCCCTTAGAACTAAAAAAACCAACTTTAAAACCGGATTTACCAATTAATTTGGATGCTAAAATATTTTTACAAGAATTATTAAAACAAGCTGAAACAGCAGATTTACCCGCTTATACGGATTGGGCTGATTGGTGTCGTGTCCGTAGAGATCGCTATCCCGTAGTATTGCCAGAATATAGAAATAATAAAGAAGACATTGAGCCATACACTTTTTTTGAAAGCTTAACAAAACAAATGCCTGAGGGAGCGATAGCTACTGCGGGTAATGGTACAGCTTGTGTGTGTTTATTTCAGGCAGGAATTGTTAAAAAGAATCAGCACATTTTTTGGAATTCTGGCAGTGCCGCCATGGGCTATGATTTGCCAGCTGCTATTGGGGCATGTGTGGGAAGTGATAAAAAGGATGTAGTCTGTGTAGCTGGAGATGGTAGCTTGATGATGAATATTCAGGAATTAGCTACGGTAGCTCATAATAAGCTACCTATTAAAATTTTTATTATGAATAACGATGGCTATATCTCTATCCGGCAAACTCAGGCTAATTTTTTTGATAAACGTTGGATAGCTTGTGACGATAATAGTGGTGTTGGTTTCCCTGATTTTGCTAAAACCGCAGCGGCTTTTGGCCTTCCATATCAACTAATCAATGAACAGTCTTCTATGGAAAAACAAATTGCCGAAGTATTAAACACCAAAGGTCCGATTATTTGTGAGGTTAAACTCAAAAGAGAGTATACCTTTAGCCCCAAACTTTCTTCCAAAAAATTACCAAATGGCAAAATGGTCTCTAAACCACTCGAAGATTTATTTCCTTTTCTATCCAGAGAAGAGTTTTTAGAAAATATGATTATAGATCCATTGTCAGAGGAATGATCATCAGATGAATAAAAAATATTTAAAGCTATTAATCTTATTTGGAATAGCAATTACTTTGATTGTTATATATCAAACAAAATTAAATGTTTTTTTTAATTTAGAATTTTTAAAAGCTAATATAGACGCCCTGATCAATTGGTATCAATCTGACAGTGTTTTTTTTATTTTTATTTTAGCTATAATTACCATTCTTTGTATAGCTTTTTCTTTACCGGTAGTAGCGCTTTTAGCCTTAGCTAGTGGCGCCATTATAGGTCCTTTGTATGGAGGGGTCTTAGTTAGTTTGTTTTCTGTAATAGGGGCGAGCCTATCTTTTTTAATAGCAAGATATATTTTCAGAGCGGAACTTGAAAAAAAATATCAAAATAAAGTAAATACGATTAACAAAGGATTGCATAAAAACCTTTGGAATTACTTGTTTTTCATAAGAATAGCCGCGGTTTTTCCTTTTTTTATAGTTAATATAGTTTTAGGTTTGAGTAGAGTTTCACTTAAGAATTTTTTTATCAGTACTTTTATAGGGATGTTGCCCGTAATTTTTATTTATGCGTTTGCTGGAAGGCAATTAGTGCAATTGAATTCTCTCAAGGATGTATTTTCTTTTAACATTTTAATCGTATTTTTTCTATTTGGATTATTATTATTAGCCCCCATTATTTTAAAAAAGATAACAAGAAAAATATATAAATGAAAAAAAACATATTACTTACAGGCGCAACAGGTTTTTTGGGCAGCAACTTGCTTAAAGCTTTACTTCAAAATGAATATAATGTAATTATTTTGAAACGAAGTTTTTCTAATATTTTTAGAATTGAAAGCCTTATAAAAAAGGTTGTTTATTATGATGTTGATAAAATTGATCTCCATAAAATTTTCCAGGAAAACAAAATAGATATTATTATACATTGCGCGACTTCTTACGGGAGAAAAAAAATAGAGCCGCTGTCTACTTTAGACGCGAATCTTGTTTTCCCCCTTAATTTATTAGAGTTAGGTACGAAATATGGCGTTAAGGCATTTTTAAACACAGATACAATTCTGGATAAAAGAATTAATTATTATTCACTTTCTAAAAATCAGTTCAAAGATTGGTTAAAAATGTATTCCAATAAGTTGGTTTGTATTAACATAGTCCTGGAACATTTTTATGGCCCTAACGATGACAATTCAAAATTTGTAACTTTTATTATTAACAGCTTGTTAATGAAGCCGGTCAAAATAGATTTAACGGAGGGGGATCAAATCAGAGATTTTATATATATAGACGATGTAGTTAACGTCTTCATCGTGATTTTAAAAAATATAGAGGAATTCAAACAAAATTTATATAATTTGGAAGTTGGCACTAACAAACCCATCTCGATAAAAAGTTTTGTAAAAACCGTAAAAAAAATAATAGGGAACCATAAAACTTTATTGAATTTTGGAGCCTTGCCTTATAGACGAAACGAAATAATGAGTTTCAAGACAAACACAGAAGCAATAAGAGACTTAGGATGGGTACCTAAAATTTCCTTGGAAGAGGGATTGAAAAAAACGATGGAAGTAGAAAAAGAAAAGATTAGAAAGGAAAAAAAATGAAATATTTAATAACAGGAGGCTGCGGATTTTTAGGGTCGAATTTAGCTGCAGAAGTTTTATCAAAGCAAGAAGAACTCTATATTTTAGATAATTTATCGAGAAAAGGCAGTGAACTAAATTTAGCTTGGTTAAAAACAAAAGGTGAATTTAAATTTTTCAAGTCAGATATCAGTAGCAAAAACGAAATAAACAAAATTATAAAAGAAGTAAAACCAGACGTCATTTTTCATTTAGCAGGACAAGTAGCAATGACGACGTCCATAAACAATCCGCGTCTAGATTTTGAAACTAATGTATTAGGTTCTTTTAATTTATTAGAAGCCGTTAAAAATTTTTCAAAAGATAGCCTTATAGTTTATTCCTCTACTAACAAGGCCTATGGGGATTTAGAATGGGCTAAATATGAAGAAACAAAGATGAGATACAAAGTCGTTGATTTCCCACAAGGATTTTCAGAGAATAGTCCTCTTGAATTTCATTCGCCATATGGATGTTCTAAAGGGGCTGCGGATCAGTATATGTTGGATTTTTATAGAATTTTTGGGGTTAAAACAGTAGTATTCAGACACTCCTCAATGTTTGGAGGAAGGCAATTTTCAACAAGCGATCAAGGATGGATTGGTTGGTTTTGCCAAAAAGCAATAGAAGCTAAAAAAGGAATATTAAATAAACCTTTTACAATATCTGGTAATGGAAAACAAGTAAGAGATGTGTTATATGCTGATGATATGGTTGATCTGTATTTTAAAGCTATTGAAAATATAGATCATACAAAAGGACAAGTTTTTAATATAGGAGGAGGGATGGATAATAGTTTATCCTTATTAGAGCTTTTTGAAATCTTAGAAAAGAACTTAGATATAAAATTAAATTACATTAAACTCCCACCTAGAGAAAGTGATCAAAAAGTTTTTGTCGCCGACATTACTAAAGCAAAAAAACTAATGGGCTGGAGCCCCAAAATTACTAAGGAAGTAGGTATTAAAAGAATGTTAGAATGGGAAAAAGAAAATGACTAAAAATATGAATTTTTCAGTAATAATCCCGGCATATTTAGAAGAAGAAAATCTGCAAATAATTTTGCCTGAATTGCAAGAAGAGATAGCGAAAATAACAAAAGAGTATGAAGTTTTAGTCATTGATACCATGAAAAGCAAGGATAATACTAAAGACGTTTGTTCAAAGCATGGCGCTGTCTATATAAATAGAGAGCACGGGGATAATTATGGGGATGCAATTGTAACAGGTATTAAATATGCTAAAGGGGAATATGTGCTTTTTATGGACGCAGATGGGTCCCATTCTCCTTTTTTTATAAAAAATTTATATAAATATAAAGACGAATACGATGTTGTGATTGCCTCAAGATATGTTGAAGGAGGTTCTACTGATAATAGCTCTGTTTTAATATTAATGAGCAAAGTTGTAAATATTTTGTACTCGGTTATTTTAAATTTGAAATGTAAAGATGTTTCAAATAGTTTTAAATTGTATAAAGGTCAACAATTAAAAAAACTGAATTTAAAATGCCAAAATTTTGATGTTGTGGAAGAAATTTTATTTAAATTAAACAAGCATAATAAAAATTTAAGCATAAAAGAAATTCCATTTGCTTTTAAAAAAAGAATGTTTGGTAGTACTAAAAGGAATTTGTTCGCATTTATTTTTTCGTATTTAGTAACTATTTTAAAATTAAGGTTTGGGAAATAGCCTATTTTGCGATCAGGTACAACCTCTTATCACGTATCAAAGTCTTTAGTATAATAAAATAACTTAAAAAATATACTGTCCAAAGGAGGCCCTAATGAATAATTTAGAGAAAAGAATGGTAGAGGCTTTAAAAGATTTAAAAGAAAATCATTGTGTAATAGGGATTAAGGCCGAATTTGAGGCTGAAGGCACGCGTATGGAAGAGGCTCTTCGTCTCAAAGAAGTAGTTACCAGAGCAGGGTTGGATCTAACGATAAAAATAGGGGGCTGTGAAGCGTTAAAAGATATGTATGACGCGAGGGCCATTGGCGTATCCCGTATTGTAGCACCGATGATTGAATCTGCTTATGCGGTTAAAAAGTTTTTAAAATCAGCTAAATTAGCTTTTCCTGCAGATGAAATAGCAGAAGTTGATTTATTGATCAACGTTGAAACCGAACAGGGCTACAAAAATTTTGATGAGATGCTAGCCCTTCCGGAAATCAAACAATTGACGGGTATAGTTTTGGGCAGAGTGGATATGACCGGATCACTAGGCCTTAGCCGTGAAAATATTAATTCACCTCAGATTTTTGAAATAGCAAATAACCTTATGAGTAAAGCCCAGGCTAATTCTTTAGAAGGGGTTATTGGCGGAGGTGTTTCCAAAGAATCCTTACCGTTTTTCAGGGAATTACCAAAAGGTTCTTTGCATCATTATGAAACCAGAAAAGTAATTTTTAAATGCCCTGAAGCTTTAAACGCTAATGCAGACAAGGGTATCTTAAAAGCTGTCGGATTTGAGCTTATGTGGTTGAAAAACAAACGTGATTTTTATGGTAAAATTTTTGATGAAGATAAAATCAGGTTGGAAATGTTGGAAAAAAGATACCACAAATTAATTCAAGAGGCCGGAGGGCTAGATGCCTAGAAAACAAACAGCTTTAATTACCGGTGCTTCAAGAGGTATTGGTGAGGCTATTGCTAAACTTTTTATTTTAAACAATATTGAAGTTTTAATGCCTACGCGTCAAGAAATGGATTTATCCGATAATGACTCCATAGATAAATATATTTCCTTAATAGATAAACCTATTGATATTCTTGTTAACAATGCAGGTATCAATAATATTGAAGAAATACAAAAGCTTTCAGATAAAAATATTGTTGAAACGTTACAAATTAATTTAGTTTCAGCGCTTAGATTGACGCGTGAACTCAGTAAACAAATGCTTTTACAAAAATACGGCAGAATTGTAAATATTAGTTCTATTTGGAGTGTTGTATCAAAGCCAGGTCGCTCAATCTATTCTATAAGCAAAGAAGGGTTAAATGCCTTATCACGATCTTTAGCAGTAGAACTGGCTAAAGATAATATTTTGATAAATTCAGTTGCACCTGGTTTTGTAAATACAGAATTAACCAAAAAAAATAATTCAGAAAAAGTTTTAAAAACAATTGCTCAAAATATTCCAGCTCAAAGACTCGCAGAACCCACAGAAATAGCTGAATTAGTCTATTTTTTATGTTCGTCTAAAAACACTTATCTTACAGGACAAACCATCTTAATTGATGGGGGATATACATGTCAGTAGACGTAATAAATTTAAGATCCAATATCAAAGATTATATAGCTATATTTCCTGAAGATAACAGTTTTTTGCAAGAAATAAATCAAGAACAGCATAAAATATTTATTATTGACCAAACTGTAGACAAGTTATATGCCTCAAAATGTTTAAATGTGTTAGGCAACGCAGAGAAAATAATTTTTAAAGTGCATGAAACCAGCAAAAATATTCATGGGGTAATCGCCTTATATGATCAAGTAATGAAGTTTCAACCCAAAAAAAATACTACCATTATTTCAATAGGGGGGGGGATTATGCAAGACCTCTCCGGGTATGTTGCTTCAACGTTATTTAGAGGGGTTAAATGGATATTCATTCCCACTACTCTTTTAGCTCAAGCAGATAGTTGTATCGGCGCCAAGACTTCTTTGAATTATAAAAAATATAAAAATTTAATGGGAACGTTTTATCCGCCTAATACTATCTATATTTATCCAAATTTTTTACAAACTCAAAATGAGACTGATTATTATAGTGGCGTGGGCGAAGTTGCTAAGTTGTTATTAATGGGTGGAGAAGATGCCACTCAATTTTTTTTAAAACATCTAGCTGAAATTAAAAAAAGGGATTTTCTTGTATTATCACAAATCATAAAAAAATGTTTGCTAATTAAAAAAGCATATATTGAGGAAGATGAATTTGATATGGGTAAACGTAATATGCTTAATTTTGGACATTGTTTCGGACATGCTCTAGAAACCGCTACAAATTTTATTGTACCGCATGGCCAAGCGGTTGTTTTAGGAATTATATTAGCAAATTATATAGCAGAAAAAAGAAATGTTTTATCAGCAAAAAAAAGAGAGTACCTTCAAAAAAATATTTTAACTGAAATATTAAAAATAGATATTAACAGTATAAAAATAAACTTAACAGAAGTTATTGCTGCTATGAAAAAAGATAAAAAACGGATTGGCCAGGATCTCCCTCTGATTATGCTTAATGATAATTATGAAATGCTCAAAATAAATGATTTAAAAGAGACAGAAGTTGAATACGCATTAAAAAAAATAGGTTGGCTATAATAAAGGAGATAAATATGCAATATAATGAAACTTTAAAACAAGAAATTCTACAAAAAGTAACAGAATATTACCAGGCTGTTCATGCTAAATCGGACAAGGATTTTGTGGAGGGTAAGTCCCGCGTTAATTACGCTGGACGTGTCTTTGATGAGACCGAAATGCAAAATCTTGTCAGCGCCAGTCTTGATTTTTGGCTTACGCAAGGAGAATGGACTGATAAGTTTGAAAAAAAATTAGCTGAGTTTTTAGGCGTGAAATATGCTTCTTTTGTCAATTCCGGTTCCTCTGCCAATTTACTTGCTTTTATGGCCTTAACTTCTTCTAAACTTGGCGATAAACGCATAAAAAAAGGGGACGAGGTTATTACGGTCGCGGCTGGGTTTCCTACTACCGTAGCCCCTGTTGTGCAGTATGGGGCGGTTCCTGTTTTTGTGGACGTTGATCTTGAGACATTTAATATTGATACTACGCAATTGGCAAAAGCCTATTCATCTAAAACCAAGGCTGTCATGCTCGCGCATACGCTGGGAAATCCTTTTGATATTAGTGCTGTTAAAACTTTTTGTGAAAAACATCATTTATGGTTAATCGAAGACAATTGTGACGCTTTAGGTAGCATGTATGATAATAAGTACACCGGCACTTTTGGACATATAGGAACTTCTAGCTTTTACCCCCCTCATCATTTAACCACAGGCGAAGGCGGAGCAGTATATACGAATGATATAAAGCTGTATAGAATTATCAATTCTTTTCGTGACTGGGGACGTGATTGCTGGTGCCACTCAGGCAAGGACGATACTTGCCATAAAAGATTTACGCAGCAGTTTGGCACATTGCCTTTTGGCTACGATCATAAGTATGTTTATAGTCACCTAGGATACAATCTCAAGGCTACAGATCTGCAAGCTGCTATTGGTGTAGCGCAGCTAGCAAAGCTACCAGCGTTTATTAAAAAAAGAAGAGTTAATTTTGATATCTTATATAATGGGCTTAAAGAATTAAATCATATTTTTATTTTGCCACAAGCTACAGCTAAGGCAATGCCTAGTTGGTTTGGTTTTTGGCTAACTATTAAAGATCATACTAAGCTTAATAGAAATGATTTGGTGAAATATTTAGAGCAAAATAATATTCAAACCAGAAACCTTTTTGCTGGTAATATTACCAGGCATCCTTGTTTTACAGAATTAGAGGTCAATAAAGATTATAGGATTGTTGGCAAATTAGAAAATACAGACAAAATTATGAGTGCTGCTTTTTGGGTTGGGGTTTATCCGGGCATGAAACCGGAAGCTCTGCAATTTATGGTAAAAAAAATCAAGGGGTTTGTAAAATGAACAAGCATTCTAAAATTTATATTGCAGGTCATCTCGGTTTAGTCGGGTCTGCACTGCTCAGGTTATTACAGAAACGAGGCTATACTAATTTTCTTACCAGAACCATACAAGAATTAGACTTAACCAATCAAGCTGCGGTAAATGAATTTTTCGCTAAAGAAAAACCCGAATATATTTTTTTAGCCGCTGCTAAAGTTGGCGGTATCCAAGCTAATAATACATATCCGGCAGAATTTATTTATGATAATTTGATGATTGAAGCCAATGTTATCCATGCCGCTTATCAAAATAAAATAAAAAAATTATTATTTTTGGGTAGTACGTGTATTTATCCGAAACTTGCCCCCCAGCCTCTAAAAGAGGAATACTTGTTAACCTCAGCTTTAGAGCCTACCAATGAAGCATATGCCATTGCTAAAATTGCGGGTGTAGAGCTTTGTAAATTTTATCAAAGACAATATGGGTGCAATTTTATTTCTGCTATGCCGACCAACCTCTACGGCTTAAACGATAATTTTGATTTAAATAGTTCCCATGTGCTTCCGGCGTTAATCAGAAAAATTCATGAAGCTAAAATTAAGCAGGAAAAAGAAGTCGTCATCTGGGGAACCGGTAAACCAAAACGAGAATTTTTGTTCGTAGATGATCTGGCTGATGCGTTACTGTTTTTAATGCAAGAGTATCATGAGGAAGGACATATCAATGTGGGCACAGGTCAAGATATTGAAATTATAGAGCTAGCTAAACTTATCAAAGAAATAGTAGGTTTTAGTGGCGAGATCAAACATGATTTGTCCAAACCAGATGGCACGCCCCGAAAATTAGTGGATGTGTCAAAGCTTCATTCATTAGGATGGAAACATCAAACCAGTTTAAAAGAAGGAATTAAAAAAGTTTATGCATGGTATGAACTACAATCCAGAGAAAAATCTATATGCAAATAGGAATTTTTAATTATTATCAGGAATTTAATACTCAAAATAAAATATTTGATCCCAATACCTATACTATAGGAGAAAATTTAGGGTATCCAGTCATGCTTTTAAAAGCAGAACTCAATAAAATAGGTATAAAAATTGATACTTTAGATATTCATCCAATTGAAAAATATGACAAAATATTATTTCTTGATTTTCCGAACCCCAAAAAAATTTCATTAAATGAATTGCGAAAAATCGGAAAAGAATTATATTTAATTATCCTGGAATCACCTATCATAAAACCTAATAATTGGAAAAAAAAGAATCATAAATTTTTCAAAAAAATATTCACCTGGAACTCAGAAATCGTTGATGGGGAAAAATATATTCATATGAATTTAACTAACAAAATTAGTTCTGATTTTGATTTTGCAGCGTCGAAAAAAAATTTATGTACATTGATTGTCGCCAACAAAACTAGTTTAAATAAGAAAGAATTGTATAATGAACGTAAAAAAGCTATCAGGTGGTTTGAAAAAAATCATCCCTCTGAGTTTGATTTATATGGCATGAATTGGGATCAGCGAATTTTCAAGCGTCCTTTTAGCATTTTCAATAGATTTGATTTTTTTAAAAAACTTTTTTATCAAAAATATTCTAGTTATCAAGGTCCTGTCAAATCAAAAAAAGTAGTCTTAGCCCAATATAAATTTTGTATTTGTTATGAAAACGCTAAAAATATTCCTGGGTATATCACGGAAAAAATTTTTGATTGCTTTTTTGCCGGCTGCGTACCCATCTATTTAGGTGCCCCTGATATTGCCGAGCAAATTCCAGTAAATACTTTTATAGACAAAAGGGACTTTAAAACATATGAAGCCTTATATGCCTTTATTAGTAATATGGGTGACGAAGAGTATTTAGGATATTTAAAAAATATTAAAGCGTTTTTAAATAGTAAAAAGGCTTACAAATTTTCAGCAGAAAATTTTGTTGATACTATTATTAAAACTTTAGATTTGAAAAAACAATAAAATATGAATAATAAGAAAAATTATTTTTTTACTTTATTTTCTGGTTTTGGGGTTCAAATAGCCGCTACTATTATAGTTTTATTTCTTATACCAATTAGTTTGAATTATTGGGGGCCTGAAAGATATGGGGCTTTAGCTATTTTGACTTCTCTGATGGTTTATTTGGGTGTTTCAAATTTAGGGGTGACTAGTGCTGCTTCAGTTTTAATTGCCAAAAACAATAATGTAAAGTGTAAGCTGGATATCTTAAAACGAGCTTTTTTTCTTTTGATTTTTAGCGCCATTGGTTTTTCTTTTGTTTTTTTTCTGATCAATTGTTTTTTTAAAAATTGGGTATATCTTTTTGGTAAAATACCGCCTGCTATAACAGAAGAACTATCCCTGGCGTTATTAATGCTATTTATAACTTTTCTTATTAATATGCCATTTGCAATTATGCAGGCGGTTTTCCAAGGGTATCAAAAGCTTTATCTGGAAAGATTTTTTGCGCTTCTTGATACTATGTTTTTATTTATCGCTTTGATATTAACTATCTTTTTTAAACAAAATTTAGTTTTTTTTGTTTTAATTAGAGGCTTATTTTTAATTTTAAACAATTTTTTTAGATTTTTATTTTTTTATATTACCTTATATAAAAAAGATTTAAGTTCTGAATATCATGAGATCTATAATTATTTAGATGTTAAATATAGAACCATTTTTATTACAGGCATCAGGTTCCTTTCTGTAGGCATCGCCGCCCTTATTGTCTGGAATACCGATAATTTAGTGATTAGTCATTTTTTGGGTCTGGAATATGTCACGCCATATTCTATTACCTTTAAAGCTTTTGGTTTTGCGTTTACTTTTATTTCAGCCATAAATATTTCTATTTTTCCTTTAATGGCCAAAGCCATGGGCAGTCACGATTGGGATTGGATAAATGCCACCTACAAAAAGCTGATCGTAACCATATCAGTAATGGGCGGAGCTGCTTGGCTTGGAACAGTCCTTTTTTTAAGAGAGCTCCTTCATTTATGGGTGGGTACTTCCGGAGATGCTGGCCTTGTAGTTATTGTGGCTTTAGGAGGATATACCTATTTACTAGGTCTGATTAATCTAAATAATGGTTTAATTAATACTTTTAATTTTCTTAAAAATACAATTTGGATTAGTTGGTTAGAAGCCATAATCAATATTAGCGTTTCTATATATTTATTACAATTTTTAGGGTTAGGAGGAGTTGCTTTAGGAACTTTTTGTGGCGGTATTTTAGGCGCTATTTTTTTATATCCTTTTATTTTAATGAAAAAAAGTCAATATAAAATCAAATATGATTTTATGTTTATTATCAAACATATTGGTTTCATTATTTTACCATTATTGATTGTGTCAGTTTTAAATACTGTATTTGTTTCTAATTTGGTTTTTAAAATTTTAATTGGGATTATTATTCTTTCAGTTTATGGTTTAGCTAGTTGGCAGCTAGCTTCGAAAGAGGTTAAAGAATTTTGGCTGATGATTTTGTTTAAGTTTTTAAAAAAAGTTCCAAAACCCTTAGGTTTAAAAAGTTTATAGGAAAGAAGTATAAAAAATGAATTTACCTTTAGTTTCCGTTTGTGTCGCCAACTATAATGGTGCCAAGTTCATCGAGGAAACTTTACGTTCCCTGATACGCCAAACTTACCAAAACATAGAAATAATTGTGGGAGACAATGTTTCCACAGATCAAAGTGTGGCTATTATCAAAAAAATTGCCACAGAGGATAGCCGGATAAAGTATTTCCAAAACAAAAAAAATATCGGATATTCAGGCAACTGCAATAAATTAATCCAAACTGCCCAAGGAAAATATGTCACTATTTATCATTCTGACGATGTCTATGAACCAACTATTGTGGAAGAAGAAGTGGCTTTTTTAGAGGCCAATCCGGAATTGGCTGGAGTTTATACTTCACAAAAAGTAATTGATGAAAATAGGCAGCCGATTTCTAATGACGGGTTCATTTTAAATCAAATACCACATAAGTATTTAATTTTAGATTTAGTTCAATATTTGGATTATTTGATTAAACAAGATATTAACCCTATAGTGTGCCCTACTTCTATGATTAAAAAAAGCGTATATCAGGAACTAAAAGGGTACGATCTTAACTTAAAGTATGTAGATGATGTGGATATGTGGCTGAGAATTTTAGAAAAATATAATGTAGGCATTGTCAATAAAAAATTAGTTAATTATAGAGTACATAGTGCCCAGGGTAGCCAGTATTATCGAGATTTAGAAAGAGATGATCTTTTGATCCCAATTAAATTTCTGGCAGCTTATATAGAAAAAAACTCTGATCTTAAAGACCGTTATAAAATCGCCATTAAAAGATTAATTGCTTTGGATTACAATAAAATAATTAAAAATTATATTATTCTGGGTCAAAGAGAAAAACTGGCAGCTTATTTAAAATTATCGCGTAACCATTATCGTTTTTTCTTTCCCTCTAAAGACTGGTTTGTGCAGCAAACAAATTTTCGGTTTATTTATTTAATAGTCCGGCTTTATTTATTATTAAACCCTAAAAGACAAAAATAAATTTATGAGTAAAATTTTATTATTAACGGCAAATTTTCATATCGGCGGCGCACAAAGAGTACTAGCGAATTTAAGCTCCTTATTAGCAGAAAAACACGAAATATATATTGGTATTTTTGATGCCAGAAATATTGGTTATCGGTGTAAAGGTAAAATTATTGATTTAAATGTGCCGGTTTCTTCTAATCTAATTGGAAAAACGCTTAACTTTTTGAAAAGAATTTATAAAACAGCTCGATTTAAAAAAAAAGAACATATTGATATTACAATTAGTTTTTGCGAAGGTGCCAATATTGTAAGTTTGCTTTCAGGATATAGCAAAAATATCCTTACCGTACATTCCTACAAATCTCGAGATAATTTTGGTTTTTACGGGTTTATTTTTAAATATTTAATGAAATTTTTCTATAATAGAGCCGATAAAATAGTTGCGGTTTCCGAAGGTGCCAGCAAAGATCTTATTACGAATTTTAGCGTCCAGGCTCAAAAAACTATCTCTATTCATAATTTTATTGATCAACAAAAAATAACTCAACTTAGCACTGAAGCAATAGAGCCAGAACTAAAAAATATTTTTAAAACCCCCACCCTTATTACTGTGGGGAGGTTATCTGAACCTAAAGGACAATGGCATTTATTAAGAATTTTTAAGCAAACCAAAAAAACTATCCCCAACTTAAAACTTTTGATTTTGGGCGATGGTGAGTTAAGAGAAAAACTAATCAAGTTATCTCACGATTTATCTTTAAAAACCTATTCTGCTTGGGATCAAGCCAAGCTGCTGGATGATAGTTATGATGTCTATTTTTTAGGCTTTACAGACAATATTTTTAAATATATGGCTCATTCATCTATTTTTGTTTTTACTTCACTTTGGGAAGGCTTTGGCAATGTTCTTATTGAGGCGATGGCTTGCCGTCTTCCTGTAATTGCCACTGACTGTAAACATGGCCCCAGAGAAATTCTAGGCGCAAAATATGGTATACTCGTACCAGCTCTTAGTGATCAATGGCTAAATACAGAAGAGTTAACCAAAGAAGAACAAAAATTTGCAAAAACTATTCTAATGTTATTAAATGATCCAGCGCTAAGCCAAGACTATCGGCAAAAAGGATATTTTAGAGCCCAAGATTTTGATGTAGCTCAAATCAAGGATCAATGGTTTCAAATAATTAAGGAATTGGGATAAGCTAATATGTGTCGCATAACAGGTTTTTGGGATTTCAATGAAAATAAAAATTACGATTTTTCTAAAACATTAGAAAATATGCGTGATGTACTTACACATGGCGGGCCAGACGATGCCGGATCATACATCAAAAAAGAAACCGGGTTAGCTTTAGGGCATCGCCGGTTATCCATTCTTGACCTTTCCGCGGCGGGTCACAATCCGATGTGGGATGAGACAAAACAATATGGAATTATTTTTAATGGTGAAGTATATAATTTTGCAGGAATAAAAAAAGAGCTATTAGCAAAAGGCCATAAATTTAATTCTGATACCGATACAGAAGTTATTTTAAAAGCTTATATAGAATGGGGCCTAGATTCCGTACAGAAATTTCGAGGCATGTTTGCTTATGCTATTTGGGATAGGAAAAAAGAACAATTAATTTTATGTAGAGATAGAGTCGGGGTTAAACCGTTATATTGGTATTTTAAAAACAAACTTTTTATGTTTGCTTCAGAGTTAAAATCCTTTCACCAACATCCTAAATTTGAAAAAGAATTAAATAAAGAAGCTTTATCTTTATTTTTACAATATGGTTATATTATTGCGCCACATTCAATTTTTAAAGATGCCTATAAACTTGAGCCAGGACATTTTCTGATCATCAATAAAAATCAGGAAATAAAAAAAATAAAGTATTGGGATGTAGAAAACTCATATCAAAAAGGATTAAAAGAACGAAAAACGTGGCTAAAAAAAAGTGAAAATGAAATAGCTGAAGAATTAGAGGCTTTATTATTAGAAAGTTTTAAATTAAGAATGGTTTCAGACGTGCCTGTAGGTATGTTTTTGAGCGGAGGCGTAGATTCTTCTTTATTAACAGCTCTTTTGCAAAAAGAGTACAGTAAACCCTTAAAAACATTTACCATTGGTTTTAAAGAGCCTGAATACAATGAGGCAAATTGGGCCAGAAAAGTATCAGATCATTTAGGTACAGATCACACAGAACTTTATTGTAGTGCGCAAGACGCTTTTGAAGTTATTCCTAAACTCCCAGAAATGTATGACGAGCCTTTTGGTGACTCATCAGCCATTCCTACATATTTGGTTTCTAAACTTGCCAAGACTAAAGTAAAAGTAGCCTTATCAGCAGACGGTGGTGATGAACAGTTTTGCGGGTACACAGGCTATAATTTATTAGCCAAAATCCAAAAAATAAAATCCATCCCTTTAGCTAAAGAGTTTATAATTAATAAGGGGACATACAATTTAATAAAATTAGTAAGCAACTTTAAAACAAAATGGCAAAATTACGATGATAAATATGCAAAATTAAAAAAAGTTTTGTCTGCAAAAGGAACTCTTAATACAGCTGACGTTATTAATAAATATTTTTTTCCAGAAGAGCTTAAATCTTTAGGCTTAACTGAATATGCAACAAATACTTCTGTTTTAAGTAATGATTGTGCACAGACTAATGACATATCCCTAGCAATGCTTATGGATTTAAAAGCTTATTTGCCAGACGATGTTTTAGTTAAAGTAGATCGTGCTGGTATGCAAGTAGCATTAGAAGGCAGAGATCCATTCCTGGATCATAAAATAATCGAATATACGACTCAAATGCCATATGCGTTAAAAATAAAAAATAATGAAAATAAATATTTCTTAAAAAAAATACTCGGGCAATATTTACCCAGAGAATATTTTGATAGGCCTAAAAAAGGGTTTGGTATCCCTATGTATGAATGGTTTCAGCAGGATTTAAAAGGATTATATCAGGAATATTTAAATGAAAATAGAATCAAAAACCAAGGTATTTTCAAGGCCGATGAAATCAAAAAATTATTAGACAAATTTTCAAACAATCAAGGTGTTCAAGCAAATAAATTATGGTATTTATTTATTTTTGCACAATGGCATGAAAAATGGATGTAAATAGATAGGAATAAAAAAATGACAACTATACTAACAATTTCATTAAGAGGCGGCGGTGCAGAAAGACAAATTAGCACATTGTCAAAACTCCTGCCATTAAAAAAAATAGTTTTATTAGAACAAGGGATTGATTATGATATAAAAAATACAGAGATTCAAAGTTTGTCCCAACATAATGAAAACACGTTTATTTTAAAAAAAATATTGGGGCTCTTCTATTATGCATGGCGGCTAAAAAAGACCGCAAAAGATGAAGTGATTCTTAGTTTTATGGAGCGGGCAAATTTTGTAAATATTATTGCGAAATTATTTTTCAAACATAAAGCGATTGTTTCAGAACGTATTTATCCGAGTATAGCCTTTAATAAAGGCTTAAGACGCATACAAAAATATTTAGTATCTTTTTTATATCCATATGCAGATTTAATTATTGCTAATTCAAAAGCTATAAAAGAAGATTTAATTGAAAATTTCAAGATTCCTTCTCATAAAATAAAAGTTATTAATAACATGTATGATATTGAGCAAATTGAAATCAAAGCTCAAAAAAAGATTTCACAGGAATTTGCCGAATTTTTTCAATCACCTGTGATCATAAACATAGGCAGTCATTCAACTCAAAAAGGCCAGAAGTACCTTATTAAAGCTTTTAAAAAGGTCGTAGAAACTTTGCCGCAAGTTAAATTAGCTTTTTTTGGCAGGGGCCCTTTAAAACCAGGTTTAATTAAATTGGTGCAAGATTTAAAACTAGAACCTAATGTTAAATTTTTTGATTTTGATGAAAATATTTTTAAATATTTATCAAAATCAAAATTATTTGTTTTATCCTCATTGTGGGAAGGTTTTCCTAATGTGTTAATTGAAGCTATGGCGTGTAAGCTTCCTGTAATTGCATCAGATTGTAAGTCAGGCCCAAGAGAGATTTTAGCCCCAACCACAGACTGTTCTTGGCAAACCAAAGAGCTTGAATTCGCTGAGTATGGTGTACTGGTTCCGCCTGAAGAAGAAGAATTGTTATCTCGCGCCATCCTTAAAGTTTTAAAGGAAAATAACTTAAGCGAAAGTTATTCGGCCAAAGGTTATAATAGAGCAAAAGATTTTACTATTCAAAATATGCTTAGTAAATGGAAGAAATATCTTTAAAGGAGCAATGACATGAAAACAATTTTATTAACAGGCTGTGCTGGATTTATTGGAAGCAAAACCACAGAAACACTATTAAAAGAGGGCAATAATGTCATAGGCCTAGATAATCTTAATGATTATTATGATGTCCGTTTAAAAGAATATAGATTAAAAGATTTAGAAAAATACCCTAATTTCAAATTTTATCAAGAAGACATTGAAAAAATCGATATTTTAGAAAAAATATTTAAAAACAATAAAATTTCAGCAGTTATCAATTTAGCTGCCAGAGCAGGAGTGAGAGCAAGTATAGAAAATCCGCATATCTATATGACCACAAATGCAAATGGAACCTTAAATTTACTAGAAATGATGAAAAAATATAATGTAAAGAAAATGGTCTTGGCATCTACGTCATCATTATATGCAGACCAGAAAATGCCGTTTAACGAAAAATTAGCTGTGAACACGCCGATTTCACCATATGCTGCTTCAAAAAAAGCCGCAGAAGTAATGGCGTATTCATATCATTATTTATTTGGATTAGATATATCAGTAGTAAGGTACTTTACTGTATATGGTCCAGCGGGACGACCGGATATGGCTATTTTTAGATTTATTAAATGGATAGACGAAGCTACCCCTATTCAATTATTTGGAGACGGTAGCCAATCAAGAGACTTTACATATGTAGGCGATATAGCTAATGGCACAATAAAAGCGTTAAAAGAAGTGGGTTATGAGATTATTAATCTGGGAGGCGGTAGAAATCCTATCACTATAAATGATTTAATCAAGTTAATAGAAAAATATTTAGGGAAAAAAGCAAAAATAAATTATAAGCCATTTCATAAGGCTGATTTAAAAGAAACTTGGGCAGACATAAGCAAGGCTAAGAAAATTTTAGATTGGGTTCCAGCTATTGATGTTGAAGACGGGGTCAAAAAAACAGTGGAATGGTATTTTCAAAACAAAAATTTGGTAAAAAATATCAACGTTTAAAAAGGAGATATATATGAAAATAGCAGTAATCGGTACGGGGTATGTAGGACTAGTTACCGGGGTTTGTTTAGCAGAGTTTGGTCATCAGATTACTTGTATGGATATTCACGAAGAAAAAATAGTAAATCTAAAAAAAGGAATTCTACCTATTTATGAACCTGGATTAGAAGAGGTGCTTGCCAGAAATTATAAAGAAAAAAGAATTGATTTTACTACGGATATAAAGAAAGTTATAAAAGAGCATGAAGTTTTATTTATTGCGGTAGGAACTCCACCCAAAGAAGATGGAGGAGCAGATTTGAAACATGTTTTAGAAGTTGCTGCTCAAATAGGGCAAAATATTAATGAATATAAAGTAATCGTAAATAAATCTACTGTGCCGGTCGGGACTGGTAAAAAAGTAGAAAATATTATTTTCGAAGAAATAAATAAGCAAAATAAAAAAATCAATTTTGATGTAGTTTCAAATCCAGAATTTTTAAGAGAAGGCAAAGCCGTAGAAGATTTTATGCATCCTGATAGAGTAGTGATTGGCTCAAAAAAAGAAAAGGTTGTGGAAATCTTAAAAGAAGTATATCGAGTTCTTTATCTTAATCAAACTCCTTTTGTTTTCACTAATTTGGAAACAGCCGAAATGATCAAATATGCTTCAAATGCTTTTCTGGCCGTTAAAATAAGTTTTATTAATGAAGTAGCTTTACTATGTGAAAAAGTAGGCGCTAACGTACAAGATGTAGCAAAAGCAATGGGCATGGACGGAAGAATTTCCTCTAAATTTTTGCACGCAGGTCCAGGTTATGGAGGAAGTTGTTTTCCCAAAGATACCAAAGCCTTAGTCCATATAGGAGAAATAGCAGAAGAAGAACTCTTTGTGGTGAAAGCCGCTATTGAAGCTAATGAAAAACAGAAAATTAAAATGGTAAAAAAAATAGAAAAGGAAGTAAAAGAAGTTAAAAATAAAACATTTGCTATATTGGGTTTGAGTTTTAAGCCTGAAACCGATGATATGCGAGATGCTCCAGCATTGACAATTATTGAAGAATTAATAAAACTAGGTGCTAATATCAAAGCATACTGTCCGCAGGGTATAAAGGAAGCAAAATGGCGTTTAAAATTATATAAAGACAATATTGTATATTGTGACAATGAGTATGAATGCGCTAAAGACACAGATGGCATAATTTTGATTACAGAGTGGAATCAATTTAGAGGTATGGATCTTAAAAAAATAAAAAATAATATGAAAGATAATTATTTTTTTGATTTAAGAAATGTTTACTTTCAAAATTTAAATATAAGAAAATTGTTTAAATATTTTGGAGTAGGGGTTTTATAATAACATGTTAGGTGTTTTTATCAATTTTTTATTTATAGTTTTTTATTGCTTCTTTTGTATATTTTTATATATAAGGTTAAGAAAAAATAAAAGTAAATTACCTGTAAATATAATTAGTTTATCTTTTTTGTATCATCTGATTTTTTGTCTTAGCTATTGGCTAATGTCTATTGAGGGGATTGCAGATGCCAAGACTTATTATAATTATGTTGTGTATAGAATGCCAGAAAGTTGGCTTGATTATTTTGGTATAGGCACCTCTTTTATTCGTTTCTTTTTATTTCCTTTGGTAAAATATTTCCATCTTAGTTATTTTTCTTGTTTTTTAATTTTTAATTTCATTGGTTATTTAGGACTGCTTTTTTTTTATATAGCCTTAAGAAAAAAAATTTTCCATCATCTTAAACTAAGAAAGCTTTTAAATTTAGTCTTATTTATTCCAGGCTTAAATTATTGGACATCAGCTATTGGTAAAGATTCTATTATTACTTTGGGTTTAGGGCTACTTTTGTATGGCTTAGGCTTAAATACGAAAAGTCTCAAAAAAAACGTTTTAATTTTTCTGGCCTTAATTACTGTTTTTGTAGTGCGTCCTCATATTGCTTTATTCATAGTGCTAGGTTTGTTTTTTGCTTTTTTCTTTTCCAAATTAAAAATTAATTTTCTCAAGAAAATATTGGTTTTAGCTTTGGTAATCTTCACCTTATTTTCAGCCAAATCATTTGTTTTAGAGTATGCCGGTTTAGGTAAGGCGAATAATGTAAGAATGCTTTATGAGTTCGTAACTTATCGCCAAAGTTTAAATTTAGAAGGTGGTTCTTCAGTCAATATTTCCAACTATAGTGTGCCTATGAAGTTATTTACTTATCTTTTCAGACCACTTTTAGTGGATGCTAAAAATCCATTAATGTTTATTATTTCTTTTGAGAATTTATTTTATATTATCTTATTCTCCAGTATATTCTCTTTAGGTTTTTGGCGTTTTTTGTTCAAAAATTTTAATTTTTATCTCAGATTCAACCTTTTTTATTTTTTGATTACTTTATTAGTAATGGCTAATACCACGACTAATTTAGGGATAGCAGTCAGACAAAAAACTATGATTATGTTTAGTCTTATTACAATTATTTTTTTATATAAATGCTATCGTTTAGATGAAAAAGCTTGTGCTGAAAAAAATATTCCGTGTCTGTAGATATTTTTCGAAAAATGGTAAGCTTATCTGCAGATACTAGAAACCTTAATAAGGTTTTGAGATTTTTTTAAAATAATTTAGATTTGCTTTTTCAAAGGATATTATATGCAAATACCATTTCATAAAACATATATTGAACAAAAAGAAATTGATAATGTCGTTGATGCTATCAAATCCGGCTGGCTAACCATGGGACCCAAAACTGTTGAGTTTGAAAATAAATTTGCGGATTATATAGGCATAGAACATGCCATTGCTCTTAATTCAGGCACCGCAGCCCTTCATTTAGCGCTTAAAGCTATTGGCTTGGAAGAGAGTGATGAAGTCATTCTACCTACTAATACTTTTGTGGCCACAGCTGAAGTAGTGACCTATTTTAAAGCCATTCCGGTTTTATGCGATATTACAGACGACAC
>JABGVJ010000081.1 GCA_018646105.1 bacterium
AGCTCAGTTGGGAGAGCATCTGCCTTGCACGCAGAAGGCCATCGGTTCGATCCCGGTCACCTCCACCAAACAAAAAATTAAAATTTTTTGTTTCCTTAACCTTAACCTTAACCTTACCCTTAACCTTACCCTTAACCTTAACACCCACCAGAACACACGATTTCAACAACAATTTTTTGTTTCCTCATTCCGCATCCTTATTCCTCATCCTTAACCCATAAGCCTTAAAAATTTGTTGTATAATATACATATGCATAAAAACTACCACCATTCTTTTAAATTTTTAGTTCGAGACTATGAATGTGATTATCAAGGAGTCGTAAACAACGCGGTTTACCAAAACTACTTAGAACATGCGCGTAACGAACTTTTTCGTTCTCTTGGTATCAATTTCGCCAAAATGCATGCCCAAGGAAAAGATGTTGTTATCACTAAAGTAGAATTAAATTATAAATATCCCCTCAGAAGTTGTGACGAGTTTGTGGTAAAAACCAGAGTTACTCAACAAGGCAAAATAAGGTTTGTATTTGAACAAGATATTTTCAGGCTTCCAGACGAAAAAATAATTTTAAACGCTACCGTCACACTTGTTTGGTTGCAAAGCGGTCGCCCCGCGCTTCCAGCAGAATTCGCTGCTGCTTTTGCGAAACTTTAAAATAGGGGTAAAATAGGGGTAAAATAGTAATACATTACACTGATTATATAGTAAATAGTTGTATTTTTATTTGGATGCAGCTATAATAGGTGTAAAAAGAGAATATGTTACACCTATTTTTTTTAAAGAGGAAAGATTTATGGAAAAATTCAAGTTAATAAAAGCAAAAAAAATTGAAGAAAAAGAATTGATAGAGGAGATTCGAAATTTAAGCAACCATGATCAAAAAACAAAGTTGGAGTTAGGGTTTGCATCTCCATATATATATTGGGATAAACTAAAATATAAAGCCTCGAAGGGCTTATCTCCGGAAAAGCATTGGGCCATTATTAAATTTGCTAGAAAAATGAGGGCCGCGGAAACTATAATTAGAGATCCTCATAATAAATGTTTTAGTTGGATTAAACTTCCTCATTACGAAAAAATATTACATGAAATGGATTTACATACAGGCGGAAGTCTTATTTTTTATTCAAAAGATATTGATGAAAAGGAAAAGCTAAAATTTCTTTCCCGTGGAGTTATGGAAGAGGCTATTGCCTCCTCACAGCTAGAGGGCGCGGCAACTTCTCGCAAACAGGCAAAAGAATTTTTAAGAGCGGGGAGGAAGGCTCGTAATAAAGACGAGCAAATGATTTTAAATAATTATGAGGCTATGCAAGATATTGAGAATGAATATAAAAATCAAGACCTGGATATTGAAATGTTGTTTGAACTACATAGAAAAATCACTAAAAATACAATTGAAGAAAAAGAGCAAGGCGTATTAAGAAAAAATGAAGATGAAATAGTTGTTAAAGGAAAGCTGGATAACATTGTGTACTATGAAGCTCCGGCTCTAAAATTCGTAAAAACAGAACTGAATCGGCTTATTGATTTTGCAAATGATAAGATTAAGACGCCGTTTATCCATCCTGTAGTAAAGGCCATTATGTTACATTTTTGGCTGGCATATCTGCACCCATTTGTTGATGGCAATGGTCGAATAGCTCGATTGTTATTTTATTGGTATTTATTGAAAAAAGGATATTGGGCTTTTGCTTATTTGCCAATTTCCGCTGTTATAAAAAAAGCGCCAGCTCAATATAAAAAGGCCTATATATATACCGAACAGGATGATAATGATCTTACTTATTTTATAGATTTTAATATTCAAAAAATTCAATTATCGATAAATAATTTTAAGGGGTATATAGAAAGAAAAGGCCTAAATAATCAACAAATGAATACTGTAGCGCGTAAAGAGTTTAATCTTTCATTCAGGCAGATTAGCTTGTTGCAATATTTTCATGGAAACAAAGATGGGAAAACAAATTCTAAAATGCATATGAATATGAATAAAATTTGCAAAAAAACAGCCAGCACAGATTTAAAAAAGTTAAAAGATCATGGTTTTTTGATTTCTCAAAAACAAGGCCGTAATCAATATTATTACCCGACTGATAAGATTCAGGAACTATTTTAAATAGGTATATAATAGGTAAACAAAAGGTATGCATTATACCTTTCATCTCTTCAAATTCATTCGCCCATCCCCTGGTTTAAAGCCTGGTTTTTTAATGAATTTAGTTTCCAAATACCTTCGCCCATAATAGATTTAAGCTTAGTAGTATATTATAATAACCACTATGGAAAGCAAAGAACTTTGAAGATATCTTAGATGTGCTCCTGGTCCGGGCTTCCCTTAACCTTAACCTTTGCGACGTAGTCGCGGGGGAGCGGGCGGTAAAAATAGTTGGTGAAATTCTAAAAATCTCATTGACAATACCAGTCTCAACTAATATACTTTTATCTCGTCCACTTAATAGGACTAGTTCTTTGACAATTAATAATAAAAAGATAATAGGTAAATAGGTAAAAACGAAATTAATCCGTTCTTATAATTAAGCTGTCTTGGTCAAGATAATAAGGGCGCATGGGGGATACCTTGGCATACAGGCCGACGAAGGACGTAGTAAGCTGCGATAAGCCTCGGTGAGCTGCTGCAAGCTTTGACCCGAGGATGTCCGAATAGGGAAACCTATGCAGAGTCATGTCTGCATATCCTTATCTGAATACATAGGATAAGGAAGGGAACCTGGAGAACTGAAACATCTTAGTACCCAGAGGAAAAGAAATCAAACGAGATTCCCTTAGTAGCGGCGAGCGAAACGGGATCCAGCCTAAACCTTTGATATGTTCAAGCAAGCAAGCGTTGTATCAAGGGGGTTGTAGGATTGTTTTTTCTATATAATTGCTTTTATATAGGGTGAGTAAAAAAATTGATTTTTAGTAGAAGCTCTTTGGAAAAAGACACCATAGAAGGTGATAGTCCTGTACATAAAAAAAATCAATCTTGCCAAAATAATCCTGAGTACCACAGGACACGAGAAACCCGGTGGGAATCTAGGTGGACCATCATCTAAGGCTAAATATTACTGTATGACCGATAGTGAACTAGTACCGTGAGGGAAAGGTGAAAAGAACCCCGAAGGGGGAGTGAAATAGACCATGAAACCATGTGCTTACAAGCAATCGGAGCTCTTATCTAAGAGTGACGGTGTGCCTATTGAAGAATGTGCCGGCGACTTAATGTCAGTGGCAAGGTTAAGTTTTTATACG
>JABGVJ010000008.1 GCA_018646105.1 bacterium
CTCTCCATTTTACAAGCCAACAAGAACAACACGTGAGCGTTTCGAATAGCGCCAAAAAAGCAATTATTATTGGGGCCGGTCCTGCCGGCCCTGTTTTAATTTGTTGTTAATAAAATTTTTCATACTTATTATTGAAAATGCGACAAAAATGGCTAAAACAGAATAAAACGGAATGATATAACGATCTTCAATATGTGAAAAAATAAATATCCATGATGAGGTTAAAACTCCAAGAGAAAAAATGATTATTCGATATTTGTGTTTTTTAAAGCACAAATAGATGCCAAAATAAGCAAAAAAGAAGTAAAATAAAAGATAAAGGTATCCGTACCACTTAAAGGTTCCATATTTAACCAGATCACAAAAATTTCCGAATGAGTTCATGCAGTTTAGAATAAGTCTTTTTGCTGTGGGTGTATTTTTATTTTTTAAGAAATAGTCTCTGCGTACGGTCATAGAATACGGAAAAAGGAGGTATGGAACACGGCGAGCAACACAACTCAAATAGTGCAAAGGTTCTTCCTTTATGAGCTTGACGGCTTCTTCTAAGCCTTTTTTGTCTGCTTCTATAGTACCATAATTAAATCCGTACTTTTGGAAAATATACTCTCTAAAAAATTCATCGTTAATTTTGAAGCCCCATTTGTTTTTGTATTCTCCGAGTCCTACAAATAGTCCAGAACCAGAGACCCCAACAATGTATTGGCCGTAAGCCGCTTTATTATAAGCCATAAATGGTATCCAAAAAACAAAAAGATTAACAAGTAAAAAGCTTGAAATAAATATTGTTATTGTTTTTGCTTTGTTGCGATTTATAAAAATAGCGTTGAACATTAAAAAACAAACAAAAAAAATACATGCAGAGAATGTTGTTGGCCTGCACCATTGGCATATTGTTATTCCTATACTGAGTAATATAAATGAGATTAATGTTGGTTGTTTTGAGCTATAAAATATTTTTGCCATTGCATAAAAAAGAAGAATTATTGAGTAGTATATCCATATATCGCTGCTATGTTCTATGTTTAATGGTAAAAGAGGCAGAAACATAAGAAAAGACATTCCCAAAATAAAAGCATGTTGAGAGTTTTTAAATATTAGAAAACCAATTTTGTAAATCAAAAACATTAACAGGGAAAAAATCAGAATTTGCAGTATTTGAATATCAAGATAATTCCATGACTTTGTTATTTTCCATAAAGACGCCAGAACTACTCCATAGCCGACCGTATCATAAATGTTTCTATATTTATAAAAAGAACCAAATGATTCAGGATTTTTTAGTGATGAGAAGCTATAGTCTCGTCCGTTAAATTTTTCCTTAAGCAAGTGCCCGGCTCGTTTTGGACAGTACTTTAGTGTTTTATGTTTGCATAAATTGTATGCCATGTCGCTGAACAATATTATGTTATTAGCCTTTACATACTGAGATTTTTCTATCCAAAAAAGATAAAAAAAATTCAAAGCTAAAGATAATAGAAACAGCAAAGCAGCGGACTTGTTAAAAAGACATGTCTTGACGTTATTCGTGAACACCTTTGTCTCCAAATTTTTCAAACTATTTATAAAGAAACGGTCAGTAAAACAAAAATTGATAACATTTAATTTTTTGTTGTGTAAAGTTTTTTAGGTTTACTATAGATTGAATGTTTTAAGGTCGCTTTTTACCATTAACTTTACCAGGTCTTTTAGCTTAGTTTTTGGCTTCCAACCAAGTTTGTTTTTTGCCTTTGTGTTATCCCCAAGCAGCAGATCTACCTCTGCAGGTCTGTAAAATTCTTTAGAAATCGAAACGACGACGGCACCAGTTTTTTTATTTAAGCCCATTTCGTTTTCTTTGCTACCTTTCCACTCAACGTTGATTCCTACATTTTTAAATGCTTCTTCGACAAAGTATCTTATTGTCCATGTTTTTCCTGTGGATATAACAAAATCTTCTGGATCCTTTTGCTGTAGCATTAGCCACATGGCTTCTACATAGTCGCCAGCGAATCCCCAATCTCTTTTTGAGTCCAGATTGCCAAGCACTAATTTTTTTTGGAGGCCTAAGCTTATTTTTGCAACAGCCTTTGTTATTTTGCGGGTTACAAATTCTTCGCCTCTTAGTGGTGATTCGTGGTTGAATAAGATTCCATTACACGCAAAGATTCCGTAAGACTCACGGTAGTTTACTGTAATCCAATAGGCGTACAACTTTGCTACTCCATAGGGAGACCTGGGGTAAAAAGGAGTTGTTTCTTTTTGTGGGGTTTCTACAACCTTTCCGTACAGTTCACTTGTTGAGGCCTGGTAAAATTTTGTTTTTTTAGAAAGGCCCAAAATTTTTATAGCTTCCAAAATTCTTAAAGCTCCTAGTCCGTCGACTTGAGCTGTGTATTCTGGAATATCAAAAGATACTTTTACAAATGATTGTGCCCCAAGATTGTAAATTTCATCAGGTTTTATGTCCCCAATGATTCTTACTAAGCTTGAAAAATCAGATAGGTCCCCATCGTGCAGAAAAAACTTTTTATTATCTTCATTGTTATATTTTTTATACAGGCTATCTATTCTTGATGTGTTAGGAAGAGAGGCCCGTCTTTTTATTCCGTGTACCACATAGTTTTTTTTTAGTAATAATTCGGATAAATAAAATCCGTCCTGACCTGTAACACCTGTTATTAATGCCTTTTTCATGATTTTCCAAATTTATAAATATTCTACTTCATTTTTTAAACGTAGTGTGCTGAGAACGCTTTTTATTTTGTCGCTGTCCCCCTTTTTCATTACAAGAAGGACCTTTTCAGTTTGGACTACACAAATGTCGTCGACACCTATTAAAACGGTTAATTTTCCATCGACATCGACAAGATTGTTTTTAGCATTTATAGCCATTACGTTTTTTTCCGTGTCTCCTTTTAGAGACAGAAAAGAGTCAATGCTTCCTACATCAAACCAAACAATATCCATAGGCAATACTAGTAAATTTTTAGATTTTTCCATTATTGCGTAGTCAATTGATATAGAATTTATATTTTTGTATTCTTTTTTTCCATTTAAAAAAGATTTTACATCTTCTATTATATCTGGGCTTAAAAAATTAAAGCTTTTTATAAAAGATTCTGCTTTTCCACAAAACATACCTATGTTCCATAACATATTTGAGTTTTGTGTAAAAATTTTTGCTTGTTTGTATGAAGGCTTTTCATGAAAGCGAACTACTTTTGCCAAATGATTGTTTTTTGTATCGTTTTCAAATTCTATATATCCGTACCCTATTGCTGGGTATTGAGGAACCACGCCTAATATTACAATTTCTTTTGTATTGGTTGATATAATATTTTTAAGGCCGTTTACAAATTTTTCTTTTTCTGGAATGTAATGATCAGCGGATAGAAAAATTATATATGCTTCAGGATTTTTTTCATAAATCTTGAGACAGCTTAAAGCAATAGCTGGGGCAGTATTTCTAGATTCTGGCTCCGAAAAAACTCCTCCAATTTTATCTCCGACTAGGTTGTTTATGATTTTTTCATACTTGTTGTTTGTTACAATAAAAATGTTATTTTTTTGTATAAAACCATCTACTCTGTCAATCGTTTCTTCTAGCAGAGAGTTTCCTTTTCTAAACGGTATAAACTGTTTTGGTAGATTTTGCTTACTAAGTGGCCAAAGGCGCTCACCTTTTCCTCCCGCTAGAATAACGCAGTAAACATTCTTTTTATCCAAATCATTTCCCAGATTTTATTTTTTAAATATGTGTTTTATTGAAAGTTTGCCTAACAATTTAATGGCATTAAGGATTTCTTTTCTTGATATTTTTGTTTCACCTTTTTGTCTATCTATGGCAAATATTGGAACTTCAGAGATTTTAGCACCCGATTCTTTATAGGTATAAATTGACTCTATAAAAAATGAATAACCATCTGATTTTATGCCAAAATCTTTGCACATTTTATTAATCATTTTTTTATTGTAAAGCCTATATGCGCCAGTGCAATCATAAGGCATGCCGAGAACTTTTTCAGTAAAAAAGTGAGCAGTATAGGTTATACATTGTCTTATAAGTGGCCAATTTTTAATACACTTGGCATTAGCGTATCTTGAGCCAATAACAATGTCGCATCTATTTTTTTTATTTATAATATCAGGGATATATTTTGGGTCGTGAGTAAAGTCTGCATCCATTGTTAGAAGGTAGTCATAGGAGTTTTTATTTGCAAATTTAAAACCTTCCATATGAGCGCTTCCAATACCAAATTTTGATTTTCTATGGATAACGAAGACGTTTTTATTGTTGTTTACAATATTATCTATTATTTTTCCTGTTCCATCTGGGGAGTTGTCATCCAGAAAAAGTACATCTGAGTCTTGGCTATTTTTTTTTATTGCGTGGAATAAATCAGAAACATTTTCTCGTTCATTATATGTTGGAACAAATATCAGAATTTTTGTTTTTATCACAGCTTCTTCTTTCAATCTCCTTATTGACCATTATTTTTGCAAGCATTTCAAGAGAAGTAACTTTATACCACGTTGTTTCATTTTTCAACTTTGAGTTGTCTCCGATTAATATTCCTTTTTTTGAAGGTCTTAGCAAAGAGGGGTCTTCGGTAACATGTTTTTTAAAGTTTATTCCAAGAATATTAAAAACAATTTTTATAAAATCTTTAACTGTTTTTTTCTCTCCGCTTGAAATAATAAAGTCGCTAGGTTTTTTCTGTTGTAATATTTTATACATCGCTTCTACATAGTCTCCTGCATATCCCCAATCAACAATTGAATTTAGGTTTCCAACAACTAAGGTGTTTTTTAGTCCTAATTTAATATCTACAGCGTTTTTTACTATTTTTTGAGATATAAATTTTGGAGAACGCCTTGGTGATTCATGATTGTATAAAATTCCAACGGATGCAAAAATTCCATATGTGTTTCTATAATATCTGAATGCACTCATACCAAGGTATTTTGATATTCCATATGGACAATTGGGCTCAAATTTTGACTCTTCGGTTTGAGGATATTCTTTTATGTTTCCAAACATGTGTGATGTCCCGGCATAAAACATTTTTGTTTTTGGAGAAAAGTTTTTTATCCAATCTAATAAGTGTAGCGTTGTTAGAACATTATTTTCGTAGCTTTTGTTAAAAACACTAATATCATTTTCTATCTTAACTTCTGAGGAATAATTGTAAGCAGCAAGATGATAAATTTCATCTGGGCAAAATTTGTTTAGAAATTCAAAGACTTCGTTTTTATTTAAAAGTTCAATATTTACAATGGCTTTTTTTTCATCTGCCCATTGGCATTTGAATATGTCTGTTCCTTTAACGTTAAAACCAAGACTTGTTAAATGGTTATATAGATAAAAACCATCTTGCCCGCAAATACCGGTTATAAAAGCATTTTTCATTTTTTTATAGCTTTCTATATTTTCTATAAGCTTAGCTCTTAATAGTTATTGTAAATTATAACATTGGTGCTTAGTTTAATTTTTTTTAACAAAACAACCACTATTGTGTTTATAAAATGTAAAGTTTAAAATTTACCTATTCTTTCTAATGTGTTAATTTTCTTTCTCAATAAATCAAATTAGTGTTGAGTCTAATAAATTTAAAGGAGCAGCCGTGAGACAGGTTTTTTTGGAAAAGGGTGAAATTGTCGTAAAAAGGGTTAGTGAGCCTTTGCTAGATGACTATTCTGTTCTTGTCTCGGTTTATTATTCCTTTATAAGTTCGGGTACAGAATTAGCAACTGTTGAGGGGGCAAAGCAGGGGTCTGCTTTTAGCCTTTCGGTTGAAAGTGTTACTAGAAAAGTAAAAAAAGTTTGTGAGTCTGTAAAAGAGAATGGGGTAGGTGCAACATTTTCTTTAGTAAAAGATAAATTATATGGTGATGTTCAAGGAACAATATCCCCAATAGGTTATTCATGCTCCGGAAAAGTTGTAGCCGTTGGTAAAAAAGTTAATAAAATTCAGGTTGGAGACTTTGTTGCTTGTGGTGGCTCTGGTGTTGCTAATCACGCTGATTTAGTTTGTATTCCTGAAAACTTGGTTGCTCCAATTAAAGACGAAAAATATTTAAAAGATTTGAGTGTCACAACAATTGGCGCAATTGCTATGCAGGGCCTTAGAAGGGCACAAGTTCAGTTGGGAGAAACAGTTTGTATTTTGGGTCTTGGTCTTTTAGGACAAATTACTGTTCAATTAGCAAAAGAGGCTGGCTGCAAAGTTGTTGGAATTGATCTGATTCAAGAACGAATTGATTTAGCAAAGAAAATTGGTGCCGATGCCGTTTATAGTGCATCGCAAAATAATCTTGAAAAGGAAATTGCTTTTCTAACAGATCATCATGGAGTTGATTGTACAATAATAACAGCTGCATCTAAAAGTGATGCAATTGTTCAGCAGGCAATGCAATTAACGCGAAAAAAAGGCCGTGTTGTTTTAGTTGGTGATGTTGGCTTGAGCCTAGAAAGAAGTCCTTTTTACAAAAAAGAAATAGACTTTTTAATTTCCTGTTCTTATGGTCCCGGTCGTTATGATTACGAATATGAAAGTTGCGGAAAAGACTATCCTTTTGCATATGTTCGTTGGACAGAAAATAGAAACATGAGGTCTTTTGTTGACCTTGTTTGCAGGGGAAGGGTTGATATAGAAAAATTGGTATCAAAAGTTGTAGATGTTTCTGATGTCCAAAGTGCTTATTCTTTAATAAAATCTGGAGATTGCCTTGGTGTCGTTATTTCTTATCTTCCCAAAGAGGCTGATTCGAGTATAAAAATAAATGTGGCAAAAAGTGATCAACATTTAGACTTATTCAAATGTTGTAAAGAAGAAAATATACGTGTTGGATTTGTTGGTGCTGGAGGATTTGCAAAAATAAAACTAATGCCAATTGTATCAAAAATAGAAGGTGTTAACATTGATGCAATTGTAGACGCTAATGTTTCAAACTCTGTTAATACATCAAGATTATATAAAGTAAAACATTCATTTACGTCTCATGAAGAAATGTTAAAAAATGATGTTGTTGATGCAGTTGTTGTTGCTACTCCGCACAAATTTCACTGGGAGCAGGTCAAAGATTCTCTTTTGAGGGGAAAAGCTGTTTTTTCAGAAAAACCTATGGTTACAACTTATGATCAGCTTAATGAGTTTAAACAACTTTCTGATAAATATGGAAATCTTCCTTATTGTGTTGATTATAATCGTTCTTTTGCACCGTACGTTAGAAAGATTAAAGAAGAGGTCAAAAATAGAAAATCACCGCTAGTGGTTCATTATAGGATGAATGCTGGCTTTATACCAAAAGACCATTGGGTTCAAACCGATCTAGGCTGCGGAAGAATCATAGGAGAGGCTTGTCATATTTTTGATCTTTTTTATAGCATTACAGATTCAAAGCCAGTATCAATTTCTGTTGAGTCTATAAATCCAAGACGTGACGACCTTATTTCAACAGATAATTTTTCGGTTCAAATAAGTTTTGCAGATGGTTCAATTTGTTCATTATTATATACATCATTGGGAAATAAAGATTTCGGCAAAGAACGCATGGAGGTGTTTTTTGATGGTAAAAGCATAGTGATGGATGATTTTAAATCTCTTAAGAGCTATGGGTTAAGTAAGAATTTTGATGAGAGCTCAAGTGAGCAAGACAAAGGGCACAAGTATCTTGTTAAAAAATTCTTTGGTGAGGTTAGAGGTTTAAATTTTACTCCACCAATTAGCATGTCCAGGTTGTATGATGTTGCAAAAATGACTTTAGACATTAATCGCTTGGCTTTAATGGGAGGAGGACAGGATGGACTTGATGATGTTTCGATCAAAATTGATAAAGATAGTTCAAAAAAAATGGAAATTTAGTATTCCATTTTTTATTTTTTTATCTTTAGCTGCGCTTCTTTATTTTTCTGTTCCAAGCGATAGTTGTAGGCTTGATCATGATGCTAATGGATATAAGTTATTGGCTGTAAACTTTGCTAAAACATGGGGTTTTGCCGAATCTGGCAAGCCTTTAACTGGGGGACATACTTTAGGTTATCCATTTGTTCTTGGCCTAGTTTTTAAATTATTTGGTTTTTCATATTCAAATATTGTGATTTTTCATATTATTTTATGTTTTTTGTCTATGTTTCTTATATATCTTATATGTTCTAGATTTTTTAACAAAATGGTTGGACTTATAGCCCTTTATATTACAAGTGTTAGCTCACTATTTCTGGTTTATTCACAGGCTGTAATGTCCGAGGTAATACTGGCATTTTGCCTTATATTTTTTGTTGAGCGGTTAACCTATTTCTTTATTAAACAAAATTTTTCGGCTCTTATAGTTTCTGCGTTAATATTAGGGTTTTCTATAATTATAAAGCCAGTTGCTATATTTTTTATTTGGCCCCTTAGCATCTTATTATTCTTTTTTGTTTTTGGGTCATATAAAAAGCGTTTTTTGCATGTTTTGTCGGTTTTGTTGTTTTTTTGGACACCCGTTTTATTTTATATGGGTTTTAATAAAATAAACTATGGTTATTTTAGAATAGACCCGCTTGTAAATGCGAGTTTATTCTATTATTTTCTTCCAAGACTTATTGCAAAGCGGGACAATATACCAGTAGATGTTGCAAAGAAAACTGTTAATAAGTTGTTATCTTATAACAAAGACTTAGGGGAGGCCTCTTTAAAAAAAGAGTCTTTAATGTTGATTGTTCTTAAAAATCCTTTGGATTCTGCTTATGTTTGGTTTCAAAATGTTTCAAAGTCTTTTTTTGGACTAGTTTTATCTTTTCTAAAAGTTTTGTTAGATCCAAAATTGAGGGGTGGATATTGTTCGTTTTTTAAAACGAATGGGAGCATTTTTGAAAGAGTCAAAAAGTATGTAACCATGGGCACAGACTCAAAACTACTTTATGCGATAGGTTTTCTAGAGATTTTATACCTTTTGTTTACGTATGTTTTGTCTGCTTTTGCTTTGGTTGTTTTGTTTCTTAGGCGAGAAAAAATAATTCACTTTTTTACTCTTTATATAATGTATTTTTCTATGATTACCGGGCATGATGGTTGTGCGCGGTTTAGAATTATGTTTGAGTTTGTGATTATAATTTTAGCTTCATATGGGTTGTTTATATTTCTTGCTGTTTTAAATAAGAAGATAAAGCTGAAAAATATTATTAAAAAACAGTCTGCTAATTTTGGCAAAATATGAGTTTTCCAAAAATTTCACCAAAAAAAATAATACGTAAAATTAAGCATAATTTTTTTTCTAGTGTAAATTCTGGTAAATTTTCAGAAACACTTCTGAAAAAAATTATAGAGATTCATACCGGGCTTAAAAAAGATAAAATTAAAAACGATTTTTCATCTGTTTGTGTTTTAAGAGAGTGGGCTCATGAAAATATTTTATGGGGGGAGCGGCCACACTTGGTTGATGAGGATAAAAAATTTTATTTTTATTATAAAAATGCACCGGAAATATTTTCCGCTTTTTTTGAAAAAAAAGGTGGGGTTATGTGTGGCGGTGGCGCATACGCATTGTCTAGGCTTTACAGTTTGTATGGAATAGAGTCATATGTTTTAGACGTTGGCAAGGTTGGAATTAATACACATGCCGTTGTTCTTGTAAGAGTTCTTTTCAATGGTAAGTCTTTGTTGTGTCTACAAGATCCTATGTGTAATTTATCTATGGTTGATGAAAATCAAGATCCGTTAGATTATTTTGATTTATTAGAAAATATGTGTAATAAAATGGTGGATAAAAAAAATATTTTATATGGTAAGGCCAGGTCGGTTTTATTTTTGGGAAAAGATAAAGAAAAAGAAATGATAATTAATTTGGAAGATGAGGTGGGTTCAGATTTTTTAAATTTTTTGGAGAAATGTTTTTTACCAAAAAAGCCGTATTATATTTTTTCTTTTCCAATTTCAATATTATCTTTTCCTGTTCCAGAAAAAGATAATGAACTAATTAAAAAAGCTTGTAGGATAATTTCTAAACTAACCTGAAAGAGAGAGTTTATGTGCGGAATTGCTGGTTACTATAATCTTACAAAAGAAAAGTTTGAAATTAACGAAAATTTGCTTTACAAGATGCAACAAGCAATGGTGCACAGAGGGCCCGATGGCTCTGGTGTTTGGCTTTCAAACAAAGATCAGGTTGGATTTGCACATAGACGGCTTAGCATTATAGATTTGTCAGATGCTGGTAAACAGCCAATGATAGACCCAGAAAAAACGGTTGCCGTTTGTTACAATGGAGAGATTTACAATCATGAGGCAATACGTTTGGAGCTGGAAAAAAAGGGTTATTCTTATAGGTCTAGAACAGATACAGAAACAATTTTGTATGCGTATAAAGAGTGGGGAATTGATTGTATACAAAAGTTTGATGGAATGTTTGCGATTGCAATTTTTGATCTACAAAAAAAAGAGTTATACCTGGTAAGAGATAGAATCGGAATAAAGCCACTATATTTTTCTATGAACGAAGGAGTTTTAAGCTTTGCATCAGAAATTAAATCCTTATGGCAACTTCCATGGATTGATAAAAAAATCAGCAACAGAGGATTGCACCATTATTTAACATTTATGGTTACTCCTGCTCCTATGACATTGTATGATGGGGTGTACAAATTACCGTCTGGTTTTTTAGCAAAGGTTGACGCGAATAAAAATGTTTCTTTTAAAGAGTGGTATAACCCTTTAAAAGCTGTTGGAGATTATGACGAAAAAGAATTTTCTGATGAAAAATTCTGTATAGACAATATTAGAAATTTACTTAGAGATTCTATAGAAAAAAGAATGATGTCAGACGTTCCATATGGAGTGTTTTTGTCTGGGGGCATAGACTCAAGTCTAAACGTTGCTTTGATGACAGAGCTTACAGATAATGTAAAAACATTTAATGTTTCATTCTCTGATGGCCCAGAGCTTAGTGAAACAGAGTGGGCTAGAAAGGTTGCAAAACGATTTGGAACAGAGCACCATGAAATTGTCATTTCAGAAAAAGAGGCTTTCGATTTTTTTGAAAAAATGGCATACCATCAGGATGAGCCAATTTCTGATTGTGTTTGTGTTCCTCTTTACTATGTTTCAAAGTTGCTAAAAGATTCTGGTGTAACGGTTGTTCAGGTTGGAGAGGGTTCAGATGAGCTTTATTGTGGTTATAGTACTTATGCACAGTATATAGATACATATAATCGCTATTGGAGACCAGCGGAAAAACTTTTACCATCATTTGTAAAAAAACTAGCATATTCTTCTTTGAGTAAGATTTATCCAAGCACTTCTCATCGGCTTTCATTTGTTAAAAACTTAGCTGAGAATAGAGGATTGTTTTGGGGTGGCGCAATAGCATTTTCAGAACTTTCTAAGGAAAGTCTTTTAAATGATCTGAGCTGTGAATTTGATCCAGTGGTTGCAATGATTTATCCTGATTTGCGCCAAGATCTTGATAGTTTTAATATTGTCGATTTTCACATGGATAATTTTAGAAAATATTCCGGTAAATCGGATTTTTTAAATGGAATGATTTACCTTGAGTTAAAGCAAAGACTACCAGAGCTTTTGCTAATGAGGGTAGACAAGATGGCAATGGCAACCTCGGTTGAGGGGCGAGTTCCATTTTTGGACCACAAGCACGTTGAATTTGCGCTCAAAGTTTCGCCCTCTTTAAAGTACAAGGATGGGATTACAAAATATATTTTAAAAAAAGCTGCAGAAGGTATTTTGCCTAACGATGTTATATATAGAAAAAAGATGGGATTTGCTGCTCCTACAACAAGGTGGTTTAAGCAGGGTAAAATGTTTAAAAGCTATTTTTTAAGTCTTCTGGATGATAAAAAAGATGTCTGTGAAAATTATTTTGATACAAAACAGATAAGAAATATGTTTGAGACAAACTTGCAGCCAAACCAGGAGTATTCTCTGCAGCTTTGGGTTTTACAAAATCTTATGGTAATGATGTGAGTTCGAATAAAAAGATTTTGTATCTGAGAACTGACATTTACAACAAAGAGCTTATCTCTGGTGGTTCTGTTTCACATACAAGTGGTGTTATAAACGGATTTTTAAAATTGGATTATGATGTTTTTTGTGCTTCTTCTTTAATGGTTCCAATTATAAAAAATTTAGAAATAAAGAAGTTTGTTCGTTTAAAAAATCCATCATGTCTAAACTTTCTTCGGTGGAAAATAAATTGTATTTTTTCTAACTTTTTTTTTACCTATTTACTGTTAAAAAAAATAAAACAATGGGATTTCGAATTTATATACCAGAGGTATAGCCTTTTAAATTTTACTGGAATAATTCTGAGTAAAATCAAAAAGAAAAAAATAATTTTGGAATACAATGGGTCTGAATATTGGGTAGAAAAAAATTGGGGAGGGATAAAGCTAAAAAGTTTAATTTTTAGCTTTCCCAGTATTGTTATTGAAAAAATTAATATCAAATATTCAGATAAAATAATTGTTGTTTCCGATGTTTTAAAAGAAGAGCTTTTAAAAAGAGGGGTAACAAAAGAGCGCATTTTGGTTAATCCAAATGGTGTAAACCCAATTGAATATAACCCCGAAAAATTGGAAGAACACAGGTTTAAAATACGTAAAAAGCTTGGCTTAGAAAATATTTTTGTCTTTGGCTTTATTGGAACATTTTCGTATTGGCATGGTATAAATATATTAGAAAAATTAATACCAAAAGTTGTAAAAAATAACAAAAAAATAAAGTTTTTAATGATAGGGGATGGGCCACTTCTAGAATCATTAAAAGAGTCCCTTGAAAAGTACAAAAGTAAAATTGTTTTTACAGGGCTTACAACGCATGAAGAAGGGAAACGTTATCTTTCTGCTTGTGATGCATTTTTGTGTCCTACCCAACAAAATTCTGACGGATCAGCTTTCTTTGGCTCTCCAACAAAACTGTTTGAGTATATGAGTTTGTCAAGGCCGGTAATATCATCTGGTATAGAACAATTGAAAGAGATTATTTCTCCTGCTTTGATGGTACGTGACTTGAGTGCCAAAACAGTTGTAAAAAACGAGGTTGGTATTTTGGCAGACTGGGATAATGATGAGGAATTTTTGAGGGCTTGCATGTGGGTTTTGTTCAATAAAAACATTCTTAATCGGTTGGGTAAAAATGCCAGAGAAAAAATTTTAAAATATTATACTTGGCAGATGCATGTGAAAAAAATAGAAGAATTTGTTAACAACAAAATATCATAATTTAACAATCGGGTTAATAAGGCTTAAATTGTTTGCCATATCTCTTATCGTAACGAATTGAACGGAATTTTTATATTTATTTTGTATGTATTGTATGAACTTTTTTAGCTTTGTAAATTGGCTTTTTCTTTGTAAATCTTTTGTGTGGTTTGCCAGGATAACAAAAGAACGTTCCTGGTTTCTTTCAAGTTGTTTTTTTATAACAAAGTCGATCATTTTTTTTAGCGTAATGATATTGTGCTCAGAAGAAAGTGTGAATGTGAGCTCCTCCTTGTTTTCCTTTGCGAATCCAAAAGGATCTTGCGGAATGTGCGATGGTAGTTTGGTATAGTCTAAGTTGCTTGGGTGTCTACACTTTAATTTGTTTAGCCTGTCATCAATTCTGAGCTTTATTTTTTCAATAGTAGAGTAATTAATATTGTTTCTACCCATTGCCTGTACTGGAATTTCAACAACAGGGGTAGTAATTTTGGAGATTTTTCTTACGTCGTCATAATCTGGATAATAAGGATAATATGGGCATGGTAAGTTGCCATAATTTACTTTAGCAGCTTCTCCATTATACCGAACACCATACACAACAGACGAATCAATTTTAATTCTATTTTTTTCTAAGGTTTTTAAAAGTGTTTTGCTTGGAGGTCCTGCTGCCCATGAGCCGGCCCTAAAGGCAACAACTTTTTTCCCAAATTTTTCTTCTAGAAGACTTACAGAGCCAGTGATAATTTCATCAATTTCTTCTGTTTTATACTTGGTTATATCCCAGCGCTTGTCTAACTCCCAGTATTTTCCGTCATAACTTGAGCGGAACCATTGTGGGTGTATGTGCAGTTGGATATCGAATTTTTTATCAATAATTGTTTTTACTGTTTTTTCCCAAAGACTGCTTTCATTTTTTATACTTTTATTTTTTTTTGAATAATTCAGAAAAGACCGTTGTTGCATTGTTTCTAGAAAAAACGATGCTTTTATTCCATGGTCATCAAGAAGATTCATAAAAGATAGCGATGGTTTGTATTGCAATTCATATACCGACCCAAGCCCTTCACCTTTTAGCTCAAAATCATCTGTTATTGCTATCCAAATTTTATTGTTCATTTTCCTCTTTTTGTTTTATGCTTAATCGCCTTTAGCTTGTTATGGTAGCGATGTTTTTGGTTTATGCAAAGTTCTGATAGTTTTTTGTATTTTGGATAAATTATGAAGTTTAAAAAAAAAATAATCTTGTTTTTTCTCTCTGGGCTTGCTTTGTTTCTTTTTATAAATAGAAATGAAATTGGGTTGTATCGTAAAATAACCGAAGCAAAAGAAAAAATTTTAAATTATGATTCTGTGAAAAATTCGGCAATTTATTTTTTAAAAAAACATATAGAAAAAAAAGATCCCAAAATTTCAAATAACTCTATATCAAAAATGGAAAAAATTGATTTATTAAGAGAGTGGGTCCATGAGAATATTTTATTTTCAAGCCAAGATAAACGAACAAGTTTGGACTCGGGCGGATTTTTTGATTTTTATAGAAAGGAGGGCCCAGAAATTATTCAAGCCTTTGAGGAGTCTTTGGGAGGGGTTGTATGTGGAGGTTCTGCACACATACTAAAAAAGTTATATGAATTTTATGGTTTTCAGGCTTACACATTGGATAATGGAGTTAGTGGAGTTTATACACATGTTATTACTTTAGTTAAGGTTTTTGACAAAGGAAGAGATGCTTTTTATGTACAGGATCCTTACTATAATTTTTCATATGTTGATTTGTTTGGAAATCCTCTAGATTTTTTTGAATTGTTAGAATTTCTAAATAAACATAAAGAAGAAAAAATTAAAGTTAAAATGGGTAAAAAAAATACAATCAGCAGGATTTATATAAAAGAGGGACATGGGCCGATTATAAAGAGAGAAAACTTGTCATATGAGACACTGAAAAATTCGTTTAGCAAGGCTTGGCGGCAACTTTCTAAGATTAAAAATATTAATGATAATCCTGCGTATATATATAAATTTCCGGTTAGTATTTTTGGTCATGAGTCTGTTGAAAAAGAATTGTTAAAAAAAGTTGTTTTAGCTATAAGCAAATAGACGAATTGTGAAAAAAAAAAAAGAACTGCTTTACCTAAGAACCGATCCTCATCCAAACACCAACTCTGATGGTTCTACGTCTCACACAATAGGTATGATAGATGCTTTTGTAAAATCACAGTATAAGGTTCTTTGTGCGTCTTGTGCGGTTCATGGACTTTTAAAAAATATAAAAGATATTGAATTTCATCCGCTAAAAGGTTGTAATTTGTTTGATTTTTTATTTGATCGTTTTTGGATCGTCAAAGACAGGTTAAATATATTTTTTGCCAATATTTTTATCATTTTCAAAGTTTTAAAATTAATAAAAAAAAGTCAGCTAAGCTTTGTTTACCAAAGGTATAGCCTTTTAAACTTTTCAGGTGTATTTGTTTGTAAGGTTAAAAAAATTCCTTTTATATTGGAATATAACGGTTCTGAAGTTTGGATAGAAAAAAATTGGCAACAGAAAGCATTTTTGAGCAATTTTTTATTGGGGACAGCAAAATGGATAGAGCTTTATAATCTTAAAAAAGCTTCAATTATTAGTGTTGTATCTAAGGCAATTAAAGAGGAATTGGTTGATTTTGGTGTTGACCAAGAGAAAATAGTTGTCAATCCAAATGGAGTTAATCCAAGTCTTTATGATCCAGATAAGCTTGTTCAAACTAGAAAGACCGTTAGACAAAAACTGAAAATAGATGACAAGTTCGTTTTTTGTTTTTTAGGTAACTTTAGGCCTTGGCATGGCGTAAACCAGATTCTTAAAAAAATAATTCCGGATATTATAATAACAAACCAAAATACGTTTTTTCTTTTTGTAGGTGATGGCCCTTGCAGGGAAGATTTTGAAAATTCTCTGGAAGAAGATGTTAAAGAAAATATTTATATAACAGGAAGAGTAAATCATTATGATGTGGAGAAGTATCTTTGTGCTAGTGACGCTTTTTTGTGTCCTACCCAGCAAAATAATGATGGGACAAAATTTTTTGGTTCGCCGACAAAAATTTTTGAATATATGAGCATGGAAAAACCAATTATTTCATCGTCAGTTGAACAGCTTTCAGAAATTATTAATCCCGCAATAAAATTTTCTGACTTAACAAATAAAAATTTTTCAATTCAAGACCAAGTTGGTATTTTAGTTGAGCACAGAAATATTGATAGTTTTAAATTTGCGATAAACTGGGTTTTGAATTGTTCTGACTCTAAAAGAAAAAAAATTGGAGAAAATGCCAGAAAAAGAGTTATAAAGCATTACACTTGGGCCAAAAATGTTGAGCGGATTGAAAAACAACTTTTAAAAGGGGAATAAATGTCAAACATGGGTTTGCATTGTTACCATGGAATTAGCGACACAAAAAAAACAGTTAGATACATTGACAAAATGCTTGGCAATACCATTGCAAATTCTTCATTTTTTAAGCAATTTGATTTTGATAAAGGCTCTTTGTTTGGAATTTGTAACTGGGGTGTTTTTGGTGGTTTATATAAAAAAGATTCAATATCAATATACTTTGACGGTTATTTTTTAGACGATTATAAGCTTTCAACAGAGAAGCAGCTTGAGCTTATACATAAAGAATTTGTAAAAGGTGGGATTGAGTTTATAAAGTCTAGAAATTTTTTTGGAAATATTTTAATTGATACGCCAGAAAAAACTTATATTATAACTCCGCAACACACAGTATTTTATTTGTTTTTATATTTTGAAAAAAAATCAGGATTATTTGTTGTTGCTCCAGCGCCAAAATACATTATTCCACATATATACAATCTCTCAATAGACAAAAGAGCAATACAAGAACTTTTTATTCATGAGCATTGCCTAAATTATAAAACTTTAATACAGAGTATTAATAAAATTGCACCAAACAAAATTGTAATTTTTAATAAGGTTGAACGCAAAAAAACGGAGATAGATTATTCTACTGAATATTGGTCAAATACCCCAAAAATTAGCCTTACAAACAATGCTAAAAAAGATGCAAAGAAAATAAATGAGCTATTTGCAGAATCTGTTAAAAGATGCACTGATATATTTAAAAATAGACCTCTTACGCTTTCTTTTTCTTCTGGTACAGATAGTAGCTATATGCTTTCACATATGCTTGACGCAGGTCTAAAAGTTGAGCTTTGTACTTCTAACTATGAAACGTTGAATGAAATTTTTGACGGTGTTTTTAATAAATTAAAAAAACTTTATGGGGACCAGGTCTCTGTAAGAAGAGTAAACCTTCCAAGAGAAAAATTTTCACTAAACAAAATAATAGAAACATTAAACAATAGAATTGATCTACGAGAATGTTCAAGCAGGTTATATGGTGATTGGCATGTATATCTTTATTATTTAAATAAATCGGAGCTCCCTTGCTTTAGTGATGGTGTGTTGGGGGAGGCTGTTATTGGGATGAAAAGAATAATGTGGCTTTTTCGGTTTTCTAGGTTTATTCGTTGGTGGATTCCTAACAACATTCTTTTTAAAATTATGTCTATGATTCACAAGAAAACTTCGATAAGTGATTACTATGGAGTTCCGACAGATTGTGTGCAAAAAGATAATTGTTCCTTTTCAGATGATTTAATGTTTATTCATGATCTAACTTTGATAGCAAACAGAATGTATGGATTTTCCAATGACAATTGTCACTTGAGTAGAAACGTTGGGGAATATTATTTGTCGCCATTTATGGAGAACGATTTTTTTAGAGTTTTAATGAATTATCCATATCGTGAAAAAATGAACTATAAACTATATTATTACCTTTTATGCGAGCAAGGGCATTATTTTAATAATGTTTTAACAGACAATATTGAGAGAACCGTTCCATCTTCTTGGTTGGGTTATAAGTTTTATAGGTTTAATCCATTTTTTTCAGAAAGAGAAAAATTTTTGAACAATTATAGTTCCATAAAAAACGATTTTCTATTAGATTACGAATTTACTAGTAAATATATCAAAGATTTAGAGCCAAATGATTCAGAGAAACTTCTTAAAAAAGTATCCTTGGACTTATATTTTAAAAGATTAAAATTTTATAAAGAAGAATTTAACAAAGCTTAAAAATGGTAAAAAAGAACATTTTATATTTAAGGGCAGATTTAAATCCAGATACTAACGTTGGTGGTTCTGTTGCTCATACGCTTGGGGTTATAAGGGAGTTGGTAAAAAATGGAAACAATGTTTTTTGTGCTTCTTCGGCAATGATTGAAGTTTTAAAGACTGAACCAGGAATAAAATTTTATGAGTTGAAAAATTATAAAATTTTTAATTTTATTAAGTGGCGACTTTGGGTTTTAAGGGAAAGATTGTCGGTTGTTTTTTCGAATGTTTTTTTTCTATTTCAAATTTTGAGATTTGTAAAAAATCAAAAAATCGATTTTATTTACCAGCGTTATAGTTTTTTTAATTTAGTTGGAGTTTTAGTCAAAAAAATTAAAAAGGTTCCTCTTGTTCTTGAGTATAATGATTCTGAGGTGCGGATTGAGGCCTTCCAAAAAGTTAAGAGTGTTTTTAAATTTCAGAGATTTTCAGAATACGTTGAGCGTTTGAATTTAAAAAAGGCCGATGTCATCTCTGTTGTTTCTAAAGAAATTAAGAGCACACTTGTTAAAAATGGGGTTTCTAAAGAGAAGATACTTGTAAATCCAAATGGGGTAGATGTTTTAAAATATAACTCTAAAGAATTAAATAACAAACGAGTAAAAATTCGCAAAAAACTTGGATGGGAAAAAAACTTCATTTTTGGATTTATTGGAACTTTTTCATATTGGCATGGGATAAATATATTAGAAAAAATAATACCAAAGGCTTTGCAGGAAGACTCATCAGCAAGATTTTTGATGGTTGGGGATGGGCCACTTCTTGAACCATTAAAAAAGTCTTTGGAAAAGTTAAAAGATAAAATTATTTTTACAGGACTTGTAAGTCATGATGACGGAAGACACTTTCTTTCCGCTTGTGACGTTTTTTTGTGTCCAACGCAACGAGAGTCTATAGATCTTCCTTTTTTTGGCTCACCAACAAAACTGTTCGAATATATGAGTTTGGCAAAGCCTGTGATAGCATCTGGAATAGAGCAATTGGAAGAAGTAATTTCGCCGGCTTTGTTTGTGCAGGATTTATTTGAAAGTAAAGTTGTAAAAAATGAGGTTGGTATTTTGGCAAACTGGAATAGTGATGATGAATTTTTTAGGGCTTGTCTATGGGTGTTGTCTAATAAAAATATGCTTGATCTGCTGGGACAAAATGCCAGAGAAAAAATTTTAAATAATTATACCTGGAAGATCCACGTAAAAAAAATGGAAGAATTTATTGATAAAAAAGTATCGAAACTTTTGTAATTATGCCGATAGAGCAGATTTCTAACTATTTTTTGTGGACTAATGTGGACTAATAATGACTACAATATAATTTGCAAGCGAAATGGAAAAATAGTAGTATTGCAGCTCTGTTAATATAAGGTGGGTGTGGAATTATGAGAGAAACTAATAATATTTTTTTATCTATAAGAGAGTTAGTTAAGTATAAAGATGTGTATTTTTATCTAGCCTGGAGAGATATATTAGTACGCTATAAACAATCTGTTTTAGGTGTTGTTTGGATTTTGCTAAGACCTCTTCTTTTAGCGTTGATATTTTCTTTCATTTTTGGACGAGTTGCAGGATTGCCATCAGGGGGTGTTCCGTATGCCGTTTTGTCTTTGTCTGGGTTGCTTGTTTGGCAGTTTTTTTCTGATAGTTTTATGCATGGTAGTATGGCATTTTTGAATAATGTTGAACTTGTAACTAAGGTTTATTTTCCCAGAATTATAATTCCTGCGAGTATTTTGCTCTGTAGCACGTTGGACTTTTTAATATTTTTTTCATTTTTATTGTTTGCTTTTTGGGCATTTTGGGGAATTTGTTTTAGCCTAAAAATTTTATTCATTCCGTTGTTTTTTGCATGGCTTTTTATTTTTGTTTTATCGGTAAATATTTTGTTTTCTTCTTTAATTGTAAAATATCGTGATTTTAAACACTTAGTTCCTTTTGTTATACAGCTTGGAATGTATGTTACCCCCGTTGGTTATAGCTCACTTATTTTTAAAACAAAGTGGCGTTATATACTTTCTTTAAATCCACTTTCTAGCATCATTGATTGTTTTAGGTGGTCGATTTTGGGTCAAGGTGTCTTTGTTCATGGGATAATTATTTCGTCTATTGTTACCGTGTTGCTATTTATTGGTGGTTTATACTATTTAAAAAAAACAGAACAATATTTTGCGGATGTGATTTAGAATTATGAAGGTAATAGAAGTCCAAAATCTTTGTAAAAAGTACATTATTGACAGTTATAAGTCTAAGGTGTCGGCACAAACCCAAAAAAAAAGTTGGAATCTATTTTTAAATCGAAAAAATAAAGAACAATTTTATGCATTAAAGGATGTGTCCTTCGATGTAAAAGAAGGTGAGGTTCTTGGAATAATAGGAAAAAATGGGTCTGGAAAAAGCACAGTTTTAAAAGTTTTAAGTAAAATTACAACACCAACAAGTGGAACAATTGTTACGAGGGGCAGAATAGCAAGTTTGCTTGAGGTTGGGACGGGTTTTCATGAGGAGTTAACAGGAAAAGAAAATATTTTTTTAAACGGTGCGATTTTAGGTATGAAAAGCCACGAAATTAAAAAACAGTTTGATGAAATTATTGATTTTTCTGGTGTTGAAAAGTTTTTAAATGTTCCAATTAAGCGTTATTCATCTGGAATGAAGTTAAGACTAGCTTTTGCCATTGCGGCTAATTTAGAGCCAGAGATTCTTATTATTGATGAGGTTTTGGCGGTTGGAGATGTAGAATTTCAAAAAAAATGTATAAAACAAATGGGAAGTTTAAAAGAAACCGGGCGAACCATTATTTTTGTTTCTCACAATATGAGTGCTATAAAAGCTCTTTGTAATAGAGCGTTGTGTTTAAGCAAGGGGACCGTTGTTGCTTCTGGTAATGTTAATGATGTTGTGGATAAGTATTATCTAAAAAAAGGAATAAGTAATTTATATTCTATTGCTTTCAGCGGAGAAAATAGCTTAGAAAATGATTTTGTAAAATTAATATCAATAACGGCCAGAGATAAAAATGGTTATGCTAAGAGTTCTTTTGCTATTCAAGAGGACGTTATTGTTGATGTAGAATACTTGGTGAAAAGAAATGATAGGTCAATAAGTATTGTTCTCTCTGCTTTATCAAAAGATGGTACATTGATTTTTAAAGTTCTAGACTGCTCTGTAATTCGTTGGGGAGAGAAAAGGGAATCTGGTCTTTATGTTAGCTCCTGTACCATACCTAAAAATTTTTTTAATGATATTTCGATAGACGTGGGTCTTGAGGTTTTTGTTGAGGGTGAAATGCGTCTTTCTTCGATTGATACAATTTCACTGGTTTTGGCCGATGAAGTAAATGATAAGGATTCTCGTGGTGGGGTTATGTTGGATTGGCCAGACTCTTATTTGAGGCCAAAGTTGTATTGGAACATAAGAAAATTAGATTAGTCCTTCTTAATTTTTGTCAGGAATTATTGTGGAAAAATTAAATTCTTTGACCTGGTGGAATAAATATTTTTCTAAAAAATGGGAAAGTGAGGGTGGTCGATTTCAAACAAAAAAACACTTTGAGGCGATTATAGAAAATATTCCTGAGGGAATCAGAAGGGGGATAGAGAAAAATAGACTTAGTATTGTAGATGTAGGATGTGCCCTTGGAGATGGTGTTTATGAGTTGCGTAGAATTTTTGGAGAAAATAAAATAATTGGGGTTGACCCGTCTGTTGAGGCCATTAAAAAGGCAAAAAATGCATTCCCAAACGACGTTTTTTTTGCAAAAAAGCTAGAGGATTGTTCTGAAAGATTTGATGTTGTAATTTCTTCGCATTGTTTAGAGCATTTTTCTTATCCGAAAGAAATAATAAGAAACTATCTTAGTAAAACAAATGTATACTTTATTATGTTGGTTCCGTTTTGTGAAGAAACGTTAATAGACTGTCATTTTCATACGTTTAAAGAAAGTGATTTTCCAGATCAGGTTGATGATTTTGGATTGGTTTTTAAAAAAATATTGCCACCAGACTTAGCTTGGGATAGGGGTACACAGGTTTTAGCGGTGTATTGCAATATAAAATATGAAAAATATGATTCTAAGTTGATATATGATTGTAGTTTAGCTGATGATTTAGCGAGAATTATAAACAAACAAATTCGCAAAAACAAAGAGCTTGAGTGGGAGCTGAATAGGGTTGTTTCAACAAAATTGTGGAAAGCACGGCTTTTTTTTGCAAAGATTCGTAGATTTGTAGTTAGAGTAATAAAAAAAAGTTTCGGAATGCTTGGTTGAAAATATTAGTTTTTACTGAGATTAAATAATTGCAGATTTTTTGGAGAATTGGGCATGTTTGCGCTACAAGGTTCAAGATTCGCGTGTCTTACATATGCGTTGGATGGATTAAAAAAGACCGGGGTATCTCTGGTTGGTTTTAATGGAGAAGCTTTTTTGCCTGTAGCTTTGGCTGATGATAAGGGGTTGTTTTACTTTGTTCCAAAGATAGCTTTGTTTTTAAATATTTCACTTGAGCATGCTATAGATGTTTTTTTCTACGGTGTTTCAGCTTTATCTATTTTAATTGGGCTTGTTGGATTTTTTTTAATTACTAAATCTACGGTTTCTCGTGTTGTTTTAGTGGTAGGGCTTTCGTTTTTAGCTGAAACGGTCATAGGCATTGGAGATGTTTACGTTTTTCATGCTTTTAGTATGGTTGCAACTGCTCCATGGGCGATTTATTTTTTTAATGCTAAAAAGTCGGATTTAAAAATTTTATCTTTCTATTCTTTTTGTGGGTTATTCTGGAGCTTTTGTCATTTTATAAGAGCATTTTCTTGGGTTTCTGGGTTTATTTTTGTTTTTGTTTTGCTTTTTAAAAGTGGGTACATAAAGCACAACAAAAAATTTGTTGCAATGCTTTTGTTTGCTGTGTGTTTTTTTGTTCCAAAATTATTTTATAAAAGTGTTTTTGACAAAAGTAATGAATTTTTATCGCAACAAGATTGTAGAGTTGACGATGTTGAAGGGCATTGTCTTTGGCATATGGCATGTTGTGGCCTTGGTTATTTGGATAATGATTATGGGTATAGGTATGATGATCGTATTGCAAAAAATAATGTATATTCAAAGTATCAAGGTGTTAGGTATGGCGATGCTTCTTATGACCAAGCGGCTAGAAAATATTTCTTTGACTTTGTTTTAACAAAGGAAGGCTTTTTCTTTTATCTAAGAACAACTTTTGCAAAAATTGGTGTTCTTCTTTTGTATTTGATTGCATGTGCGAACCTTGGTCTTTTGTTTGCGCTTTTGTTTAGAAAGCCTTTTATTTTTGATTGGGCTTTTCTTGCGATGATTATTTTTAATTCTTTATTTTCTATTTTAACGGTTCCAATTATGCCTAATGTTGTAGGTGTTATTTCTAGCTCTGCTTTATTTGGGATATATAGCATTTGCTTTGCGTTTGATGGTGAAAAAAAATATAAAGTTTTTAAAAGAGTGCGAGATTTTTTAATTTATGCTTTAAAATGTATTTTTTTGTTAAATTAAGTTTGGTGTAGCTTTCATGAAAAAACTTATTTCTTTTGTTATCCCTATTTACAATGAAGAAAAAAATTTAGAACATTTGTTTAATTCTTTAAACGAGTTGCTTTTACTCGTTTCCAAAAATTATGATTATGAACTGGTTTTGGTAGATGATGGAAGTTCGGATTCTTCATGGAAAGTTATTTCTGATTTTTCAGAACGAAATAAGTTTGTAAAAGCAATTTGCTTTAGCAGGAATTTTGGCCATCAGGTTGCACTAAGTGCAGGCTATGATATTTGTAGTGGGGATGCTATTATTTCTTTGGATGCGGACTTGCAGGATCCTCCCTCTTTGTGTTTGGACATGATTAAAAAGTGGGGAGACGGGGCAAAAATTGTTTACGCTAGAAGAATTGACAGAAAAGAAAATTTTTTAAAAAAATATACAGCACTTTGCTTTTACAAAGTTCTTGATTCTGTTTCCGATGTAAAAATTCCTCGAAATGTTGGGGATTTTAGGTTAATAGACAAAATTGTTCTAGATCATCTGAAAAGGTGTAATGAGAAAAACAAATATTTACGGGGCATTGTTGCATGGCTTGGATTTAAACAAGATTTTGTTGATTTCAAGCGTCCAAATAGATTTGCAGGAAAAACACATTA
>JABGVJ010000007.1 GCA_018646105.1 bacterium
ATCTGATCATCTTTTTTCTTTGCCAAAGCTCAAAGAAAAAAGAAGCAAAAAAGAAAGAGCTTTTTAATGCGGCATAACTCGCTCCGGTAAATCGTGATAGTCGCTTCGGTTCAGCCGAGCATCTAGTTACTTCTATTGAATTTTTTGTATGGATGCTCGGCTTCTCTCTCAGCTCCTTCTCGATTGACGCTACGCTCAGACAAATGCCGCGGTTAGTTAGTTTTTATTTTTTCAATGTGCCGGGTAAAGAGTTTTAGGTAGGTGGCCTATACATTAACTTTTAAGCTATGTACCTATATATAGAAGGGGAATATAATGAGAAAAAAAAGGGAAGTGCCGGAATATATCAGAGAAATTTTGTAAATTAACGACTTAAATGATGATGAGTTTGATTTGTTTTTTTAAACTGAATATGTGGAGTTGCCCCTAAAGCAAACCCAACTCTATTTAAAAATGACAACGATAAACTTCTATAATTACCTGATTCTAATCTGGCAATTGCTGGTTGAGAAGTACCTGCTTTTTGAGCTAATTCTTTTTGAGTCATTTTAGAACTTAGTCTTAATTTGATAACTTGTTTAGCCAATAAATACTCTTCTTCCAAAGCCTCGTATTCTTCTTTGAAGGTTTTGTTTTTTAATTGTTTTTTTAATAAATCATCCGCATTTTTTAATTTTAATTTAGACATTTTCCTTCTCCTTTATACGTTCCATCAGCATTATTGCTTTCTTGATTTCATTTTTATCTGTTTTATTTTCTTTTTTAATATAACCAGAAGTTATGACGTATGTTTTTTCTTGATAATGAAAATAAAATAATCTGCATATATCACTTCCTTGTTGTATTCTTAATTCCTTTAATTGCCTAGATTCTACTAACAGTTTTGCGTGGGGCATTGGTAATTTATAACCAAAGTCACGTAATAAATCGATAGTTCTTTGAATTTTAGCTTGCATTTTTAAAGGTAAGCTTAAAATGAATTTTTCTACTTCTTCCAATAAAAATACTGTAAATTTCATATTTAAAATATATCAATTTTGATATATTTTGTCAACAATCTAAAGGTACCAGGTATCTGTACTGGGCAAGTGCCGGGTTCACCTCCCCATAATCCTATTAATCTCTTTTAAAACATGGTCGGTATCCTGAAACGGTTTGGGGAATGCGTGCTCAATCTCCAGCTTTTTTGCGCCTACAATGATTTTTGTACATGCGCTGATTAGGACAATGGCCATTTCTGGCTGGTGTACTTTCAACCATTTGATGATTTCTAGACCATCAATACCTGGTAGCTGGTAATCTGTGATTACTAATTTAATTTCTTTTTCTTTTTTCAGGATTGTGACACCTGTTTCTCCGTCTTTGGCTTCTAAAACCTCGTATTCGTTTAGAAGGAATTTTAGCATTGATCTGATGCATGAGTTGTCGTCGATGATTAGGATTTTATCCATAACTTGGTTTTCCTTTCTGACTTACGTCAGGGTTTTTTTTAAGCGTTATCCTGGACTTGGTTCAGGATCTCTCACTATCCCCGGTGGGGTTAATACTAAGACTTGCGTCTTTGAACTGGTTATTACTTTCTTTTTTGCCAAAGCTCAAAAAAGAAAGTAACCAAAGAAAAAAGAGCTTTTAATGCGGCATAACTCGCTCCGGTAAATCGTGATAGTCGCTTCGGTTCAGCCGAGCATCTAGTTACTTCTTTTGATTTTTTTGTATGGATGCTCGGCTTCTCTCTCTGCTCCTTCTCGATTGACGCTACGCTCAGACAAATGCCGCGGGGAGTTAGTTTTTATTTTTCAATGTGCTGGGTATGAGGCGTTCTATATATACCTATATATAGAACTACTGCTTTTTAAATTTAACCTATAATTCAATAAAAAGCAACCTATATATAGAAGGGGACTGTCATGAGAAGAAAAAGGGAAGTGCCAGAATATATCAGAGAGAATATCAAGAAAATAGGGTTAAAAATCAACAAAATGCGGTTAGCTAAAAAATTAAGCCGTGAAAAGTTGGCTTATAGTATTGGTATGGCCAAGAGTTATCTGGGCTATATTGAAAAAGGGCAATCTAATCCAACCATAGAGACGTTATATTTGATAGCTGGCGGGTTGGAATGCGAAGTTAAGGATTTGTTGTAAATTAGCTTTGCTTTCTTTTTTTTAGGTTTTGGTTCCGGGAATAAAAGAATACTCACCAAACATTTTTCGGTAACTAATGTCACCAGCGTTTTCTATTTGATCCACAATGAATTCAATGAAGCTTAGTTTGGAGGTCATTTTTGGTCCTTATTTAATAAATATCAACAAATCAATGGCAAAGTTTTTAATTTTATATTCGGTTATTTTTGGCATTAACTAAATTTCTTTAAAATAGTTAATAATACGTTCCATTATTTCATTAAATTCAGTTTCATATTCTTTTTTAATGTTACCATGCTCATCAAAACATCCTTTTTTTGGCTTCGGCGTGGCCTTCGGCTTGTCTCTAATATCATCAGTGGGTAGTTTTTCAAAATGGTAATTACCAAATTCTTTTTTATCCTTTTCGTAATGTTCATCTGTATATACCCCTGAATCATATAGTGCGGCAACTTTATGCAAACCTAAATCTCGAGACATTTCCAGAAATAATTTCATATTAGAATACCCGCCTACTCCGTAACCAAAAATATCAAAATTTAAATTTTTATCATTGTTTATTGCCCATTTTTTAATTAACCCCATATCTTCTTGACCTTCGACAAATAATATTTTTTCTGAAAATAAAATTTCTTTTGCAACAATATCGAGCAATTGAGGCCTTTGCCATTCAGCAAGACTCTTCTTAATAAACTTTACGTAGTTCTTTGTGTTATCCAATATAGAAACGGTGCATTTTAGATCATTTATTTTATTTAGTCGTATAAACTTTGCTCCGTTTATAAAATCCATCCAGTTCACATAGTATGGAGAATGAGTGCAAATAATAATTTGTTTTTCTTTCGCGGCTTCAGATAACATACTAGATAAGGCTTTTTGGGCTGTTGGGTGTAGAGAAAGCTCTGGTTCATCAATTATTAAAACACGATTTTTATCATCACTTACTAAATGGGCACATATACGAAAAATTGACATATACCCATCGCCGAGAAAAGACGCTTGATGTCCAGTGTTAGCTGTAATGTATTTAACATAGTCCCCACTTTCATGCGTATCAATAGTCCAATCTGTAAAGTTAGGCATTATATTTTTTATCAGCGAATTAAATTTATTTTTTTGTTCTTCATGTTTATTAATTTCTTTAAGCAGTCCGGTCATATCTAAATTGCCTGCATTACGAACATCAAGCTCTCTACTCTCATTTAAAAACTGGTTAGTGGTTCTGGAGCCATTCGATATATAATTCCAATACCTTCTTGATTGAATTACCTCAAAACCTATAGTTGGGTCTAACGCATCTGTTTTTTTTACTTGCGAACCATTATTAATATTTGTAAAAGTTCTTGTAGCACCAGTATCTGTTTTAATTATAATATTGGGCGAATTCGAATGTCTTTCTGATTCCTTAAAACGCTTTTTTTCATTAAATAATAACGCTTCAATAACGGAAGTTTTACCAGTGTTATTAGGCCCCACAATTAAAGTTATACCGCTTCCTGGTTTATCCTCCTGTGGTATTGCAAATTCAATAGTTTGGTCTTCAAAAAAACCTCTAAAATATTCTAATTGTATTTTTTTTAATTGATTCATAATTAATCTATATTTTTTTCCATATAAGCCTTATCCTTTTTCTGGAAAACTTATTGCCATTATTCCAAGTATAATTCCCAGCGAATTCATAAGAAATAATATATACCATAAAATATTTTTTGTTTTTTTTGTCTTTTGAGAAGACTTAATTAAATTCTTACGATCGACATCTAAAACATGGGTTGATTCGCCAGCCATTTTCATATATTTAACATATTCGGTTCTTAACATTTTTGTGTCATTAATTTTCTCTATATCTTTAAGCTTTTTTTCAATAGTTTGATTAATAAGACAAGCATTTAATGTATTTACTAAAGCCTCTTTTTCTTTTCAAATAATATTTTCCCTTGTTTTTTGATCATTTTTACTACCTATGGTTTCAAGCAAGATAGAAAACGTAATCGCTTCGTTTGCTTTTTCCATACAAAATCGGATTTCTTTTTGTTTATCAATTTTTCCAATAGCCGCTTGATCAAAATTTTTGATTTTTTCTTCAAAGTAAAATTGAATAATTAAAAAACCAATTGAAGCAATACCTATTAGAGACATTGAAACTATTAATATTAATTTACGCATCGATTGTCTCCATAGTAGGCTCAAAAATATGATAAACCATTGATTTCAGCAACCTCTCAGCCTTCCGATTTTTCATTTAGCAATACTCCTTTTTTTAATACACCCTCATGCTATACCTGCCCTAAAATAACGTCAACGCTGCATCTCTACAAGTAAGCATCGAGGATGATTCATTTAATCTGCGTAACCTGTGATTCTGACAGTATGCCTTGCCAATCACCCCCACTATAAACATTCACGTACACCGATTCCGTGAGTGACTGGGCGATGGCTTAATCTGGATAGCACCTACTCCCGGTCAGTACATACAAAGTCCCCCTCTATAGAATAGAGAGGGGGATTTAGGGGGTGAGGGTTAGGGGTTGCGTTAGGCCTAAATTAATCTGTGATTCTGATTATGTTGAAATAAGTTCTAACCCTTTAAAAATACCAGTAATAGATCCGGTGACTTGTATCTCGCCTGCAAGAACCATATTTTTTAATTCTGAAACAGGCACAAAAAATGGCATGATGTCTTCTGTGACCTCCAGGTTTTGCTCTTTTACTTTTCGGATATTTTTGGCTAGAAAAATATGGGTTTTATCTGTATCTTTAGTTGGATAATTATAAAAAACGCCACAATCTATCCATTCGTCGGATTGATAACCGGTTTCTTCCAAATACTCTCTTTTCGCGGCTGCTAAAGCGTCTTCTTTTTCCGGATCAAAAGTACCTCCGGGTAATTCTATCAGTACCTTATCTATAGGATAACGATATTCTTTTTTTAATAGCGCCTGATGGTCAGACGTAACGCCTAAAACTATAGCCGCATTTAGTTTTTCAAAAACATAATAATCATCAATTTCTAGTCCGGACGGCAATTTTACCGCATCTTTTCTTAACTTAAAAAAAGGGGTCTTCATTAAATATTTTTTACTAATTGTTTTCCACTGCATATTTTTATCCTTTCTTCTCTATAATCCCCCTCTACATTTATGGAGAGGGGTGGCCACCGTAGGTGGACGGGGTGAGGCCTAAAACCTCTCCGCTCATCCTCCTACGCTGCTTCGCAGCTTCGGAGGACGGGAACAAATGCTGCGGTTAGTTAGTTTCTCTCCAAAACCACAATACTTTCCAAATGATACGTGTTCGGGAACATATCTACGGGTTGAAAATGTTTGATTTGGTACCCGGATTTACAAATAATTTGCAGGTCATGAAAAAGGGTTACCGGATTACAAGAAACATAGACTAACTTTCTAGCTTGTAAAGATAAGGTACGTTGCAATGCTTTAGGAACTAGTCCTGATCTTGGTGGGTCCACGATCACTACATTTGGTTCGAATTTATTGAATTTTAAAATATTTTTTACTCTACCCAAATAAAACTCTATATTGGTTACTTGATTATGTTGTGCATTAAGACGCGCATTGGTCACTGCCTGTTCTACCTCTTCGATCCCGATCACCTGACGCGCTTTTGCTGCCACATAAATCCCGATAGTACCGGTCCCGCAATACAAATCCATGACCAGGTCTTGTGGCTGGATATCCGCTAACTCTAATATTTTTTGATACAACACTTTAGCTTGCGTGGTATTGGTTTGAAAAAAGGATAAAGGTGAAATTTCGAACTGATACCCGTTCAGGTCTTCAGAAATAGTTTTAGTACCAAAAACATGCTCAATATTTTCACTAAAAGCTGTATCGCTAATCGTATCTTGTACAGTAATATAAACTGAAACAATTTGCGAAAATTGTGCGGTAAGTTTAGTGATAAAATCTTGAAACAAAGGTCGCTCATCTTTAGAAATAACTAAATTAATTAAAAACTGATCATGCGTTTTACTATGACGTACACCTAAATAACGTAACAAGCCCTTGTGTTTCAAATGGTCCCAAACCGGCTGATCTTGATACGGATATAAAGGGCTAGTGGAGTCTTGAAAGGATGCCGTGAAATATTTAGATGCCCACTGTAAAATCTGATTAGCAATCGGAGACTGCAATAAACAATGGTCAGTTTTAATAACACAAGCAAAATCAGCGCGTTTTTTTAATCCCAAATAAATATTTTCGTCTTTACAACCAAAAGAAAACTCCATTTTATTACGATAATATGTAGTGTCTAAAGCAGGAATCACGGGCTGTACAGTAACGGGAAGTTGCGGACAAGTTTGTGCTTTAGCTTTTTTGATAATCTGTTCTTTAAGTTCTAATTGTTGCGGATATGCCACATCTATTAATTGACACCCGCCACAAAGCGGATAATGCGGACAAGGAGAAGTTATTTTTACGGGCTGAAAATCCAGGCTTCTTATAATCTCTTTTAGTTTCAACAAAAATCCTCTACTTTTAAATTTCCAACTCTACTTTTTTAATGTTTACCGGAATGGTAACACTATGACTATTTACCGGTTCTACTTTATCTAATAAATGAATGTTTTTGATCATAACTGGAAAATTAATTTTTAATTTTTTGGGGGCGAGCTGATACTGAGTTTCCAACTCTAGGGTTATACGATGTCCATTTCTGGAAAAAGTATAACTTACCATGCCGGCAGTGGTAGGAATCCTGAGCGCGCTAAGCGTACTTTTAGAGTCAGGCAGCCAATTTTCAGGTAGCATTGGGGTAAGGGTTAGCTCTTTTGGATCATGGTCTTTGATCAACATATTTCGAACCAACATCAAATATTCAACAGAGGCAAGCCCCGAATGGCCCGCGCCACCAATTCCCACTCCGGTAGTAGGATGTACATTTTCGGGCCAGGCACCTGTACCTGACGCCTTTTCTGTTAACCAATTAAAAATAGTCAAAGCTTTCGGATCTTGTTTTTCCAAATAAATCTGAGCTAATCTAGCATTTTGAATAATATTGATGCCATTATTTTCAACATTGGAAAAAAGTAAGTTATGCGATATATGTTGTTTTTCGATCAGAGCCAGAGTATTTTGCACTAATTCATCATTGATGCCCAGCAACCTTAACGGATATACACTAACTAAAGATGAAATCAAGGCTGAATCATATAATCTATGAGCTGAAATCGGTATAAACGCAGCTTGTTCTTTTTTTTCTAACGCATTAGACAAAAAGGTTTTTAGGCTGTTGGTTAATTTTTTTTCGAGTAAAGTATATTTAGCTAATTTTTTTTCTAAATTTAAAATCCTAGCAATTTGACACGCTTGTCTTAACCCGGCTAAAGCCCAAAAATTATCCCACAGATAATGATCTTTGAGCCCTGTTTTGGTAAAAGAAAAACTTTTTTTAAGTAAACCATTAAAAGCCGTGTGCGATTTATGGACTGTATTTTTCTCAATTTGTTTTACACAATAATCAATAAACGGAAAAAAATGGTTAAGCATTGATATTTTTTTGTGAAAATTATAATTATCATAAATCAAATTAATGCCCTGCCCAAAATTATCTAATTCACCTTGATTAAATGGTGACTGAAAAAATAGCCATTGCGGATGGATAAGATTGTTAATAATTTTCTCAACCAAACTTGCACCACCTATACGATTAAGCGCAAACGCCATTTGCTGTAAGTCACGAAAACAATGATGCTGATACGTAAATCCCGCACTATAAATATATTTTTGGCCGATGAAATTAAGTAAATGATAAACGTTTTGCTTAAATAAGTTTTCAATTTTTTTATCTGGAAGTACTATTTTACTGACCTCTGCGGTAACTTTTTCCCAGTCCGCCACCAATTTGTCTTGTTCAGAATAAAAATTATAATTTTTAATAAAGTTTATTTGTTTATTTAATTTTTGTTTATTATAAAAATTAATAGACCCGGTGCCCAGTCCTAATAAAGGTTCGGAAGAAAGTGGTAATTTACAACTAAAACTTTTTTCTTCATAGGCATTTAAAGAAACTCTATATTCAGCTATGGCCGTAGCAAAGTTACTTTGACATTGCGCTTTTAAAATCATTTCCCATTGATCTAGGTTTGGGCCAAGCGGACCTGTGTTTTCCCCACCTTTTAAACAAAGAACGTTATCTGGTTTCTGATCTAAAATTAAAGCTAGTTTATGATCCACTACAAAACTCTGATTAGTGAGATATACAATATCTTTAATAGGGGCCAATCCTTCTGGGTTATAAGGACGAATTGCAAAATAAAAAGAAAAATCAAGATTAGACGCAGTTTCATTTTTGATTTTTATACGTTGAAATAAAATATTTTGGTGCGGATAAGTATTAAAATAAATACTGGCGTTAACCGAAACACCTTCGGCTGTAAATGAGGTGGTCACTACGGGTAAAGTAGGGTTTAAACTCTGGCTAGGATTTTCAATATATCCAGGTGCAATAATTTTTCCATTGATTTTTAACCAGCATTCTAAAGACCAGCCATGTTGTGCGGGTGTAACCATACCACTAGGATCAACAATCGCGGATTCTTCCTGACCAGGAAAACTTAAAACAGTCCAATTACGTTGCGCTTGATTCGTTAGCCCTTGCCAAAAGTTTTGGGGTAAAAAATGTTTGCTTTGCGCAAAAAGCTGTTTATACACCCAACTAGGCCAAATGGTCTGGAGATTATAGGGAATAACCTGTGCATTAAGGTAAGATTGTAGTAAACAACGAGCGTAAATAGGTTTTAATCTGGGTTGTTTACTAAGTACAGGTAAACCAAAAAGATATTTACCTAAACGATAAAAAGAAACAATCCCTAAATTACTGTTAAAAATTTCAATGAGAAGATTTTGTAAATATTTTTTCATTTATTCTTCTACTTCTTTTTCCGCTGGTATTTTAATGATTTCCAGTTTAATGATACGTCGTTTACTTATTTCAACGGCTTTAATAACCAGGTTTTTATATTCCATGGTTTCGCCTTTTTCTGGTAAATGTCCCAATATATCCAGTACAAACCCTCCGATAGAATCATATTCATCTTTTTCTGGAAATTCGTAATCTATTTTATCCCCAATATCTTCCAAATGCATTCTAGCATCTACCAAATAATGATTTTCACCTAAATTGATAATTTCCGGTGGGTTTTCTGTATCATATTCATCCTGAATTTCACCAATAATTTCTTCAATAATATCTTCTAAAGTAACTAAACCAGCCATACCACCATACTCATCAACAACCATAGCCATATGAAATTTAGCTGTTTTCATTTGCTGCAATAATTCCTCAATATTTTTGGATTCCGGTATAAAATTGGCTTCTCTTAAAAACTTACGTAAATTTTGAGGCGGGTTATCTTTATCCACGGTCAAAAGATCTTTGGCGTATAAAATACCGATAATATTATCGATTTTATCCTCAAAAATAGGTAAGCGACTATGCCCTTTTTCTATAATAATATTTATAACATCAGTAATGGAACTATTGATATTTAGGCAGATCGCATCGGTACGCGGAGTCATAATTTCTCGAACCACGGTATCTGAAAACTTGAAAATACTATTAATCATGCGGTTTTCTTCTTTTTCCAACAGGCCTTCTTCCTCACTAATTTTTAAAAGAGTGTTTAGTTCTTCGTAAGTAATAATTTTATCTGCTTCGTCTTCACTAATACCCAAAATCTTGGAAACGCCACTAGAGATATGACGAAACAAAATAATAAAAGGTTTAAAAATTAATAATACAAATAAAATCGGTTTAGTAATAAAAAGGCTTAAAGCTTCTGGATTTTTTAAAGCTAAGGTTTTAGGAATAATTTCACCAAAAGTAAGTAAAAGCAAAGTCATAATTCCAGTAACAATAGCCATCATAATAGCTAAATTTTCTAAGCCCATACCCTGAAGAAATTCCATCATTACTGCCGTGGCCATAGCAGATGCGGCGACATTAGCAATATTGTTACCAATCAAAATGGCAATAATCAAGTCACGCGGATTTTGCAATATTTTCTGGAGTTTTAAGGCTTTTTTCTTTTTACGTTCCATGAGGTTACGGATACGTATTTTATTTAAGGCGGTAAAAGCAGTTTCGGAACTGGAAAAAAAAGCTGACATGGCTAAAAAGAAAATAAAAATTATAAGTTTAACTAAAAAATTAATATCCAAAATTATGGTCTCTCCTTAAAAAAGTCTTGGGCCAAAAATAAAACAGCCAATAATTATAGCATTTATCGCGCTAATTAATACAGCGCCCGCAGCTAAATCCTTACTTAACATAGCTCTGAATTTTATTTTTTTAGTAGTAAGATCCACGTTTATTTCTAAAGCGGTATTAAGTGTTTCCGCAAACAAAACAAAAAGGACACTAAAAATCAGGCTAATCCATTCTAATTTGGAAATCTGAAAAAATATACCTAGCCCTAAAGCGACACAAGCCATAAAAAGATGTATACGCATATTTTTTTGAGTATAAAACACAAACCCTAGTCCGCGTAACGCATAGTAAAAACTTCTGAAAATATTTGGTTGTTGATATTTTTTGATTTTTCTCATGTTTCTAAATTTTGTTTCTTAATAGCTTCCAATATTTTTTGTTGTTCCTCAAACATTTTCTTTTGCTCAGATTCCGTATAATCTTGCCAATCCAAAAGATGTAAAAGAGCATGTACAATTAATAATTTGATTTCTTCGCTAAAACTATTTTTAAAGGTGCGCGCATTTTGAGTCGCTTGTTCTAAAGAAATATAGATGTCCCCCCAAATAGGTTCTTCTTTTTCGGCAAGATTAAAAGTAATGACATCGGTAGGACAATCTTTTTTTAAATATGTTTGATTAAGCTTTTGAATAGTTTGATTATCTATAAAATTAAAATCAATATAACCAGCTTGAATATGTACCTGATCTAAAACCTGACAAATAAATTGATAGAGATCAAAATCAGCTTTAAAATCTATCTCCATATTAATATTAATCTCTAGTTTTTTAGGCATTAAAGTCCAAGCTATTCCTTGTCCGGGATTTCATCATCTGGAAATTCCCCAGAAAGTTTTTTGAGTTCTTGATCATAATTTATTCTAGTATGATAAATACCTTTTAAGATTTTTAAAAAGGTTTCTTTAATGATTTTAATTTCCTGAAAACTTACAGGGCAATCGTCTAACTGATGATCATTAATTTTGTTCGTAAAAATATTATCAATACAATTTTCTATTTTAGTAGGGCCAGGATTTTTCAAAGAACGTACCGCTGCTTCTACAGAGTCGGCTAACATAATAATCCCACTAACTTTGGTTTGTGGTTTTGGGCCGGGATAACGAAACTCCGCCTCTATAATCTGCTGATCATTTTGAGCAGCTTGGTTATAGAAAAAGGAAACTAGAGAGGTACCATGATGTTGACTGATAATATCTTTAATTAATTTGGGTAGCCCGTATTTATTCGCTAGTTCCAAACCATCTTTAGTATGCGAGGTAATAATAATTTTGCTCATACGTGGATTTAAAACATTATGGGGATTTTCTTCGGCAAATTGGTTTTCCGCGAAAAAAAGAGGTCTTTTAACTTTACCTATATCATGGAAATAGGAGCCTATTCTGGCCAAAACAATATTATCTTTTAAAGCGTCTGCGGCAGCTTCAGATAAATTAGCCACAATAATACTATGCTGATACGTGCCTGATGACGTGACCATTAATTGTTTTAAAAGCGGATGATTTAAATCAGCTAATTCCAACAAACTTTGAGGTGTGGTAATTTTAAAAATACTTTCTAAATAAGGAATAATCGCCAAAGTAATCATCGCGGCAATCACACCACTACCAAACCCAAAAATAAAATTATAACTGTACCAAGCGACTTCATTGATATCCTTTAAAATACCTACGGCTAAAATAAGCAAAATATTTGCTAGCCCAATAATATATCCGGATTTGATGAGTTCTGTTCTTTTATAAGAACGGTAAGTAGAAAAAGAAGCAACCACACAAGAAAAAAACAAATAGAAAAAGAAAATTAAATCAAATTTAAACATAATAGCTAGAAAAATGCTCATAATCATACCGCAAATAATCGCGATATTGGTAGAAACCAAAAGTGAAATCAGAATACTGGTAATAGTTACCGGGATAAAATATTCCAAGTTACCGGAAAAATTCTCAGGGTTAAATGTATTAATTAATTTAGCCAGAATAATCACAATAAAAAAAGCAATATAAATCACCAAAAAACGTTTTTTGTCCTGATAAATTTCTGGACGATATACCATCATATATTTACGTAAAAAAACAAAAGAAAAAAGAACAATTAGAAAAATACTGGCAAACTGAAATAAATTAGCTTTAACGCCATAAATATTTAAAGCTGTCATAATTTCAATGTTTTCAGAAACCACTTTTTCGCCCTCATAAATGATAGGCTGTCCTTTTTTATAGACGGTGGTAAAAGGTTTAATAGAATTAATTTCTTGCCTGATAAGTTCATTTGTTTGGGCTTCATCAAACAAAACATTGGGTTGAAGATAATGTAAAATAATTTTATATAATAAATATTCTGCGGTTTTATCTAAATTCAGAATACGTAACCTACTTTTTAATTGTTTTTTTATTTCTTGCGATTCCACTAAGGCGATTTTTTGATTAAGTAATTTTTCCGTATTTTGTAGTACTACATATTCCAAATAAGCAAATCCGTTGTTATTAAGGTTTAATAAATAGTTGCGTTCAGTTTTGGAAATAAATTTTATGGGAGCTGGTAAAGACTTACTTTCGAGGGTAGATTCTGATTTGTATTTTTTAGCAATGGTGAAAAAATTTACAATATTAGCAATAATATTTTTATTTGTGTTTTCATCAAGCGAGTAAACTTTTTCTACCAGTTTAACTCTTTCGTTTCTTAAATTTTCAGTTTTAAGTTTATCGCTGGTGGTTTCCAGCTCTACGTAACGTGGCGCTATAATAGTGCTGGTCGCAATATCATCAGGTTTCAAATTGATACTATAGGGAATATAAGGAGAAAAAATAAAAAAAGTAATAATTAAAAAACCGCTGATTATTAAAGAATAATAAACAAGCTGCGGTATAAACGGTAATTTAAAATTAAAGTTAAATTTAAATTGTTTCAAGCCATTGAACATTTTCAAATCTTCGATACCAAGTTAATTGTCTTTTGGCAAAATTACGGGTTTTCCTTTTTACCAATTCGATCATTTCCTGCTTGGATATCCTCCCTTTCAGATATTGGATAGTTTCCTTATAACCTATAGCTTCAAAAGCATTAAGGTTTTCCTCATATTTTTTAAGTAACTTTTCGACCTCTTCAATCAAGCCGTTTTGATACATCTGATCTACTCTTATATTTATTTTATCATAAATAATTTCACGTGGAGCATTTAAACCAATAATATGAATATCGGGACGAATATTGGCTGCTCTTTTCTTTAGGGAAGAAGGTACAACATTGGTTTGATAATAAATTTCTAAAGCGCGAATAATTCTTTTTTGGTCGTTAGGTTCAAGGGCAGCAGCGCTGACGGGATCTATTTGCTGTAATTGATCCCATAAACTTACATTGCCGTGAACCAAAGCTTTTTCCTGCAACTCTTTTCTGATTTGCGAATTTTGTTTGACATCCGGAAACTCAAAACCACGCATAAAAGCATTGATATAAAATCCGGTGCCCCCACAAATAATAATAGGTTTATGTTGTTGACGCAGCGAAGCAATAATTTTTTCGGAAAGCTGCATAAAATCAGCCACAGAATATTCTTCATCCGGACACTTAATATCAATCAAATGATGCGGGATTTCTGATCTGATCTCTGCTGAAACCTTAGCTGTACCTATATCCATGCCTTTATATACCTGAAAAGCATCTGCGGAAATAATTTCCGCGCTAGTTTCCAAGGCTTTAGCAATAGCAAAATCGGATTTCCCGATGGCTGTAGGCCCAATAACAATAGTAATGTCTTTTGGCATAGTTTTATTTTAATGGTAAATAAGATCAGGAGCAACTGAAATACTCACCCCCTCGCAACTTGTGAACTAGCGTCCGGGGAAAACAAGTGCCCTCACCCCTAGCCCCTCTCCCGTGGAGAAGTTATCGAGTTTCTCAGTAAGGCTATAGTCGGGAGAGGGGGACAGGAAAAATATATATACATATTATTTTAGAATGAAAAGACATTATGTTAAAATATAGAAAATCATGAAAAAAATTTTATTATTATTAATTTTATGCTTATTTTCCACTTTACTATTAGCTAGCGAACCCATACCAGAATTGCATAGGCTTAAAAAAACCAAGCATATGCTGACTTTTGAAGTTAAAAAATACAATATTTCCAGTAGCGAAGAAATTATGCTTTACGGTGCTAAAGAACGAAAATTTATTAATGAGAGTTGGTATTGGGGCGAAGCGGGTTATGGCGCTATTTCCGGTAGACGCGCCGGATATCTGGAAGGCGGGATTATGTCCGGGTATTTGGGGCAATTAACTCCTAAACTAACTTATGATATTCGCCTTTTTTTTGGTGCTGGCGGTGGCGGGTCTGCGCCTCAAGGTGGCGGTATGATTATTAATCCGACTATAGGATTGGGATATCAATTCTTAAACAAGTGGAATATTTGTTTGGAAGTAGGTTATATTCATTTTATAAATGGTAATATTTCTTCAGCTACTATGGGTTTAAATATTAGTACTAATTTTTGGGCCTTAACATTTTGAAGCTTATTTAGGGAATAGATCCTGAAACGAGTTCAGGATAACATTAGAAAAAAAAAGGAAAGGGAATTTTAATGCGTAAACTATATTTAATACTTTTGAGTCTATTTTTGATCTCAACCCTTGTTTTAGGATCAGAGCTATTAACCAAAACTGATTTGACTAATCTTCAAAAACGTAAAATTAGCGAACATATTTTGTACGAATTATATTTTTGTACGGACCAAGGTATTGCGAGTGTTTTTGGTTATCATTTTGATTCTTATTTTACGGAAAATCATTATTTCACCTTGGCGATTTTTGGGGCCGTAGCAGGCGAAAGAGGCGGTTACGGAATTGCTG
>JABGVJ010000060.1 GCA_018646105.1 bacterium
GATTCTATTTGAAAACCGCATTTTTTAAGCGTTCTTTTAACAATCCCTTTCGCGCAATAAGTAATCAGGGTACCGCCAGGATTTAAAAGAGCTGCTATTTTATAAAAAATTGATTCTAGCCAGATGTCCGGCTGAATATTTGGTGCGAAAGCGTCAAAATAGACAAGGTCAAACTTTTTATTTGTTTCGAAATCCTCAACCCCTATGGGGTATTTTGTGATGTTGAAAAATTCGTCTAAAATAATTTGCTGCTGCCAAATATTTTTATGAAGTGCCAAAAAATCTGACGGAGCTAAATTTAAAATTTGGGGATAATTTAATTTTTGGACAATATCCATAGGTAATGGAAATTTTTCAATAGCAAAATAATTAAGCTTAACCTTAGATTCGCGCGCAAAAGCTAATGATAAATAAGCGTTAAGACCGGTCCCAAAACCGATTTCCAAAATAGTAATTTCATTTTTATGAATCGCGGCTAAGCCATTGTCGATATAAACATGCTGCGATTCTTGAACAGCACCATATATAGAATGGTAGGATTCACGCAAATCCGTATTGATCAAAGTATGGGATCCATCGTTCGTAATATATAGTTCTAAGTTAGACATAACTTTAGTTTACAATTAATCAAATTTTCTTGCTATAAAAACCAATGTTTAATGGCCTTTGAAAATAAGAAACGCCAGGAAAAGCCTGCCGCAAAATTGCAAGAAATTTAATTTGCAATTATTTTGTTATACAATACGAGTATTATATATGATTTATCTGTATTCTCTCGAAAGAAAGGTCTAAATATGTATAAAATTATTGCAATGGCCACCTCTTCCAGTTTTGAAGAGCTGCTAGCCAAATTACTCGAAACAAAAAAATCATATATAGATTTAAACGCTTCCAAATGCGCTTTAGGGGGGAAACCTGAAGAGGGCTTTTCAACCCTACTAACGGAGCCGCTTAAAATACTTATAAGAAGAGAAATTGAACTCGCCCCTTATTCAGGCGCCCCAAAACATTGTTCTGGCGCTAGAATATCAGTCATAGATGCCAACACCAAAGAAGAGTGCCGCTTATTTTTTTTCACCTGTCTTAACCCAGAAACACATAAAAAAATTATAGTGGTTTTATCATGGGAAACAACCAAGCATAAACTACCTGATCATAGAAGCAAATTAGACACGGCCTACTCGCGACTAGAAAAAGCCGGTTATTTAGACAGGGCCACGAATACTTTAAAAAACATACAACCGGAACCCGTCATAGAGCTACCGCTATTACCATCAAGACCAGAATCGCCAGCAAAACGTTTTATGGCTGCATATTCCGCTTTTGAGGCTGCGCTCAACCTATCGACCGTTGCCCAAACTGACCAATTCCAAGCTTTAGTAGAAAATCTAGAAACGATGCGTAGGCTGCCAACGTCAGAAAACGCCACTACTTATGTTCAATGTCTAAACAAATTTGGGATTTTTATATCAAATCAAGAAGGTCGGTTTTGGGTATCTGGCCACGATCTGGTTTGGCAACAAAGAGCTAATAAATCGCTCCTTATTCCGATTAATGGCCAAATATTACAAAAACTATTACCGGAGCTACCAAAACAAGTACGTCTTGATTTTGTGCTATCTGGCTTTGAGCGCCATGCTGGAATGATGAGTCCTGAAATAAAAAACATACCTGGCAATTTATTACTCAAAGGGTACACGGAATTCCACCAGAGATCTGGCCGGGATTTATTCAAAACCGTGCGAGAATCTTTAATAGAAAAGGCGGGTAATCTCGACCAGGTTGACGTGCGTACATTTTGCATTTCACCTGCCTTTGCTTACCAAAAAATGCTTTTATTAGGCGAATTGATCTCTATAACTAAAAATACAATGTATGTTGCCACTCTTTTAGAACTTATTGAAACAAACAGCGAACTATTGGATTTGTCCCGAATACAAAAGCTACAATCATCTTTAAGCGTGATGGTAGAAACCCAGGACTTAATTGTAAAACTTGGCCAGTTACAGAAAGCTTCTCAGCAACAAAAATACCAACAAGAAGCAAAAAAGCAGCTACAAAAGATGGCCCCTCAACAAGTTGAAACTAATCCGCGGCAAACACGAAGAGGACAAAGAAGCAGAAAAAAAACAATCAGCAGTGCCCCACCTACGCCTGTCATGCTTAGTCTAGAAGAGGTTAAATCCGAAGTAGCAAGACTCGCCGAAGAAATTACAGTAACCCGCAATGGTAGATATAAAAAACTAAGCACAATTTATAATTTAATCTGTAAATATGAACAACAACCAGACTCTACTGATCAAGGCTTACTCGAAATAGCCAAAACAACGGTAACAAGCGTAACACACGGGGAATTCGTACCTTTAGTAATTTTAGCCGGATTCTTTGGCTATTTACCTTTGATAGATAAGTTAATAGAAATAAACCCTGAGTTTATCAACTCTCCTTTGATACGAGATAACTCAACCTTATTAATAGGGGCCTGTACGAGTTGGCAGCTTGAAATGATTACCTATTTACTGGGAAAAGGGGCCAATCCTGATATGCAAACAACTCAGGGAGAGACCGCCTTGACCAGTCTATTAGGGAGCATTGGATTAGAAGGCGTATGTTTAAGAAAAAAAGAAACCCAAGAAGCTACTGCTCACCTGCTGTTGGATTGCTCTGTGAAGCCTAAGTCCCTTCTCAATACTTATTTTCAAATGTCCCCCTTGTTCTTAGCCGTAAAGCTAGACTATTCATTAGACTTAGTTGAAAGAATGCTTATTTTAAAAGCGGACCCAACCCAAAGGATGACCATAGGAGACGAGACGGCTTATATTATTGATTATGCCAAAACACCGGAGATGGAAAATCTACTAAAAAAATATGGATCTCCACAGCGAACTTCTACTTTCACAAGAACGCCTGATACTATTGTTACCATCGGCGGAAATCCAGCTCCGCGCACTACTACAGAACACCTTCTAGCAAACCCCGACTCGCGGGGCTTAAAGC
>JABGVJ010000073.1 GCA_018646105.1 bacterium
TCATGATCCCAAGAATTGAGGGTTTCTAAAACAGGTTTGATTTCTTGCAGGGCAATTAAAGAATTTTCAGGGTTAGTTTTCATTTTTTTGTGCGTATAAAGCTCGATATCATAATCTGGTAGTTGGTTTAGAAAATCAATCATTTCTGGGATGTGGGCAAATATTTCTGTGCGGGTGTGTAAGAGGTTTGAGAGTTTGGTTAGGTCAATGTTTTTAGTTTTTTCATAATAGGGCAGGGCTAAGGAATGAAATTTTTCTAGAGATAGGTTACGAATATGCTGACCATTGATCCATTTAAGTTTGGAAAGGTCGAAAATTGCCGGAGCTTTTTGGATTCTTTGTACACTGAAGGCTTTGATCAGTTCTTCTAAAGTGAAAATTTCTTGTTCTGTACCAGGGTTCCAGCCTAAAAGTGCAATGTAGTTTATGATCGCGGCTTTCAGGAAACCTTGGTTATAAAAGTCTTCAAAAGAAGCGTCTCCTTCACGTTTACTGAGTTTTTTACCAGCTTCTTTGAGTACGGGCGGTAAATGAATATAAGTAGGGATTTGCCAGCCAAAAGCATCATATAATAAATTGTATTTTGGAGAAGAAGATAGATATTCACTGCCTCTGATGACATGCGTGATTTTCATTAAATAATCGTCTATTACATTAGCAAAGTTGTAGGTTGGCAAACCGTCAGATTTGAGTAGAACGTGATCTTCCAAGGTATGGTTTTCTACGGTGATGGTGCCATAAACTTCGTCCTGAAAACTGGTGGTGCCGGTACCGGGCATTTTTTGACGGATAACATAAGGTAACCCTTTTTTGATATTTTCGGCGATGTCGTTGGCGCTGAGTTTGCGGCAATGTTGGTCATACATATAGGGGACTTTGATTTTTTGGCAATAAGCGCGGTGTTCGTCTAAACGTTCTTTAGTACAAAAACAAGGGTAGGCTTTACTTTTATCCACTAGTTGTTGCGCATGTTTTTGATAGATGTCACGGCGTTGGCTTTGGATATAAGGACCATAATCACCGCCAATATTGGGTCCTTCGTCAGGGACGAGTTCTACTAAATTTAGGGTGTTGTAAATAAAATCAATCGCACCTTCTACTTGTCTGGTTTGGTCTGTGTCTTCAATACGTAAAATAAACTGACCATTGTTGTTTTTGGCTATAAGGTAGGCATAAAGCGCGGTACGTAAATTACCGATATGCATATAGCCTGTAGGACTAGGGGCAAAACGGGTACGGGTGATCATTATAAGCTCCTTAAAAAATTATTTTTTTTGATATTGTAGCATTCTAAACTAGTGAAGTCATCTTGATCGTACTTTATTACCGACTCCTTTTAATATAGAATTGAGGGTATATGAAGATTTTTACGAAAAAATTTGCACTTGTTTTAATAGGTATACTACTGTTTGTAGTATTTTTTGGCGTGCTATTGCTATATAAAGATCAAAAACAGGACTTGCTAGACGGTAAGGGAGAAAAGCGGGTAGAAATTTTTGATTCTTATATTAAAGGATATGATGGTGTGAAACTATATTGGGAAATACAGGCTAAATATATTTGGTTGGAAAGAAATGATTATATTTTTTTTGCAAGAGATGTGGTTGGTGGGAAAATTTTCAATGAGCAGATACAGGAAATTGTGTCTAAGATTAAAGCAAAAAAAATCAGAGTGAATTCCAAGATTAAAGTTTTGACCGCACAAGGTAAGATTAGTGCGGAATTAGCTTTTTTGAATAAGGAAAATGAGCGGATTGTGGCTTTTGTGACAGCGGAAAAATTAGCTTATTATCATGGGTTAAAGACGCTGGTTTTAGACGGAAATGTTGTTTTTGAGTTTGCCGACTTGAAAATCCGGGCAAATAAAATAAAAGTGGATACGCAAAAAAATTTGATTTATATAAAATCCGATTTTGAAATTGAGGCAACGGATTTTAAGATTAAAGGTAAAAACCTGAGTTTTGAGGTAGGGGCAAATAAGTTTGAAATAAAGGAAAAGTTTAGAGGGGAAAAAGAAGCTTTAAGTTTAGACAATGCTTCTGCTCAAAACAAAATTAAATTTACAGCTAATTATTTGAAGTATCTTAAAAAGAAGCGAGGCTATACATTGTTTTTAAAAGATGATGTTAGGGTTATGCAAGCAGGTAAAGAGTTGCGTTGTTTGGAAGTAGTGTATGATACGGAAAACGATACATTTAAAGCAAGTGGGGATCTGGAAATAGATATGGATCAATTAGCGGGATTGATGCAGCCGGAGAAACGGAAAAATTTAAAAAATAAAGATATGAAACGAGCTATTGAACAACCTGTAAAAATTAAAGGGCAGGAATTGTATTTTGATGGTCAGAAAAAAGAATTGATTTTGACGGGTGGTATAGATATTGCACAAAAAACAAGTCATATTACTTGTGATGAAGTGAGGTATGATGGCAATTCAAATCAAATATCTTTTATTAATAATGTAAAAATAGATTCTTTGCATAAAAATATTTTGAAAGCGCAAAAGTTTGTGGTGGATATAGATAAGGAAGAGTTTTGGGCGGAAAAAGGGGAAGCCACAGGATCAAAAAAGTAGGGGAGATGGGCCTCACCCCCTAGCCCCCTCTCCACAAGTGTAGAAGGGGGGATTAAGTGTTTTTTTTCAAATCGCGCCTATACGGCAGTATCGGTATATTCAAAATGTATAGGAAATGGGTTTGACGTAGGAGATAGGCTAAAGTTATAATTGAAATTACTATGAATTCTTCTGATAAATTAAAGATTTTTTGTGGTTATTCACATCCTGTTTTAGGTCGGGAAATTTCCGAATATTTGGGCTTGAAGTTAGGGGAAGTAGCTCTTTCTAAATTTAGTTCTGGGGAGCTTTATGCCCGTATAGAAGAAACGATTAGAGGACATGAAGTTTATGTGTTGCAGACAATTACGGAAAAAGTAAGTGACAATTATATGGAGCTTTTTGTCATGATGGATGCTTTGAAAAGAGCGTCTGCGGGTTCTATTAATGTCATAATTCCGTATTTTGGGTATGCCAGACAAGATCGAAAATCTGCTCCGCGAGAACCGATATCTAGCAGAATGATCGCGGATATTTTAACTGCAGTAGGTTTGAGCCGGTTTATAACTGTGGATTTACATGCAGACCAAATCCAAGGCTTTTTCAATCTTCCCGTAGATCATTTGACCGCGTTCCCTTTGTTTGTAGATTATTTTAAGAAAAAGAAATTAAAAGATTTGGTAATCGTGGCGCCGGATATTGGTCGGGCTAAGGTAGCTAAAAAATTGGCTGATAAATTAGGTGCGGAATTAGCGATTGTACATAAGGCTCGGCCTAAGCATAATGTTTCGGAAGTGATGCATTTGGTAGGAGATGTAAAAGATAAAACAGTACTTTTGTTTGATGATATGGTGGATACTGCTGGTTCGGTTTTAAAAGCAGTAGAAGCTTTGAGAAAACATGGATGTCGAGACGCGTATTTAGCTGCGACTCATCCGGTTTTTTCCGGGCCTGCCGTAGAAAGATTAACAGAAGCTAATTTTAAAGAAATTGTGGTTACAAATACGATTCCTATTCCTCCATATAAAAAGATTCCAGGTTTAAAGGTTTTATCAATAGCTACTTTATTAGCGGAAGTTATTAAAAGAAATCATGATAAGACTTCTATTTCTCCTTTGTTTTCTTAAAACTGTTTTATAATCTAATCAAAAGTTTCTGTTTTTTTTTAAGCACAAATGGAGCCTTTACCTTTGACCCCTTTTATTTTTGGAAATGTTTTAAGGTGAAGTAGGTGGATAGTAGAATCAGAGCAGACAGGGCTAGA
>JABGVJ010000061.1 GCA_018646105.1 bacterium
GAGAACATTTTCAATCCACCCACTAAAAAACCGTTTACTTCGCGTTCATTCACAAACCCCTTCAATTCATTCCTTAACTGCTCAAAAACAGCCGCTGTAATATCATTGGCTATTTGCGCATTTTTTTGTTCCACTTCATCCAAAGATATCCTTAATTCTAATAACTTGCCCAAAACTTCTTTGGACGGTTTTTTTAGCTTCTTATTTAAGTCTTTAATATCCTTAACATTCTTGACCCCCGTAATTTCCACTGCATTTTCTACGTCTAATTCTCTTCCCACCCAAAACTCTTTTTTTTCATCCCTTTTCTCTAAAAACAAAATCTCTTTTTTCGGCCCTATTAATAAAGCCGCCTCTTCCTGCTTAATTCCTGTTAAATAAAGCAAATTCACGCCACTTTGTATCAGCACTTCCTCTTTAATTTCCCGCGTAAAAACTTTTCTTCTCTGGGCATAAAACTCTTTAGCCTTTTCTCCCAAACCATTATCTATAAAAACCTGTGCGTATAATCCCATTTTTTTTCTCCTTTATTCCATACTTTCCCTCCAAGGGAACTAGTTGAACTTTAATCTTACATCTTATATACATCAATCAAAATGAAAAATAGATTTTAAATTTTGATCTGCCGTGTATAAATTATACACAAAGAAAAAAATTTAGAGTTCTAGTTTTTATTTTGGTTCGAGTATATTATAATACAACCATATACTTCAGGAGAACATTAATGCAAATTATTGAAAAAACACTAGAAAATATTTTTCTGCAAACTATCACCAAAATTTATCCAAAGTTAAATAGTGCTGAAAAACTTTTTATCCAAAAAACTCACAATCAAAAATTCGGTGATTTTCAAACCAATTTCCCTATGAGTGTTGCCAAAATTATTCAGGAAAATCCCCGTACCATCGGTCAAACCATTATTGATAATTTAGAAACAAACCATCTCATCGCCAAATGTGAATTAGCAGGACCTGGTTTCATCAATATTTTTTTAAAAAATCAATTCTTATCCGATCATATCAAGCAAATAGATATCCAACCCTGGGACTTTTCTTTTTTACCGCGCGCAGGACAAATTATTATCGACTATTCTTCACCCAATATCGCTAAACCAATGCATGTGGGCCATTTAAGAAGCACGATCCTAGGCGATACCCTCAAAAGGATTTATCGTTATTTAGGGTACGAAGTCGTCGGCGACAATCATATTGGAGATTGGGGTACCCAGTTTGGCAAATTAATAGTGGCTTACCATAAATGGCTAGACAAAGATAATTACAAAAAACACCATATCACCGAACTGGAAAGAATCTACATCAAATTCGCTAACGAAGCTAAAAAGAATCCTGAACTTGATGACCAGGCACGTGCAGAACTTAAAAAATTACAAGACGGCGATCCAGAAAACACTCGGCTCTGGAAAGAATTTGTAAAAGTTTCTCTTGATGAATATGAAAAAACTTATCAAGAACTAGATATTTCTTTTGATACTGTTCAAGGCGAATCTTTTTACCACAATTCCATGCCTGACATGGTCAAATTATTATTAGATAAAAAAATAGCGCAAATCGACCAAGAAGCCGTAGTTGTTTTTTTTCCGGAATCAGAAAACCTTCATCCTTGTGTTATCCAAAAAAAAGACGGGGCGTTTCTTTATGCCACTTCAGATATTGCTTGCCTCAATTTCCGTAAAAATAATTATAAAGTCAACAAAATCCTCTACATTGTAGATGAAAGACAACAACCTCATTTCAAACAAGTTTTCAGCATCATCAAAAAACTTGGGTGGAACCTGGATTCAGAACATATCCCTTTTGGTTTTATCAGCTTTTCAGGAGCTATCCTTTCTACCCGTGCTGGCAATGTTATCAAACTGGAAGACCTCATTGCTGAAGCCATCAAAAGAGTCAAAAAAGTTATTAATACCAAAAATCCACAATTATCGACTGAAGAAAAAAATCAAATCGCCCATGTAGTAGGTATTGGCGCTATCAAATACGCAGATTTGTCCCAAAACCGTACTAGTTCCTACGACTTTGATTGGAACAGAATGCTCGCTTTTGACGGCAATACCGGCCCTTATCTACAATACACTTATGCTCGTATTCAATCTTTAATCCGTAAATCCAAAACCAGAACTGATTTTGAGCCTACGGCCAACATAATCTTAGATACAGATACAGAAAAAAACCTTTGTCTAAACTTAACCTTATTTCCACAGGTCTTAATTAAAACCATGGAAGCACACAAACCAAATACATTAACTGAATATTTATTTGAACTCGCCCAAAAATTCAATACTTTATATAATTCTATGCCCATTATTAAAGAAACCAGTCCGGTTTTTTCTTCTCGCTTAATAATCTGTCAAAAAACCGCTTTTATTTTAAAAACAGGACTAAATCTTTTAGGAATTAACGTTGTGGATAGAATGTGATTTTAAGCTTTTTAAACCATTCTTTTAGAATCAACCAAACATAACTCTGTAAAAAATACCATCTCAAAATCCTTTTGGGCTCTTTAAAAGTGCGATATAACCATTCCACACCAATCTTTCTCAGCAAAAACGGCGCTCTTTTTTTAGTACCTGAAATAATATCTAAAGAACCGCCAATACCTATCGCAATACCTTGATTTAAAGTTTTGATCAATTTTCTAATAAAAACATCTTGATTAGGAAACCCTAACCCCACCAAAATAAAATCCGGCCGAGTTTTTTTTATATCTTTAATAATGGCTTGTTCACCTTTTAGATCATAGTAACCATGATGATACCCTTTTAATTCACTGCCTGGATACTTCTCTTTAATTTTTTGCGCCGCCTTTTCCATCACGTGCGGTTTTGCCCCTACTAAATAAAAAGAATATTTTTGTTTATGTAAAAGTTTTTCTACCAAATCAATTCCCGTAATCTTTTGTGGCGCTTTTCCCGTCAATAGTTTACTACCCAACACTATCCCAATCCCGTCCGCAAAAATCATTTGAGCTTTTTTAATATAATCCGCCAATTCCTGTGCTTCTCGAGCCACCACCACAATCTCCGGGTTTAAAGTCACAAAATAAAAAAACCGCTTTTTTTGTAAAAGACACTCGATCTCCTGAAAAAGTTTTTTATAATCAATATCCATTATTTCATAACCCAAAATTTTTATTTTATTCATTAATTTAAGACCCTTTCATTTAAATTAGCACGGGCAATTATTGTAGGTAGTTTACACCCCATTTTTTGAACATAGTCCTGATAATTATTTTTTATTTTTTCATATTTCTCAAACAATTCTTTCGCCGGCATAGGCTTTCTTAAGTCTACAAACTCTTGGCCAAACTCCTTAGCTAAAGCTAATACCTTATCGTCATAAACTAACGCTAAAAAAGGAATTCGTCTCAAAATCGCCCATACCAACGCATGGTATCTCATCCCCAACATCATCCCAACCCCAGGCATCTCTACACTTTGTTCCAACACTGCCTGCATATCATAAATATCCATTCTTTTCGAAAATTCGAACATTTTTTTTTGATCTTCGCCCCTTTGTACATCAAAAAAAAGCTTCTTATCTGTATTTTTTTTAAAAAATTCAGCTAATTTCAACCAATTATCTAGAAATATAGGATAATTTCTTAAAGAAACCATCAATTTATCGCCTTTTCTTGGTACCTCCTTTGAAAAACCAGCTTGCCAAAAAGCCAAATCAGCCGCTAAAACCTGTTTTGATGGCTTAATTCTCATTTTTTTCAACAAATCACTAGATTCCTGGTCACGTACAGCTATCCCATTTACTAAAAATAAAGTTTGTTTTACCAGCCACCAAGATCCCCAAGCCGTAAACGGGCCCAGTCCCTGACCTATCAACCACACTTTTTTACCAGATAATTTGGCTAACCAGATAATCAAAAGATAAAAATACAAACTTTTTTTGGAAGTAACGTCTTGCAAAACGCTTCCCCCACCAAAAACTACAGCATCAACTTCATAAATACTTTTAATTAAATTCCAGGAAAATTTTTTAACATACCGGCAACCATTTTGCACCAAGTTTTTCGTATGTAAAATCACATATTCATTATTTGGCCAACGTTTGGTCAACAACTGTTTGGTTTTTTCTAATAACCATTCATCGCCCGCGTTCTGGGCACCATAATAACCCACTAACAATATTTTCAAAGCTCGATTTCTCCTCGAAACACATAAGTTGCGGGACCTGTCATATAAACCCGATTATTTGTTTTTAACCATTCGATCTGCAACTTACCGCCAGTCAAATTAACCTGTACTTTACGTGCCAAACGTTTGGTCAACACTCCAGCTACCGTTACCGCACAAGCACCTGTACCGCAGGCCATTGTTCTACCCACGCCTCGTTCCCATACCAGCATATCGACTTCTAATTTATTTTTAATTGTAGCAAATTCCACATTAGTTTCTTGCGGAAATAAAGGATGATTTTGTAAAGCTTGACCTACCTTCTCTATCTCGTTATCTCTAAAACTCTCTCCAAAAATCACGGTATGCGGATTGTCCATAGAAACACATGTAACTTGCATATCTTTATCTGAAATTTTAATTGTTTCTTCGATTACTCTATCTTTTTCATTCCCCGCCATAGGAATATTTTTTCTCTGTAATCCCGGTTCCCCCATATCTACTTCAATACTATCTACTTTATCTTCTTTTAAACTGAGTTTTAATTTTTTAAGGCCTGCTTTAGTTTCTACTATAAACTCTGTTTTCCGGCATATATTTTTCTCATAAACATATCTAGCCAAACAACGTATCGCATTACCGCACATACCTGCTTTTGAACCATCTGCATTAAAAAACCGCATTCTAAGATCAGCGTTTTTGGATGGTTCCATAAAAACCACCCCATCTGCGCCAATACCAAAATGCCGGTCACAAATTCGTCTTATAAAATTAGATTCATATAGATTAGAGTTCTGATCAAAATTTTCCATCAAAACAAAATCGTTTCCTAACCCCTGCATTTTATAAAATTCAATTTTTTTGTTCATCGTAAATTAATATTACTATAGATTTTTAGTGATCGCCACACACGTATCTAAGCCCCCTAAAAAGCCGCCTCTTTCTATTTACCGCAATCTATTTTTTTAGATATAAATAAGCTATAATAAAATTACATTTAAATTCATCAATAAAAGGGGCCTATTATGAAAGAAAAAAGATTTGTAGACAATTATTTTAATTATAAAGAGCCCAATTTCAAACCTAGACAAGAAGCCCTACCCGCCGTCATTATTTTAATCATTTTATTTGGATTATTAATGAGCGCTATTTTTATCTGGATTCTAGATAGTTTATGTAAATATCAAATTTTTGATCTTCCTATTTTAAAATCCATCAATCAGTTATTACCCAATAGCCCGCCTTTTATTACACCTTTATTAATGAGCCATATTTTAGTGGTTGGGATTATTGCTTTATATTTATATATCTTTTTTGTTTTAAAACGCAAAGCCTTTATTCTAGAATTTCAAAATTTCTTACAAACAGGTTTAATTATTGCAGACGCTGATTTTTTTGTGGCTCTAAATAAAGATGGTGAAATAGTTTACTCTAACGATAATTTTTACAATCTTTTTGATGATGGAAACCATCATATTGGCAAAAACTTTATAGATTATCTTGCTTCCTTTTCAGGTCTTAAAAAAGAAGGTTTAGACCAAATAAAAAAATCCCTGAAAACTAAAATTAAAACTAAAGTTCCGATCACTGTTAAAAAGAAAGAATATGATTTTCGTTGTTTTCCAGTTAAAAATCCTCCCGGACTTTTTGTTTTAAAAGGTTTTTTAAAAACCAACGATTAAATTTTTGTTACCCTACTTGCCCAAAACGCACTCTTAAACGTGACAAAAAGCTAAAATAACTTGCAAATTCTATCAAGAATAAATATAATTTCAATCTAGTGTTCCCCTGTAGCTCAGTGGTAGAGCAATCGGCTGTTAACCGATTTGTCGCTAGTTCGATCCTAGCCGGGGGAGCCAAAAAAATTCACCAGAATTTTTTTCCTTAACCCTTAACCTTACCCCTAACCTTAAAACTCTCTCTCAAACAAACCGTTCTCAAGTGAATTTTTTTGGCTAATGTTAAGGTTAATATTAAGGTTAAAAAACAAGGGGTCTCCACCACCACCGGGGGTAACATAATCAATTTAACTTTTTCACATAACGCCAAACACGCAAGTCATCAGATTTTGAATCCGCAATAAATCCAATTTTTTCATATACTCTTTGTGCTTTTATATTTTCTTTATTAACGATAAGAAATACCTCTGAAACATTAAGTTCTTTTAATTTTTTGAGGGCATATTCAATCAATATAAATCCGTAACCTTTTTTTTGATTATTCTTATCTATGCCAAGTAAATCCATTGAACCTATTTTATCTTTTGAATTCTTTTTTTCTTCAATAGCAAAGTTAATAAAACCTATAGGATTATTATTTTTACGCAATAAATAAGTATAGTGATCTTTTTCAGTTAAACATTTTTCTGTTGTTCCGACAGGTTTTCCCGCAAATTCATAACTCAAAAAAGGAGCATATTCATCTATAAGAGACATTACAAATTGTTTATCCTTATTGTGATCATAAGGTGTTATTTGAATAGATTCAGCTGTTTCTAAAGTATATTGATTCATTTCTGTTCCTTTATTTAAAATAAATTCAGCTTTTTAAGCTATGCCTGACAACTTTACTATAATACCCCCAGTTAAACCAAACTCCAATCATACGTCCAAATTAAGTCCTCTTTTAAGTGTCCTAAAAACAGTTTTAAAAAAACAGTTTTAAAGTTACCCACTTTGGGGAGCCAAACACGATTCAATAGACTTGCGTCTAATCTTTAAACTACTAAAAAAGCAATACATCCCCTCATTATTTTTCTTTTATATCTTTATAAAGTTATATGTGATAACCTAAAATTTTAGGATAATAATTTAAAAAAGGAGACCGTTTATGAGTTCCAATGAAGTTTTTGATATAAACGATATAAAGTTACCCCCTTTCAATTTGAAAAAAATATTTTCAATTGCTGCTATAGCATTTATCTTCTTATTTATGAATTCTTTATGGTTTACTATCGAACCTGAAGAAGTTGGGGTTATTTTAAGATTTGGCAAATATGTAAGAACTGTTAATCCTGGTTTAAATTTTAGGTTACCTATGGGTATTGAAACCGTATACAAAGTTCCGGTTGAAAGACAATTAAAGCTAGAATTTGGTTTTAGAACAAATAATCCTGGTATAAAAACCACCTATTCCTCCAGAAAATATCGTGACGAATCTTTAATGTTGACTGGTGATCTGAATGCCGCAGAAGTAGAATGGATTGTTCAATATCGGATCAGTGATCCATATCAATACCTTTTCCGTGTAAGACACGCAGAACAAACATTTCGTGATATTAATGAAGCAGTTATGCGCGAAGTTGTAGGTGACCGTACTGTTGATGAAGTTCTAACAGTAGGCCGACAAGACGTTGCTACTACTGTAACTTTAGCCCTTCAAAAATTATCTGACCAATATGAACTTGGTATTAAAGTTGACCAGGTTGTGCTTCAAGATGTAAATCCACCTGAACAAGTAAAACCTGCTTTTAACGAAGTGAATGAAGCTCAACAGGAAAGAGAAAAACTTATTAATCAGGCTAAATCAGAATATAATAAAGTAATTCCAAAAGCACGTGGTGAAGCAGCTAGAGCTATCGAAAGTGCTAAAGGATATGCGCTTGAAAGAGTTAATCGGGCTAAAGGTGAATCAGCAAAATTCAACTCAGTTTTTAGGCAATATTCTAAAGCTAAAGAAGTTACTAGATACCGTATCTATCTGGAGACTATGAACAAAGTAATGCAAAACGCAGGTAAAAAATTGATTGTAGATGACAAAGCAACTGGCATATTACCGTTATTTCAAATAGATAAAGGATTAATAAAATGAATAAAACAAAACAAATTAATTTAATTGTGCTTAGCTTAATTATTGGTTTATCTGCGTTTCTTTTAGTTACTTCAGTATATATAGTACAAGAAACACAGCAAGCTGTTATTACTCAATTTGGAAAGCCTGTAGGTAACCCAGTCATAACACCTGGTATTAAATTTAAATTATCTTTTATCCAACAGGTCCATCTTTTTGATAGACGTTTTTTAGAATGGGATGGCGCCCCAAACCAAATCCCTACAAAAGATAAAAGATTTATTTGGGTAGACACCTATGCTCGTTGGAGAATATCTGATCCGTTATTATTTTTTCAAAGGGTTAGAGATGAAAGAGGCGCTCAATCTCGTCTTGATGATATTTTAGATGGCGAAACGCGTAATGCTATAGCCAATCAATATCTTGTGGAACTAGTTAGAAATACGAATAGAGAACAACTTTCAAGTGAAGAATTCAGTTCTGGAGAAACGACTCAAGGTTTAGCCAAAATTAAAGTAGGAAGAGAAAAAATTACCCGTTTAATTATTAAAAACGCCGCTCCTCGTATTCAAGAATTAGGGATTGAATTATTAGACTTACGATTAAAACGTATTAACTATGTAAACGAAGTTCAACAGAAAATTTTTGAAAGAATGATTACAGAACGTAAACGAATAGCAGATAAATATAGATCAGAAGGACAAGGCGAAGCTTCAAAAATACTTGGTAGTAAAGAAAAAGAATTGAAAAGAATTCAGTCTGAAGCATATAAAATAGAACAAGAAATTATTGGAAAAGCAGATGCAAAAGCTACTAAAATATATGCCAGAGCATATAACCAAAGTAAAGCCTCCAGAGATTTTTATAAATTTATTAAAACTATGGAAACTTATGAAACAGCTATCACTGAAAAAGATTGGCTTATTCTATCAAATCAAGGTGATTTCTTTCAGTATTTAAATAAATCTCAAAAAAAACCTTTAAATTAAGCCACTATTCATTCAGACAATTGTAATATTCTAAAAACAGGTTTAAAGCTCCCCACTCAGGGGAGCCAGGCCTTTTCCTCCAATGAGAGTAACCTCATCAATTTAACTTTTTTGTATAACTCCAAACACGCAAGTTATCAGATTTTGAATCCGCAATAAATCCAATTTTCTCATATATTCTTTATGCTTTTATATTTCCTTTATTAACTATAAAAAATACCACTGCAATAAATTCAGCTAAATACTCGATAATATAATAAGTTATAATAAATATTGAAGAAAGGTTCACCTAAAAAACAATTAAAATGAACAAAAAACTACTTTTATTTTCACTTTTAATCATCTCGATAAGTCTATTATCTTGTAGCACTATAACTAATAGCGAAATTATGCCATCGACAGAAGAAGAAGTCGTCGTCCCTCCTCAAAACAATGAGGTAGAAACTCCTGCTCAAAACAATGAAGAAGAAACATCTACGCAAAACAACGAGGAGGAAACTCCTACTCAAAATAACTATGAAAACATTTCCTTACCTCTAAGATTACTAATATATTACGGATGGCCTTCCTACATTAATAATTCCGGCGGCAGTACCAGTTTAGCTATCACGCAATTTTCCTCTTATGCTATTGTTATTTTAGGTAGCGGCTTGGAGTCCGCTGAACATGGCGACCATCTTAATACTAAAGAAATAATTACGGCCCAATCCTTAAGCACCACAAAGTTTTTTGGCTATGTGGATTTAGGAATCACAACCAACGACTACTCTTTAGAACAAATTTATTCTAAAATTGATACTTGGAAAAACATGGGCGTTGCCGGTATTTTTTTTGATGATTTTGGCTATGACTTCCAAGTTTCTCGAGAACGACAAAATCAAGCTGTAAATTATGCACACGATCAATCTTTAGTTGTTATCGCCAACGCTTGGGATCCGGATGACGTTTTTTCCAATGACATTGACCTAACTTATAACTCTTCCGGGCTAGA
>JABGVJ010000006.1 GCA_018646105.1 bacterium
AGAATAAAATTTACCATTGAATTTATATTTGATCATCAAAATAAATTATTTTTAAGCTTAGCAGGAATTTTGCAAAATAAGCCGTTAAATTTATCTAAAGCGGCTTTTTTGTTGTTTTTGTTTAAAGTGGAAAAAGAATTAGATAGTAGAGACTTGGAATTTTGCTATGAAATTGCGAAATATTTGAGACGAGTTAAGTTAGGTTCAGAAGTTTTAGATGCTATTGACCATGATTATTATATGGCCTTGTTTTTTAAGAAGTGTATTTATTATGAAGTTGATTTAAGTTGGCAATATCAAGATTCAATACAGCAAGTTAAATTCCACCCTCCATTACCTTTAAGTGTAGAAGTACTACAAAAGCAAAATTCTTTATTAGTAAAACTAAAGGATAGAACGGTTTTTCTAGAGAATCCTTTAGCTTGGATGATTTTTTGGTTGGATAATGAGTGTTTTTGTTTTTCTAAGGGGGTTATTTTACAAAATCCTTCTTCTAATATTCAAAAGTTAGGGGAATTATTTTTGGAAAAGGATACATTGGTTTTTGATCAATTGAAGGCCATTAATTTTATAGAGCATACGTATGAACCTAATAAAAAGATTTTGGATTGGCAAATAAAAGCGGATCTTGATTTTTTTAAACCTAAAGAGACTTGTCCTGTAGCAGTATTGACTTTAACTAAAAATGAAAATGATAAATTAATGCTTAAGTTGTCTTATAAGTATGGAGATGTGTACGTGGATCCTAATCAACCGGAACAAGTGATTACGCAGGTTTCAAAAACTATTATGAGGATGAAAGATATGGAGGCTATTTATCAGAAAGATCTTATAGATCTTTTTATGGAACATAAATTGCCTTTAATGTTGGAAAGTCCGGGAGATGTAGTTAAGTTTTTGAATATAGTGGTGCCTGTTTTAAACGATAGAGGTTGGAAAATCATTTCGCAGGTGACGGATTATGTAGTCTTGGATAAACCAGCTGATTTGAATATTAGATTTAGTTCGTGTGAAGATCAGGAAAAAGGAAAACAAGATCAAAATTTTTATAATGTACAGGTTAATAAGGCTAGTTCTGGGATTGATTGGTTTCATTTTGAGCATGATTGTGAAGTGATGGGACAAAAGTTTTCTTTAACAGAAATAGCGCGTTTGATGGTAGAAAATCAGGGATATATTAAGACTAATAAAGGTTATGTGAAAATTAGTGATGAGTCTAAACAAAGTTTGGAGCTTTTAGGAAAATTTGGTGGGGTAGGGACAAATAAAAAGTTTAATAGAGCTGAGATTTTGCCTTTGGTAACAGCGATGAGTGTTAATGGGAATGACGAAAATGCTAGGAAGTTAAAAACTAGTGTGAATAATATTCAAAGACTAGAAATTTGTGAGCCAGGTGATGATTTTGTAGGTAGTTTACGTGATTATCAGAAAACTGGACTTAATTGGTTGGATTTTTTACATAAGAATAATTTTGGGGGTATTTTGGCAGATGATATGGGTTTGGGAAAAACAGTGCAAACCATAGCTTTTGCTTCGCAGATGTCGGGAGAAGGAATGATTTTAGTTGTGGGTCCTACAAATGTGATTTATAACTGGGAAAAAGAGATTGAGAAATTTAGTCCTAGCAAGGAAATATTAGTGTATACAGGCCAGAATAGAGGGCAAAGTTTGAGGAAAAGCAAAAAATTGGATTTTTTAATAACTTCTTATGGTGTTTTGAAAAATGATATTGAGTTGTTGAGCGCTATAAAATATAAAGCTATTTTTGTTGATGAGGCACAAGCTATTAAAAATCCAAATACGCAAGTGTCTAAAGCGGTAAAATTGTTAAAAAGTGATTTCAAACTAGTGATGACCGGGACTCCTATTGAAAATAGGATTGAGGATTTATGGAATTTGTTTGATTTTGTGATGCCGGCATATTTGGGAAATAAGTCTCATTTTGATATTCAAATTAAAGAAAATTGTAAAGATCTGATTAAAACCAAAATAACTCCTTTTGTTTTAAGAAGAGATAAAAATGAAGTTTTGGATTCCTTGCCAGAAAAAACAGAAGTGATTTTGCAGTGTGAATTATCTTCAACGCAAAAGAAAATATATGAGACTGTGTTACAGGCGGTAAAATCTGGCGTTAAACAAGCCGGAGGACAGAAAAATAAGTTAAATATTTTAACAGCATTGATGAAGTTGAGGCAGATTTGTTTGCATCCAGGGCTTTTAAAAGAGTTAGACGGTAATGATTATGAATCGCATAAGTTTGAATTAGTTAAAGAAAAGATTTTGGAGTTGATGGAAGAAGAACATAAAGTGGTTGTTTTTACGCAATTTACAAAAATGTTGGATATTTTGGAAAAATGGTTAAAAGAAAAGAAAATATCTATAGAAAGAATAGATGGTACGATTACTGGTAAGGGTCGGATGAACGCTATAGATCGGTTTCAGAATGCGGATGGAGCTGGTGTTTTTTTGATTTCTTTAAAGGCGGGAGGTGTGGGAATTAATTTGACTGCAGCAGATTATGTGATCCATCTGGATCCTTGGTGGAACCCAGCAGTTGAAGCGCAGGCTACGGATAGAGTGCATCGTATGGGACAAAAAAATAAAGTGATTGTGCTTAAGATGATTACTAAAGGGACTATAGAAGAAAAGATTTTTGAGCTTCAAGAACAAAAACGAAAATTGATAACCGAGATTATAGATTTTGATTCAGGAATGGATAAACAAATTAATTTTGAAGAGATTACCCAATTGTTGTTAAGTTCTTAGTAAAAGTTGTTCAGGAAACGTTAGTTCGGTATAATAAAAAAGATGTCAAAACCAATACAAGCTAAATATAAAGTTTTAGAAAATGTGAGGATAGCGGAAGGTTATTATAAGATAACTTTAGAAGCGCCTTATATTGTGCGTAATTATCTTCCAACTCAGTTTGTTAATATCAAAGTAGGTACGGGGTATGAATATTTGTTACGCAAGCCGTTTAGTATCTATGAAGCAATGGATCATACTATTTCTATTGTGTATAGAGTAATAGGGAAAGGGACCAGAAGGTTGGCTGAATACCAAAAAGGAGAATTTTTGGATATTGTGGCCCCGGTTGGTAAAGGCGTACAGGTAAAAAATATTAAAGCGAAAAAGATGGCCTTTATTGCGGGAGGATGTGGCATTGCTTCACTTAAAGAATTGGCGGGACATGTTGCTAAGAAGTTTGATTTGTTTTATGGCGTGGAAAGCAGAAACCAAATTGTGGAACTAGAAAAGTGGCGTAAGCTAGCAAACAAAATATTTGTGGCTACAGATGATGGAAGCGAGGGATACAAGGGTTTTGTCACAGATTTGTTTAAAGAAAAAGTGTTACAGTATGATGCCGTATATTGTTGCGGTCCTAAAGTGATGATGCGCAAAATTTATGAGCTATTTCCGCAAAATTCTTATTTTATTTTTGAAGAATATATGGCGTGTGGCATAGGTGTTTGTATGGGGTGTGTGATTAAGACCAAAGAAGGTTATAAACGAATTTGTAAAGACGGGCCTTTGTTTAAGGGAGAAGAGATCGTATGGTAGATCTAGAAAAAAAATTAAGAAGTCCTTTTAAAATTGGAAATAAGGTTTATCCTAACCCGATTTGGTTGGCAAGCGGGACCTGTGGTTTTGGTGAAGATATTACTGATTTTATTGATTTGAAAAAATTAGGAGGGATTGTGGTTAAGGGTACAACCTTGAAACCAAGAGAAGGGAACCCGACGCCTAGAGTAGTGGAAACTCCGGCTGGAATGTTGAACTCGATTGGGATACAGAATCCTGGTGTTTGGGGTGTGATTAAGGAGAAAATTCCATTTTTAAAAAAATATAAGGTGCCGATTATTGTTAATATTTCAGGTATTTGTACGGCAGATAGTTGTAGCGCAATGTCGGATTTTGAAGAACTAGCGAAGATTATAGCGGATAATGTAGAAGTAGATGGTATTGAAATAAATGTTTCCTGTCCAAATGTAACGGGAAAAAATTTGGCTAATAATATGCTTTGGTTGGAAAAAGTGGTGGCAGTAGTTAAAAAAAATTCTAAGGCTCCGGTGATTACTAAATTGTCACCTAATACAGCGGATATTACAGGTATGGCTAAAGCGGTAGAAAATGGTGGTACGGATGCTATTTCTTTAATTAATGCGCTTTTAGGTATGAAAATAGATATTAAGACCCAACAACCAGTGTTGGGTAATAAGATGGGTGGGTTGTCTGGACCCGCGATAAGACCAGTAGCTATTAGAATGGTTTATCAGGTTAGACAAGTAACTAAGCTGCCTATTATAGGTATTGGTGGGATTATTTGTAAAGAAGATATTTTTGAGTTTTTTTGTGCTGGTGCAGACGCGGTACAATTGGGTACTATGAATTTTGTAGATATTAATCAGATTAATTCTTTTTTTTAATTTGGAGGAAAGGCGAATAAGTGATTAAGCAGCAGCGTAAATTAACAAGAAAAAAAAGAGTTCCCTTCATAATTTTTAGTTTTTTTATTTTAGTTTTTTTATATTTAGCATGGAGTTTTTATATTCCTTTGTCTTGGTCTGAAAAAGAAATTAAGGAAATAGATATTTCTCCTAAGTTGAATAGTAGGCAAATTGGGCAAAACTTAGAAAGTGTACAGATTATTAAGAGTTCTGCTTTTTTTTATTTTGCAGTACGGGTGTTGAATTTGGATCGTAAATTAAGATTTGGGCTTTATTTAATGAGCCCTTCTTATTCGTTATCTAGGATTTTAAACATATTAACTGGGAAGGAAACAGGACTTGTTTTAAAAAAAATTACGATTCCCGAAGGCTATACAAAGAAAGAAATTGCACAAGTTTTAGCTGAAGCTTATGACATAGATAAAAAAGCATTTTTACAATTTAATGTTTCTAAAGCCAAAGAAGTTTTTAAGGATAAATATTCTTTTTTAGATTTGATTCCTACAGAGAATTTAGAAGGTTATTTGTTTCCAGAAACTTATATTTTTGTAAAAAATGAAAAGATAGAAAAAATCTATGAGGCTTTTTTTGGTCAATTTGAAAAAAACATAGTAACTTTATGGCAGCAAAAAGAACCAAAGACTTCAAAATATAATTTGCATCAAGTGTTGACCTTAGCTTCTATGGTAGAAAAAGAAGCATATAAATTGGCAGAAATGCCGATTATTGCGGGTGTTTTTTATAATCGTTTGGCTAAAAGGATAGTGTTGGCATCTTGTCCTACGGTAGCATATGCTTTAGGTGAACCTAGAAAAAAAGTTTTAACTTATGATGATGTTGAAGTGAAGTCTCCGTATAATACTTATCGCAGACAAGGGTTGCCCCCTACGCCAATTGCTTCTCCGGGGATTAAAGCTTTTAAAGCAGCTCTAGAACCTGCAAAAACAGATTACTTGTATTTTGTATCTAATAGAGATGGTACAAGTAATTTTAGTACTAGTTTGCGTGAACATACTAATAAAAGAAATTTTTTAAATAACAAGTATCGTTGATTAGATAGCTTGAAAAAGTAAACAGATTACTGGTCTTCGTTTTAGTTTGTTGTAAATGTAGTTAGAAATATTTTCTTTTAATTTTTTTTCTATGTTTTTTTGGTCAAAGCCTTCTGTTTTGGTGGCTTGGCTAAATTTGGCGGTGATAAATTCTGGAAGGTCTTCGATTAGGTGTTTTTCTTCATCATAAATTAAGCCCCAAGAAGTTATTTTGGGAGACTGGATAACTTCAAAAGAAATTTTGTTGTATAGACAGCTAACGGCGAGAGTTCCGTTACGTGATAGATCTTTTCTTTGACCAATGATTTTGTTATTGGGTTCTACAAAAGAGATGCCATCGATTAATTTTGAACTAGAGCCCATTTTGCCAGCTATATGAGCTTTTTGGCCGGTTTCCAAAATTTC
>JABGVJ010000005.1 GCA_018646105.1 bacterium
GTCGAGTTTCAGACTACAATCCGAACTGAGGCTGGTTTTAAGGGATTAGCTTCACTTCGCAGTTTCGCAACCCATTGTACCAACCATTGTAGCATGTGTGTAGCCCAGGGTGTAAGGAGCATGATGACTTGACGTCATCCCCACCTTCCTCCTGCTTTCCACAGGCAGTCTTCTGTGAGTTCCCACCATTACGTGCTGGCAACACAGAACGAGGGTTGCGCTCGTTGCGGGACTTAACCCAACATCTCACGACACGAGCTGACGACAGACATGCACCACCTGTCTCGCAGTTCTCTTGCGAGCACTTCTCTATCTCTAGAGAATTCTGCGGATGTCAAGTCCTGGTAAGGTTCTTCGCGTATCGTCGAATTAAACCACATGCTCCACTGCTTGTGCGGGCCCCCGTCAATTCTTTTGAGTTTTAACCTTGCGGTCGTACTTCCCAGGCGGTTCACTTAACGAATTATCTGTGGCACAGAAGGGGTCGATACCTCCTACACCTAGTGAACACCGTTTACGGCGTGGACTACCGGGGTATCTAATCCCGTTCGCTCCCCACGCTTTCGCATTTTAGCGTCAGAAATAGGCCAGGAAGCCGCCTTCGCCACTGATGTTCCTTACGATATCTACGCATTTCACCGCTACACCGTAAGTTCCGCTTCCCTCTCCTACTCTCTAGTGATCCAGTTTCAGAGGCATACTTCAGTTGAGCTGAAGCCTTTAACACCTGACTTAGAAAACCGCCTACATGCCCTTTATGCCCAGTAAATTCGGATAACATTTGCCCCCTACGTATTACCGCGACTGCTGGCACGTAGTTAGTCGGGACTTCCTCTAGAGGTACCGTCATAATCTTCCCTCTTGACTGAGCTTTACACCCCGAAAGGATTCATCACTCACGCGGCGTCGCTGCGTCAGGGTTTCCCCCATTGCGCAATATTCCCCACTGCTGCCTCCCGTAGGAGTCTGGGCCGTATCTCAGTCCCAGTGTGGCTGTTCGTCCTCTCAGACCAGCTACTGATCACTGCCTTGGTAGGCCATTACCCCACCAACAAGCTAATCAGACATAAGCCCCTCCTTAAGCGATAAATCTTTGCTTTTAAAATCATGTGATAAAAAAAGATTATTCGGTATTAGCTTTCCTTTCGAAAAGTTATCCCAAACTTAAGGGTAGGTTACCTATGTATTACTCACCCGTTTGCCACTAATCATTTACTAAATCAACCGAAGTCTCAATAGTAAGGATTCGTTCGACTTGCATGTGTTAGGCGCGCCGCCAATGTTAATCCTGAGCTAAGATCAAACTCTCAGCTGTTTAAATATATTTTCAAATATGAAAATAAAAAAGTTAATTGAGCTCGTATTAGTTATAATAGGCTTGTTATTTAATTTTCAAGGTGCTTTGGCAATGAATGCCATCGTATAGACAGGTAAGAAGTATACAAGCAGGGCAAAAGTTTTGTCAATAGAATATATTCTACTATTGACCCCGGCTTTAAGCTTAGAAAGATTTTTGTTTCAAAAAAATATTTTGAAGGCTGTCTTTATGCTCTTTTAAAAGATTTTGAATAGGGAGAAACAAGGGATTGGGGAGTTGGTCCCAGTTAAACCAATCCCATCTGACACATTTGTGAGGTTCTTTTATTTTTAGAGTACCTGAAGCGTATTTGGCAATCACAAAAAGCGTGACATAATGTTTGGCTTCTTTTAAAAAAACATCATTGGTAAAAGCAAGTTTGCGGATATCTTTAATTTCAAGGTCGGTTTCTTCTAAAACTTCTCTTTTAGCACAATCTTCGATGGTTTCCTGATATTCCAAATGTCCACCAGGAAAACTCCAGCTACCTTGACCATGGGCATTTTTTCTCTGACCCAGCAAAACTTTAGAGTCTTTTACTATAATAACGCCGACGCCTACTTTTGGTTGTGTATTCATGTCTTAATAATAGCATGGTTGGGGCCTCTCTATTCTATAGAGGGAGAAAAATATTTTTGAAACTCTGTTGCTTTTTTAGCTATTGAAGAAATTATTTCCCATATGGGAAGCTCTGGCTTAATTAACCATATGATGAACATTATTAACCATATTAACCATATGATGGAAATACTTCCCCAAATATAATGGCTTTTCAAAAAATTGAATGTCCTTGCCCTTAATTTGTTTTTATCTATAAAATCTTTACCCCAAGTATTAATTTTGATGTGAGAATGCAAGAGCGCTTCGCCTAATTCTGATAGTGATATATTTTCTATATACCCTTTATTTGTTAAATCTGTTGTAATTTCATTTATTTTGTCATTATTAATCTTGAATTTTAAATCTCTTATTGCGTTTGTTGTAGAAACTGCTGTGTTTGGGTTGCTTTTATTTTTTTCATATAAATATTTAAGAAGTTCATACTGTATGGATTCCATTTTTATTCCTTTCTAAATAAATATAAACTAAAACCTTATCCTTAATATTAACCTTAACCTTTAACCAAACAAAAAATTTTGTTGAAATCGTTTGTTCTGGTGGGTGTTAAGGTTAGGTATAAGGGTAAGGTTAAGGAAACAAAAAATTAAAATTTTTTGTTTGGTGGAGGTGACCGGAATTGAACCGGTGTCCGAAAAAGCTTAAAATCAAACCAGGCTACGAGCGTAGTTTTTGTTTTAAATTTAACTTTAAAAGCTCCCAAAAACAGGATCTTCTCAAGCGAGACATTAAAAGTTTAGATCACTAAGCTATGTCTAGCTTAGCAAGCGAGTTGACTAACCTAACATCAAACTAGCCTCGTCAACAAAAGCTAGAATGATGACAGCCTATTTAATTAAGCTGCTGATTTAGCATGGCATGGGCCTGCTAAAACAAAGTTGTTAACTGATTTTGCAGTTATGTTTTTTCTGCCTTTTTACGAGGCCTGGCAGCTCCTCGGCTCGCGTTTTGATCCAAAGATCTTTCCCGTCGAATCCTGTACACCCCCGACGGACAGGCTTAGTATAACACAACGTATCAAGACGCACTATTACCGCATCAGTTTGTGGGAGGAGCGTAGAACGCTCCGCTAGGCTTAAGGCTTTGCCTTAAGAATCCTTTTTATTTTTAGGCTCATCGCATTGATACCCATATGGATTTAATAACGAAGCATCCTATGCTACAATAAATTGTTTTATGTGTTTAAAGAAAGGAAGTTTTTTGTATGAGTACAGAGAAAGCGCAAGATAATAAATTTAATATACCGGAAATGCAACAACGTATTTTGGATTTTTGGGATAAAAATCATATTTTTGAAAAATCCGTAACTAATAGAGAACAAAAAAGTAAAGGCGAGGTGGTTTTTTATGATGGGCCTCCTTTTCCTACAGGCACCCCTCATCACGGTACAGTACTGGTTTCTTTTATCAAGGATTTTTTAGCACGTTACTTTACTATGCGTGGTTATAAAGTGCCGCGAGTCTGGGGATGGGATTGTCACGGGCTGCCAATTGAAGTAGAAGCTGAAAAAAAATTGCACATCAATAATAAAAACCAGATTGAAAAAGAAATAGGTATCCATAAATTTAATGAGACCTGTAAAGAAATTGTTTCCCATAATAATGAAACTTGGCGTACTTATATTAGAGAAATGGCGCGGTGGGTGGATTATGATGTGAATTCATACAAAACCATGGACCGTGACTATATGGAAACTGTGATGTGGGTTTTTAAAACTTGTTATGATAAAGATCTGATTTACAAGGATTATCGTGTCACGCCTTATTGTTATCGTTGTGAAACATCGTTATCTATTTCAGATACCAGAGAATCAGATTCTACCCGTCCTAAAACAGATCCTTCGCTAGTTCTAAGATTTAAAACAGATTTAAATATTAATAAATTAGATACCTATTTAATTGCTTGGACTACTACACCATGGACTTTGCCTAGCAACTTGGCTTTGGCGGTGGGTAACGAAATTGATTATGTTTATATTAAAGTAGAAAATAATATCTATATATTGGCGGAAGCTGCTCTAAAAAATCAAGTACATATTGTAGGTGAAAATCCGGAAATTATTAAAAAATGTAAAGGCTCTGATTTGGTTGGTTTGAAATATGAACCTTTATTTGATTACTTTAAGGATATTGCTAAAGAAAGAAATTATTATCGCGTGATTAGCGCTGATTTTGTGGATGTGGAAGAAGGGGTAGGTATTGTACATACTGCACCGGCTTTTGGAGAAGACGATTACTGGGTATGTCGTAAAGAAGGTATTAAAGCGGTTAATCCAGTGGATGATAAAGGATGTTTTACCAGTGAAGTAAAAGATTTTGCTGGTCAAAATGTGCATGATGCCAATAAAGGAGTTATCCGTTTTTTAAAAGACAAAGGGTCTCTCATAGATAGCCGTACTTTGGAACATAATTATCCGCATTGCTGGCGTTGTAAAACACCTTTGATTTATAAAGCTATGGATGCCTGGTATTTTTCAGTAGAAAAAATAAAAGAAAAGATGTTGGAACAAAACCGACATATTAATTGGGTGCCGGAAACCGTGAAAATGGGACGGTTTGGAAATTGGCTCAAAAATGCCCGGGATTGGAATATTTCCAGAAACAGGTATTGGAGTACGCCTATCCCTATTTGGGAATGCGGTAAATGTCAGACCAGAAAAGTGTTTGGTAGTCTCAAAGAAATTGAAACAGCCGCCAAGGTAAAAATAGGCGAAGATATTCATCGACAATACTTGGATAAAATTACTTTTGATTGTGAATGTGGAGGAACCTATAAAAGAGTAGCGGAAGTATTGGATTGCTGGTTTGAAACCGGCGCTATGCCATATGCACAAAATCATTATCCTTTTGAAAAAAAAGAATGGTTTCAGACACATTTTCCAGCTAGTTTTATTGTGGAATATACTGGACAAATCAGATGTTGGTTTTATTATTTACATGTCTTAGCAGTAGCTTTGTTTGATAAACCAGCTTTTGAAAATTGTGTAGTGCACGGAACTCTTTTAGCTAAAGATGGTAAAAAGATTTCCAAATCTACCAAAAATTATACTGACCCTTTAGCATTAATGCATAAATTCGGGACTGATGCGATGCGCCTGTATCTTTTTGGGTCGCCTGCTATTGTAATGGGAGACTTATGTTTTGATGAGGGTGGTATAAAACAAGCTTTACAGCAAATCATCCTGCCTTTATGGAATGCGTATTCCTTTTTTGACATGTATGCCAAAATCGACAATTATAGTCCACAAACCATTGAAATCCCGAATCCACAAAATATAATGGATAAATGGATTTTAGCTAAACTCTGTGTTTTAGAGCAGGAACTAACCATAGATCTTGATAAATATCGTATTGATAATTATATGGTGCCAATTATAGATTTTATGGATGACCTTACCAACTGGTATATCAGAAGAACCAGAAACAGGTTTTGGGCTACGGGACTGGAACAAAATAAAAAGGATGCTTATCAGACATTGCATTATGTATTAATAAACCTTTGCAAAATCTTAGCTCCTTGTGCGCCGATTATCGCGGAAGAAATCTATAAAAATTTAACTACGGAAGAATCGATTCATTTATCAGACTGGCCGCAAATTCCAACTAAATTTGCAGATGATGCTTTGGTGCAAAAAACTACGCAAATTCGTAAAGCAATTTATCTGGCCAGATCTATACGTGAAAAATACAATATCAAATCCAGACAACCTTTAGCGAGTTTACAAATAGTCTTGCCTAAAGATAGTAACGTGATTTTAAAGGAAGAAGATCTGCAAATTTTAAAAGAAGAATTAAATGTGAAAAAAATTATTTTTGTAGATAATCCAGAAGAAATCGCGATTATAAAATACAATTTAAACTGGAAGCTGGCAGGCCCAAAACTAGGGAAAGACATTAAAACAATAGCTAAAGCATTACAGCAAGGGACTGTAGAATTTCAGGAAATAGGCGTAACTATTAAGTTTGAAGATAAGGTCTGGAACCTAGATAATGAAGATATTGTAATCAATTATATAGGTAAGGATAAACATCCGGTAGCAACGGAAAACCAGTTGATCTTGGCCTTGGATATAGAGATAACCGAGAAATTGAAAAGAGAAGGTGTGGCCAGAGATTTAATTAGACATATTCAGGAAATGCGTAAAAATGCTGGATATCAAATCATGGATAAAATAAAATTACAAATTGAAGGTGATGTGCCAACAGAATGGGAAGAACATATTACTAACCAAACTTTAGCTACAATGGCGATTTTTGATAATCCTGATTTGCAAAAAGATATGGTCTTAAATGAATTAAGTTTTAAAATAAATATTAAAAAATAGTAATCAGGTTAATCATAATGATTAGACTGGTTCATAAATAGTGAGTATTTATAATAATTTGTTTTTACTATATAATCTAAACGATGGAAAATAAATTTAAGAAATTCAATAAGGGAGATATGTGATGATGGAGTTTTTTTCTAATTTTTTAGCGAATTTTTCTTGTGATTTGGGCATTGATTTGGGGACTGCTAATACCTTGGTCTTTGCTAAAGGACGTGGAATCATTATTCAAGAGCCTTCGGTAGTAGCTTTGGATAGTAGTAAAAACCTAGTTTTAGCTGTAGGTAATGAAGCTAAAAGAATGATCGGTAGAACACCTGGTAATGTGATAGCTGTTAGACCCTTGAAAGACGGGGTAATTGCAGATTTTGATATTACGGAAACCATGTTGAAATATTTTATTAAAAAAGCTTTATCCGACAAATTTTATTTATTAAAGCCACGTATTATTGTAGGTATTCCTTCTGGAATTACAGGCGTAGAAAAACGCGCTGTATTAGATGCTACTTATCAAGCAGGGGCGAAGGAAGCCTATCTAATTGAAGAGCCTATGGCTGCTGCTATTGGAGCCAATTTACCTGTTTCAGAGCCAACCGGTAATATGGTTGTGGATATTGGTGGAGGAACAACTGAAGTAGCAGTAATCTCGCTAGGCGGTATTGTTGTAGCTAAATCAATCAGAGTTGCTGGGGATGAAATGGATGAAGCTATTACCAATCATTGTCGAGAAAACTACAGACTATTAATCGGGGAAAGAACCGCAGAAGAAATTAAAATAAAATTGGGGTCTGCATTTGATATGAAAACAGAACAAACAATTGATGTACGTGGTCGCGATTTAGTGACTGGGTTACCACGAACCTTTACCCTGACTAGTACCGAAATAAGAGAAGCTTTAAAAGATACGGTCGCCTTAATTGTAGATGGTATTAAAAGTACGCTGGAAAAAACTCCGCCGGAACTTTCTTCAGACATTATTGATATGGGTATAACTTTAGCTGGTGGTGGCGCATTACTGACGGGATTGGATAAACATATTCAAACTGAAACTAATATTGCAGTTTCTATAGCTCAGGATCCTTTGAAATCAGTGGCTTTGGGAACTGGTAAAGCTTTGGAAGAAATTGAAATATTGAAAAAGGTCTTGATCTCAGAATAATTTTACGTTTGGTGCTATTATATTTCTACACCAAACCTGAATTCTTTTTCAATAAATTCATAATTTAAAATCACCTTATAACAATCACTGTTAATTTTGACTTTGAAATTAATGTCCCGATACGATTTATTGTCTAAATTGTAATGAGTATCTATAGACAATTCGTGGCTGAAAGGTTGACTTAAAAGACTAAAGCCAATCTCATTGTTTTCAATAGCGTCTTTTGTATCAAAAATAAACGGACTAGCCCCATCTTTAAAAAAGATTTTGGTGTATGAAAAACCCGGATTGAGTAAAGGTAATTCCCAGCTCAAATTAATTTTACCTAAAATTCTTTCCCATTTAGACATGTCTTTATACCAATAGCCATAATATGATAAGGAAGGTTCTATTTTAATGCTGTGTAGCTGATACTCTTTAGCAATACGCGAATTTAAGTTGCCTCTTACAAATTGAAGTGAAGTGGCGTTTTCTTTGATATTCCCAATATTCATGTCTGTTGTTAAATTAAAATTTAAAGGTAAGGTCATTTTATTTATTTCGAAACTAAGTAATGGTAAATAACTTACCCGATAATTATTGTTCAGATCATTATAAGAAACAATGAAGTTAAAACTGCTTAAAGGTAAGTCTCGGTTATAAAAATTAAACAAAAATTCATCAATTAAATTTACACTTTCTTTTTCTTTTTTCTGTCGTGGCAAGCGCCAATTATAGCTTATTCTGGCGGCGCCCACATATTTTTCTACATAATATAATTTTAAATTTAGATCTTGTTGGTTGTTAAAGGAAAAATAATGATTGAAACCGGCATAATAACCGTCTCTTTGGATATAACCTAAATCTAAAGTGCCGGAAGAATGAATATCAAAAAAATAACCTAGATTCTCTTTGATATACCAACCTTGTTCCTCGTCTTTACCGATAAGGGGTAAAGGAGAAGAAAAAGATTCCTGTCCAAACGCATATTGCCTTGACCCATAAATATAGCTAGGCAGGTACATAACGGGAACTTGGTAAAAATATAAAATACCATCAAACGCGACGAAAACACCCCATTTGGGATAAAACTGAATTTCACGAGATTTAATAAGATAATGAGGTTGTGGTTGCGGGCAGGTTGTAAAGTCCGCGTTCAAAATTTCGATTTTTTCCGGAGTAATAATCATTTTTTGTCCGTTAATGTGCATATTTTTTAAAGTTAGTTTTATATTGGTAGCAACGGCCTGATTTTTGTCTAAATTGTATTTAATACTATCAGAACTAAGTAACTGGTCTTTTTTCTGAATGGCTATTTTATCTTTTAAAAATAGCATTTGGTTATCTGGCGAAAACTGAAATTCCTGAGCATTGACGCTATACCCTAAAAAAGAAAGCAGAATATTTCCAGTAGCATGGATTAAACCGGTATTTTCTTCATATTGTAAACTTTCTGCTTCTAAAGTGACGGGGCCATCGGTTATTCCTTGCGCATAAAGAGCTGTAAAGCCAATTAAAATTTGAAAAATGATTAAAAAAAATAGGTTACGAAGCTGGAGCATAGGTTTTATCTGAACTATAAAATTTTGAGACGTCTTTTTTAAACATCAAGTCTACTGTGCCAGTAGGACCATTACGATGTTTAGCAATAATAAGTTTAGTAAAAGAAGTGGTTTCTTTCGTATGGGTCTGATAATCTTCCCGATGAACAAATAAAACTAGGTCTGCAGTTTGTTCGATTTCTCCAGTTTCTCTCAAATCACTAAGTTTGGGAATCTGATCTATTCTTTTTTCTACGTCACGAGATAACTGTGAAAGTGCGATTATAGGAACTTTTAGTTCACGAGCACAAGCTTTGATTTCACGTACAACTTCAGACATTTCTTGAAAACGATTTTCTGTTCTTCTACGATGTGATCTCATAAGCTGTAAATAGTCTATAATAACTAATTTGAGATCTGTTTCTGTTTGTAATCTACGGCATTTAGCACGAAATTCTAAAGGGGAAAGTGATGGTTTATCATCAATATAAATCGGAGATTCGGAAAGTCGGCCCAAAGCTTTAGATAAGGCTTTGTATTCATGCTCGTAAATATTAGCAGTTTTTAGTCTCGCTGAATCAATTTTAGCTTCAGAACTTAACATTTTTAAAGCGATTTGTTCTTTAGGCATTTCTAAACTAAAAACAGCAATAGACTGCTTCTCTTGTACTGCCGCATTCATAGCCATGTTAATAGCTAAAGTTGTTTTTCCTATAGAGGGTCGTCCCGCTAAAATGACAAGATCGGATCCTTGGAAACCGGAAGTTATAGCATCCAAATCTTTAAAACCTGAAGGAACCCCGATTAAGCTATTATCATTGTCGTAAGCAGCCTCGATACTGTTCATAACGGGCATTAAAATATCTTTTAAATGAACAAATTCATCTTTGATTTTTTCTTTGGAAATATCTAAAATTACTTTTTGAGCATTGTCTACAACTTCGTCTGCTTCTTTGGTAACGTCAAAAGAATCTGTGACAATATCGGAACCAATATGGATCATTTTTCTTAGAATAGCTTTTTCCAAAACTATTTCAGAATAATATTCGACATTAGAAGCGGTGGGTACGGATTCGACAACTTCGATAAGGTAACTTTTACCGCCGGCCTCCTCTAAACGATTCATTTTTTTAAGTTCGCTGGAAACAGTGACTAAATCTACAGGTTCGTTTTTTTGAAAAAGCGCTAAGATCCCTTTGAAAATGTTTCCATTGGATTCACGATAAAAATATTCTGGTTTTAGTTTAGCTACAACCTGTAGAATCGCGTCTTTGGAAATCATCATAGCGCCAAGTACGCTGATTTCTGCGTCTAAATCATGTGGAGGTATTTTATCTTCCATTAATATCCCTTATGAACCGATCGTGAAAAATACTCTGAAAATTAGACAAGCGCCAATCTGACAAAAGTATTAATTTTAATACCGGCTGGTAAAATTTGTTTGACTGCTTTATCTGGATTTTTCACAAACGCTTGTTCTAATAAGCAAACTTCTTTGTAATATTTGGAAAGTTTGCCTAAAACAATTTTATCCACGATATTTGCTGGTTTGCCTTCATTTAATACTTGTTTTTTGATAATTTCTTTTTCTTTTTCTACGTCAGCTGCTGGCATATCTGAAGGAGCCACATATAAAGGATTGGACGCTGCTATCTGCATAGAAATATCTTTTCCTAATGTAGAGTCTACGTCCGCAGAAAATTCGACTAAGACGCCTATTTTGCCATTAAGATGAATGTATTGACTTAAAAAACCGCTGGTTTTTATTTTTTGAAGATTTTTAACAACTAAATTTTCCCCTGTTTTAAGGATTTTTTCAGACAAGTATTCTTGGAAATTATTGAAGTTTTCCAGTTTTAAATTTGCTAAATCATCTTTATGATCAACATTATTTTGCGCTAAAATTGTTTGTGCCAAATAATTACCTGTTTCTAAAAAGTCATCATTTTTAGCAACAAAATCAGTTTCGCAATTTATTTCTAAAATAACGCCGGTTTTATGATCGTCTGAAATTTGAATAAAAACACTACCTTCTTTGGTTGCTCTTTCTGCTTTTTTAGCAGCATTAGATAACCCTTTTTCTCTTAAATATTTGATAGCTTCTTTTATATCACCGTTGACCTCTATAAGGGCTTTTTTACAGGCCATCATTCCGACCCCTGTTTTGGTTCTTAGTTCCTGAACAGCTGAAGCTGTAATAGTAGGCATGTTGATTCTCCTTTTTAAGATTCTTTCACTTCTATATTAGCTATTTTCAATAATTGTTCTTCTTTTTCTACAGGAATATTGTCGGAAGTTGCTTCTTTAGTATCAGATTCAGCGGCTGCTGGAGTCCCTACTTCTGGTTCTGCAAATTTGGCACTGCCTTCAATCAACGCATTCGCGAAAACTCCTGAAATCAACTTAAGTGCTCTAATAGCATCGTCGTTGGCAGGAATTGGATAGGTCACTTCTGTAGGATCTGCATTGGTGTCTACAATACCAATAATCGGAATATTTAATCTTTGAGCTTCTTTAATCGCTAAGATTTCTTTTTGGGTATCAAATACAATCAGAATATCAGGAATAGCGACCATATTTTTAATACCAGAAAAATTATTGTTTAATTTATTTAATAATTTAGTTTTTTTGGCAGATTCTTTTTTACTTAAATTGTCTAATCCACCGTTTTCTTTCAATCTTTCTAAAGTTTTTAATTTACCGATACTTCTACGTAAAGTAATGAAATTAGTAAGCGTTCCGCCTAGCCAACGTTGATTTACATAATACATATCGCATCTTTTAGCTTCTGCTTCAATAACATCTTTGGCTTGTTTTTTTGTACCTACAAAAAGAACTCGTCCTTTGTTGGCAGCTATTTTTTTAAGTAGAGCATAGGCTTCTCTCATTAGTTTTAGAGTTTGCTGTAAATCAATAACATGAATATCGTTTCTGGAAGTAAAAATGAATTTTTTCATTTTAGGGTTCCAACGTTTAGTTTGATGACCAAAATGCACTCCGCATTCTAGTAATTGGCTCATTGTGACATAATTTTTTGGTCGGTCTGAAGATTGAGATTGGGATTGAGAGTAATGAGGTCTAGATGGTCTTGTCCCTTCACGGTTTTCACGATATTGAGGTGGACGGTCTCTTCTTTCTGGGGGTCTTGAAGTAGTTTGTTCGGGCATATTTTTTTCTCCTTAATGCTCCCAAGCTGAAATTTTGATTTTTTTGAGGTCAGCTTGTTTTGATTTTTTATTCTTAAAAGAAATCTATTTTTTTATGCAGGATTGAACATAAAAAAGATTATTTTAAGTTTTATGAGCATAACATTAGAGGGGTTTGATCGTCAATGTTTGAGGATAAAGGCCTCTGCCTTTTAATCCTTTTTTGGCTTTGCGTTCAAATATTATCGCTACCACGGAAGAGGGATTAGCAAAGACTGGCGTCTTTGCGATCTAGTCATCTTTTTTCTTTGCCAAAGCTCAAAGAAAAAAGAAGCAAAAAAGAAAGAGCTTTAAGGCGGCATAACTCGCTACGGTAATTCGTGATAACCGCTTCGGTTCAGCCGAGCATCTAGCTACTTCTTTTGATTTTTTTTATATGGATGCTCGGCCTCTCTCTCAACTCTTTCACGAATTAGCCTCTGCTCAAACAAATGCCGCGATAAGTTAGTTTTATCTTTAATCTTGTTCAAGGGGCCTGGTTTTAGATAGTGTTAACTTTATCCGCTAATGCCTGTAAAGATAGATTGTGAATTGATAATTAAAATGTTTTTATATAGAATAAGTATATCTTAAGCGCCGTTAGCTCAGTTGGTAGAGCATCTGACTCTTAATCAGGCGGTCCACAGTTCGATCCTGTGACGGCGTACCACCACAAAAAGGAATATATACGAAGTTGGGAAAACTAAGCTTTCTAAAACTTTTCTAAAAATAATTATGAATACAGAAGAATTAAACACTATCAAAAATAATTTAAAAGCTATTCAAGAATTTGATACTAGCAAATTAGCGAGAACAGACGCTTTAGGGACAGACCATAACTTTTTAATGGCTGTTGATCCGGCGAAAAAACTACTGCGCCTATACAACCAAATACCCCTGATTAGCCTGGAGAATTTACCTAATACCCAATTAACCCATATAAATAGCCAATGTGTGCAAGACCTGAAAACAATGAATGAGATATTGGCTTACAAAATAACAGACCAAAATTCTATACAAAAAAGAGACGCGTTGATAAATCGGATAAACAGCGCTTTTCAAAATACGTTTAATGTATTAAAGGATATTATTTCTTATGCTCTCATTACCTCTCTTGATACAAATAAATGGGAGGATGCAGCTAAAAAAGCCATCAATATTATTAAAACTAAAACCGATTCAATAGATAATATAGTAAAAAAAACAGAAGCTGAAATAGAAGCCTCTTTAATAGATGTTAAAAAATTATCCGCTGAGAGCGGGGTTTCTCAAAGAGCCATTCATTTCAAAAAGGAAGTAGAGCAACAAAACAAGTCTGCTGTTTGTTGGTTATGTGCCAGTATTTTGTTATTTATTTTATTGTCTCTATACCTTGTACTCTCTTTATTTATCACGAAAATTTCGTTCTTTTCAGATATTCCTCAAATTCAAATAGCTATCAGTAAAATTTTAACTTTTGGAGTTCTTTCTTACTTTCTATATTTTGCTGTTAAAAATTTTATGTCACATAAGCACAATGCCATAATTAATAAACACAGACAAAACTCTTTAATGACATATAAAGTGTTAGTTAATGCCTCGAAAGATAACGATAAAGGCGATATTATCCTTTCTCAAGCAGCATCCTGCATATTTAGCCCTCAACCCACAGGATTTTCAAAAGATTTGGGGCATCCTTCTTCAAATGGAATTATAGAATTCTTGGCTAGGATTAGTGGGAAAGATGCCTGATAGCCAACTTTTTTTAAACAAGCTTTATGAAACATTCAAGCTGCAAAATAGTTCAAAGATTACTAAAGGTACTGAAGCCATATTCACAGATATTACTAAACGAAACTGTATGCAGCCGGCTTTTGTTCAAAAACAAGCCATTGAAATATGGGGAAATATTATCACTATAAGAAGTAAAAAATAATGGAAACAAAATGGTAAGCATTGAAAATCTTGAAAACCATCTTAAAAATTTAAGCCAAAAAACAATTACCGTATTATTAGAAATCTGTATAGCCTACCAGGATTCGGTCTTGTCCATGACTGAAAAAGTAGTAGAAACTACCTACTATTTTAATGTTTATAAAATAAACGACTGTCCACCTGAGCTTGGCAATGCAATTCAAATAATTGAAAAATATAAGCCATTTAATTTTTACAGCGAGGGTACGGATAAAAAATTTGTGTATATCATAGTGAGCCCTTCTCCAAAGCCCGCTGTTTTGGATGATGATTTTTTAGATTTTTTTGAACAAATCAAAAAATTTTCAAGCAACTCAACATCAAATAATCAAAAAACATCGAAAAACGAAATAACCCTTTCTCTAGATTTTTACAGTGTAAATATATCAATTTCAGAAACTCTCACAAAACGCCAAGCTACTGTTTTAAAATATATGCATAAGCAACATAAAAATGGAGTGCCTGAAATAAAACAAGAAGATATCTTAAACCATATAAACCAAATAGAAGAAAACAAGACTATAAAAAATAGTAATAAAAAGTATACTCCGGCTACCCGATTAAGCGATATATTTAAAACAACTATCAATAATAGAACTAAAACGCATCCGCTTTTTTACCTTTTAATTGATCATAATAACAAAGGCTTTTATTTTCTAAACTCACAATATTTTAATTTCTAGTAAAATTCCCAAATAATTCCCCAATTCTGGTGAATATTAATTTCCCCCCTTAGGCTAAAATTTTATTAGGTTATAACCAACCAAATAAATTAAAGGAGGAAAGTTCAATGTTAAAAACTGACAAATGCAAGAAGTGCGGAGCCGCGATTATTATTCATGACGGACAAGAAACCTTGGTTAAAGTCAGAATGATAAAAATAGTCAATGGTAAAAAGTTGGCCAAATGCACAAAATGCAAGACATTTAATGAGATAGTATTCAGATAAAAATTGAGTCGTTTAGCGACTTATAAAAAAAACAGACAAAAAAGCTTATAGGCAAAAAAGTCACCTAACAGAAAGACAAAAAAGCCTGCTTGGAGTTAAACGCTCCGGGTAGGCTTTTTGTTTTAGGAGGTGCACAAATTGAAGAATTATAAGCTAAGAAATATTTTCTTATTTTTTATAAGATGCTTTAAAGTTTGCTTTAAGCTATACAGAATTTTATATCCAATAATTTTTTTAATATTGGGTTATAAGGATTAATAAAAGTGCATTTATGCCCAGAAAATTTTCGACTGTGTGGGGGGCACTATCTTTTATGAAAAATTAAAAAATGCCCCCACTATAAGTCTGCCTGGAAACAGAACTATCTTTAGACACTATACGGATTATTGAATATGGAAAAAGAGAAAATATTAGGCTAGATACGCTGAGGAAGCTATGCGATTTATATGATTTGAGTATTGGGGAAGTTTTGAGAGAGATGGGGGTTTAGGAAAACACAATGCTGCTAAAACGACTATAAATAAAACTTTCATAACCAATAAAAAAAAACTATAATATATCCATCGTTGTGGCGCCTTTAGATTTAAGGAAATGAAAACTAAAAATCATGATCGAAGAAGAAATTGAACTAAAAAAATTACTTGAAGAATTAATAACTTATAGCGCTGAAGAAGAATGGCTGGAATTCAAACTCAATAACTACAATCCCGAAGAAATCGGCCAATATATTTCTGCTCTCTCAAATTCAGCGGTTTTGAACAACAAACCGAAAGCCTATCTCGTTTTTGGTATAGATGATGATAATCATAATATTGTAGGAACAATTTTTGATCCTAAAAAAACCAAAAAAGGGAATGAGCTATTAGAGCCTTGGTTAATAAACCGGTTAAGTCCTAAAATCGATTTTGTTATTAAGAAAATTCAATATAATGACAAAAATATTGTCATGGTTAAGATTGATGCTGCATCAAATAGCCCTACTACTTTTCTAAAAACTGCTTATATAAGAGTTAGTTCTTACAAAAAAAAGCTATCTGAATATCCGGAAAAAGAAAGAAAACTTTGGAAAAATTTATCTAAAATAGTATTTGAAAATGATAAAGCCTTAAAAAATACGAATATTGATACAGTGTTAAAATTATTAGACTATCCGAATTATTTTAGCTTGTTAGAAATGAATCTACCCGATAACAAAGAAGCTATTTTGAAAAAATTTATAGAAGAAAAACTCATTAGTAAAGAAAAAAATGGCAAATACACCATACTTAATTTAGGGGCTATTTTATTTGCTAAAAATCTCAATAATTTTGACCACCTTTCTCGTAAAGCTATAAGAATTATTAAGTATAAAGGGAAGAATAGAATAGAAACTATTAAAGAGCATCAAATGTCTAAAGGATACGCTATCGGTTTTGAGGAAATAGTAAACTATGTAAATGACCAGTTGCCTTCAAATGAAGAAATCGGCCAAGCTTTCCGCAGAGAAGTTAGAATGTTTCCAGAAATTGCTATTCGAGAATTAATAGCTAACGCTCTGATCCATCAAGATTTTAGCGTAACTGGAGCAAGTCCATCTGTAGAGATATTTGATGATCGAATAGAAATAAACAATCCTGGAAAACCTATTATTAGTACATATAGGTTTATTGATCATAACCCTCAATCCAGAAATGAAAAACTAGCGTATTTTATGAGAAGAATAAATATTTGTGAAGAGCGAGGCAGCGGCATTGATAAAGTTATCCACGCAACCGAATTATATCAGCTGCCGGCTCCAAATTTTATTGAAGCTGATAGTTTTTTAAAAGTAATTCTTTACGCCTACAAACCATTAAATAAGATGGACAAACAAGATAAAATTAGAGCCTGCTACCAACACTGTTGTTTAAAAATCGTATCTGGTGATTTCATGACCAATCAAAGTCTACGGGAAAGATTTTCGATAAAAGAAAGCAACTATTCAGTAGCATCTCGTGTTATTGCAGACACAATAAACTCTAAATTGATTAAAGTTTACGATCCTGATAATAAATCTAAACGATACACCAAATATATTCCTTTTTGGAATTAAAATCCTTATGTGACGGTCATGTGACAAATTAACTGTCATGTACTAAAAATCATTCAAACTTAATCTTAAACACCTTATTTTTTCATGTGATGGTTATGTGATCACTCATTTTGTAACATATTGGTAACACCCTGAATTTATCCAAGCTGAACCAAACTGATTTCAACAAATCTCATTTTGGATGATTTAAACTTAACATGAAGCATGTGTGAATAGCTGATTATATCGTTTAATCAGGTGGTCTGAAGGTTGCTATCCCTGTCAGCCGCGCACCACTAAAATGCGATGATTGCGGTAAAAACCGAATCTCATACAAGGTCTAGGAGAATTGGTTTTCTCCAGATTTTCTCCGAAAAAATTAAAGGTATAAATACATATTAAAATGAACTATAATTATATACATAATGAAAAAGAAAAAAACTGTTTAGCAAATACTACTCCCCACTTAAGAAAACAAAAAATTATGTATCAAAAATTACCCAATGCTACTCTATTAAAAAGCGGTCATTTGTCCAGGCAATTTAGAAAAATAGGAATATTTACCTTTCATGACGCTTGTGATTTTGTCTGGAAGTTACCATATGGACGAACTAGTGATAAAAGCAACTGGTTATTAGTCTTATCAGAAAGAACTGGTACCTGCAGTACAAAACATGCCTTACTAAAAGCTTTAGCAAATGAACTCTCACTTAATATTAATTTAGTTCTAGGAATTTATCCGATGAAAGAAAGTAATACTCCTGGTGTGGGTACTGTACTAGAAAAATATGGCCTTGAATATATACCAGAAGCTCATTGCTACCTTGAATATAAAGGAAAACGCGTTGATTTAACTAGACATGGAATTCGTTGTGATGAAGAAATAACAGAGTTTTTTATTGAAAAAAATATTGATCCTGATGATATTGGTGAAAAAAAACAAGGTATCCATAAGAATTATATTAAAAAACAATATGGAATAGATAAATTTAAAAAAATTTGGGCTATTCGAGAACAATGTATAGGCGCCCTTTAAAATTGGGGGGATGATAGATTACAAAGTTACTATATTAAAAGAAAGACCTAAATTAATTATAAATCCCTTCTAAAACTTTCTAAAACTTTTTACTTAAATACCCTGCGACAAACATAATCACTGTTTACTTGGATACAAGGTGTGAATCTTGACGGATAAAATGAAAACAAAATGAAATTTTTCTAAAGATATCTACGATAATATATATAGATGGGTTTATTGTATATCTATTAAAAGGGTTCTAAATGAGAAAAATAATAGCTGTAAGAACAATTCCGACACAAATTGATACTACGTTAACGCAAAAAATCGACACTTATCTAGCGCCTTTTTTAAGAAGGCGTGTTTTTAGTGGCTGTATAATGATTATCCAAGCCGGAAATGTTGTTGTTAGCGAAAGTTTTTCTTCAGAAACTAGTAGATTCAGTTCCAATACAAAATTTTTGATTGGATCAATTACAAAACAGTTTACAGCAACGGCGATTATGCAATTACAAGAAAAAGGAAAACTATCTGTAAAGGATCCTATTAGTAAATGGATGCCTGGTTATCCCAGAGGGAATGAAATTACTATTGAACACTTACTAAGACATACATCAGGGATACCAAATATAACTGATAAAAGTATCTTTCCTGATTTTGATGATACCGTAGAATCTTCTCTTGATGAATTAATAGCTAATTTTAGGTGTTGTGAATTAGAGTTTAATCCTGGAACACAACATAAATATAGTAATTCTGGATATGATTTATTAACAAAAATAATAGAAACAGTATCTGGCCGTAATTATGGCACCTTTTTGCGTGAAAGTATTTTTAATCCATTAGGTATGAAAGACACTGGAGTAGTGACATATGATGAGCACAATCTTGCTACAGGTTACACGCTAATTGACGAGGATATATATCCAGCAGTAAAGGCACGTATGTCGAGCGTTCAAGGATCTGGTTCTTTATGTTCAACAGCATCCAATTTATTTCTTTGGGATCAGGAATTACATAGAATTATGTCAAATTCAGACTATGCCGGCATTCTTTCAAGAGAGGGGCTGTCTGAAATGTTTGTTCCAGGCGAAGAACCTTTGTTTGACAATCCTAAAGAAGAAAGTCGCTATGGGTATGGTTGGACGGTTTCAAAAGATGGTAGTGAGGTATGGCACGATGGAATGATACCTGGCTTTAACTCATATTTTGTTAGAAATTTAGATGAAAAAACCACGGTAATAATTCTTAGCAATAACGATTATGCGTGCCAAACTTTTGATGATATAACCGATATCGCACTTGGAAAAGAAGTTGCTTTACCAGAATTACCTCAAGAAAAAACAAGATTAACTGAGGGAGAATATACTGAATGTTTAGGTATGTATAAAGTTTTAACGGGAGGCATAACTTATTCCCTTGAAGTATCTAAACAAGATGATTGTTTTTATATTCAGCAAAATGATAATCCTAAGATGCACATTAGGCCTGAACAAGGATCAAATACACGCTTTTTTAGATTGCGGTCTCCAGAAATATTTGACTTTGTATTAGATGCAGATGGAAATGTAACTGGATTTAACTGGCTGCCACATAACGATTTTATAAAAAGAGTGGCGGAGTAAAACAATTAGATCTCCAGATCAATGCCTGGTTTTTGTTTTTCGTTTTGTTTTTGCTGGTGATTTCTTGATTGTCCTTGCTGTTTTTTCTTTTCGCGCTGATTTCTTTCGTCTTTAACTTTTTTGATGAGTTCTTTTTGTTTAGGCTTTTTTGCAGGGACGTTAATATTTACGTGATCATAATATTGGCTTTTTTTTACTTTGTGGCCTTCGCGGTTTTCATCCACGGCTTTCTTAAGTTGATCCACAACAGCTTCCTTTTTGGTACCATCAGGTTTAAACTCATTTTTCCATTCTGAAACGGGTGTTTTGGGAGCTTTTGTTTGAATGTGGTGCCAATAATCTGGTATTCCTGGCACTGGTGGGCTTGACGGGGATGGTCCTGTCATATTTTTAATAACTCCTTATAAGAAAATTTTAGCAGAAAAGAAGATTTTTAAGTATATTAAATTTCTTCTAGACTCTCTAAAACTTTTTACTCAAATACTCTCAAATAAGCCATATTAAAATTAAAACATATAATTTATAATGAATTTGAATTATATGGAGGAAAAAAAACAATGAATGAATTATTTAAAAAATTAGAACTCAGCGCAAAAAAACATGATTTTTCTGGTGTTATTTCAATATTTAAAGCAAATGAAGCTTTATATAATTCAGCGTTTGGGTACCTCGTTATTCATTAACTATAACCAAACTGAAATCATTTAACACCATCTTACGATAAGTAAATGTACAAAATTATTTATATATCTTTTCAGGTGGGAAAATCATATTATTATTAAATATAAAATTATAAGTGGGAATTTAGCAAGTACAGACAGCGGCTACAACGCTACACCAGCAAGCAAAATAACAGCTTCCCCGGCTGATGCCTTAGCTAAACTTTTAGAAACCAAAGGTCCTGGTGCCTACTCTTACGATGTTAAAACTCCATCAGAAAAGGTACCCCCAGATATTAATGACAATGACTTTGACTACCCAAAAATGAGGGGACTTGAAAAATACACAATACTTGGTGAAGGCGTACAATCAAAGGTCGTACAAGCACCTAGAAAAGACGAAAGATACGGAGATATTGCCATAAAAATCGAAGCCACTAGCAGCGAAGTCTACAATTTAAGCATTTTATCTCCTCAAAATTTAACATGTGTTATTAAATATTTAGGGTCAGACGACGACAAAGATTACAAAGCACAGCTTCTTTATATGGAAAAAGCAGATCATGGAAATTTGGAAGATTTTCTCAAAACATTAGAACCAGAAGAGTTAAATCATAATCTGTGTTTCAATCTAATGGAACAAATTATATATGGATTATTACAAGAGATACACCCTAACAATATTTTGCATTTAAGCGTTAAACTAGCCAATATTGTTGTTTTTGATGAAACTAATATAAAATTCGTTGATTTTGGACTAAGCTGCTATATGCTACTCACCTTCAAAAGAGAAATTGATACGCCTGAACGCCTGACCAATCTAAGCCGTATAGCGCCTCGACGCATAAAGGCGTTTCGGGACAAAGCAAAAGATGTAATGGAGACGACAAGAAACATCAATTATATCAAAATAATAATTTCTCCTGAAGAAGATATCTGGGGACTATACACGACTTTATATCAACTTCTTTTTAATAAGAGTTTTAATACAAAAGAAGGAATAAAGCTATTTGACACGTTAATAAAAAGCAGAAGATCACACCTAAACCAAGCTATCTGGTACGAAAAATTTTGTGACGGAATTTATCAATACTCCAGATCTAAAGTAAGAGAATCTTTTGAATCTCTTTCAGAAGACGATCCTTTGTACACACTAAAATTATTTATACTTGGTTATATGGATACCTATCTAAATACAGATGCACCTATTGATATAGAACAGTTACAACAAGACTTTTTAAAATTAAGGTAATAGAAATTACCCCCACGGAGCTCTGCTCCGAAGTAATTATGAAATTTGTTTACAAAACAAAGCCCTCACTATTCATTAACTATAACCAAACTGAAATTATTTAACGCCTTCTTACGATAAGTAAATGTACAAAATTATTTATATATCTATTCAGGGGGAAGATGATAAATTACAAAGTTAATACATTAAAAGAAAGACCTAAATTAATCATAATCTCTTCCAAAACTTTCTAAAACTTTTTACTTAAATAGTATTAAAACAAACCATACTCAAATGTAACCAGATAATTTATAATGAATTTGAATTATGTGGAGGAAATGTTGCTTTGAACAAAAATATAATGGAAACTGAACGTCTTTTTTTACGGCGTTTTGCTATGGATGATTTAGATGATTTGCATCAAATATTAGGCAATGAAAAGGTGATGGAGTTTTCTTTAACCGGGGCTAAATCATTAGAACAAACTAAAAAATTTTTGAAAAAAGTATTAGAAAACCAACAAGTCAAAAACGATAATTTAGGTTTTTTTGCTATAATTTCAAAAAACCATAAAAAACTAATTGGGTACCTTGGATTGATTTCTCAAAATGTTGATAACGTAGACAGAATAGAACTTACATACAGACTAAACCCTCAATATTGGGGGCAAGGCTTTGTACCAGAAACTACAAAGGCTGTTACGAAATACGCGAAATCCTTGGGAATACCAGAAATTATTTCTATTATTGAAGCTGAAAACAAAAACTCAATTCGAGTCGCAGAAAAACTTGGGATGACAATAGAAAAAGAAACTACGTTTGAAAGTATTCCGGTTATTATTTATAAAATAAATTTAAGATTAAGATAAAATTAAAAAGGATTAAAAATGAAAATTGAATATACCGAGAATATTGGCAAAGAAATTCACGTGGAGGATTTATGGGTAGATGAAAAATACCGAGGACAAGGATATGGTTTTAAATTAGACTTTATTAGAAAAAATAAAACTAATTCTAAATTAGATAAATATTTTTTTGTAAAAAGGTTTTAAGCGGAAGAAACAAGGTGAAATAAAATGAATCGGTTAAATTTATTTGATAGTTGGGCTTCTTTTTATGATCAGAGTATTGGGGAAAATCCTCAAGGATATCCTTTCGAAGGTTATTATACTGTTCTAAATACTATAAATAATAAAATAAACATCTCAAAATCAACTAAAATTTTAGATCTGGGGATTGGCACCGGGCTTCTAACAATGGAGTTATATAAAAGAGGAGCTAAAATA
>JABGVJ010000074.1 GCA_018646105.1 bacterium
AAAGGATTTGAACCTTCGACCCCCTGTTCCCAAAACAGGTGCGCTAACCAAGCTGCGCTACACCCCGACACGAAGATAACATTTTATTTCTTCCAAAGCCTTTTGTAAAGCTCTAGCTCGATGACTAATTTTATTTTTTTCACCTAACTTCATTTCCGCAAAAGTAAAATCACACTCATCTGGTTTAAAGACAGGATCATAACCAAACCCATGTTGACCACGCATTTCTTGAATAATTTGCCCAAAAACCTTACCTACAACTATTTTTAATTTGCCGTTAGGCAACTTTAAAGCAAGTGTACAAATAAAATTAGTCATCGAGCTAGAGCTTTACAAAAGGCTTTGGAAGAAATAAAATGTTATCTTCGTGTCGGGGTGTAGCGCAGCTTGGTTAGCGCACCTGTTTTGGGAACAGGGGGTCGAAGGTTCAAATCCTTTCACCCCGACCAAATAAAAAATTTGCTAGAATTTTTTATTTCCTTAATCCTTAACCCTACCCTTAACCTTAAACGATTCAAATTGGAACATGTTCTACAGCAAATTTTTTATTTGGTCTAAGATTAAGCTTAATATTAAGGTTAAGGGGTTTAGGTTAACCTATAAAATAGGTTGTTTGCCCGAGGACTTCAACTTCAAAAAAATTGATATTGTCCATATTTTTGGCGCCTTTCTCTAAAAATTTTGAAAAAAATTGCGAAGTTCGCTTGGACTTTTTATTTCGGGAAAAGATACCCAGGTAGCCGTAATTTTGGCTGTATATTTATATTGTACCACATTAAGCACGGAAGTGGTGTGGAAGGTGTTTTCAAAAACCAGTTAATTTGTACTTGGGGTGTTGTCTTACCCCAAATTATTATCTGCTCTACCATCAGGCTTAGACATTGGAGTGGCAATATTATCTATCATACTTACTTTATATCCGGGATACTCGCCATTATTAATAGAATAAACAAACTTTTCTCTATCCATTATTTCGCCTTTTAGCAGGTCTAAGAATAATTCGTTTCTACCAGTTTCTTTTTCGTGAAGCACAATAATGGGCTTTTCTGCATCGACTTGAAAACTTGTCTCTCCATCATATTTTCTTGAATCATTTGGAGTAGTGATAAGTTCACCATTTTCTAGCGCTTTTTTTAATGTATCCGCTAAAGCCTTTTTTGTTTTTGTTTGTTTTCCATATTTTCTACCGATCGAATTGTTCCACAAATCCATATTTTTTTGATTTTTTGGATTATTACCTTTCCATTCAACGATTTGTCCTAATTTTTCCGCAACATAGGCAGAAGCCCATTGTGTTACAGATCCACTTGCATAAGCATGTCTAAAAGCATCTGCGTCATTATTTTGCATAGCGCCACCAGATTCATCGAACTCACCAGCCTTTGTCTTGGATAATTTATGTATGTTTTGATCAAAATATGTATAAGCTTCTTTCTTGAATTTATCTAGAATTATTTCAATTGGATTTCTCATGGATACTTCCTCCTTTTAGAAGATGTGTAAATGCCCAAGTGCCTATTACTAATCCCCATAAAACAGCTAATAGAATATTTGATAAACCCAGAAGCATTAAGCCGGTATTAATAATTATTGAAGGGATTAGTATTACGCCTATTATTATTTTACCAATAGTATTTAGCTTAAACGTAGCTAAAATAAAAGCAATATTGACTACTATACCAATACAAATTCCTTCTGTAACTGAAAATAAAGTAATACCCATTTCAGGGCGATGAACTCCAATTACCATTTCTGCAATTCCTTCTATAAATAAAATCGCATATAATCTTAGTGTCCACTTAGATACAATAAAAAGATTTTTTACTATAATTTGTTTTTGCATTGTTTCTATATTATCAATCATCTAGCGCACTATTTCAACTTTATAATTTGACAACATATTGATAACACCCTGATTCAACTCGTGCTCAAATTAATCATCAAAAGGAACAAAACCTTCTGTTTTTAGATTAGAAATTAATCCTCGCATTAATTTATTTTCAATAAAGGATATATTATATATCCGGCTATGATTAGGTTTTGTTGTAATCATTTTTTGTTCTTTTAATCTAGTAATTAATCTGGATGTTTCATATGGATATTTTTTATTTAAAAGACTATTAACATCAGATGCTTTAAATTCACCTAATTTTGCACCATTTTTTAAAATTATAAATTCATCAGGAGTAATTATTTTATGGGATAAGCTATCTTCTAATGCTGGATATATAATTTTTTGTAATAAATAATCAGTATTAAGTAATTTTTCTATTTTAAATATTTCAGAGTTTAAATTTTTTAATACATATTCACACCAAACTAAAATACCAGAATCCTTACCTTGGTCTGCGGCTGAAAGCATAGAATAATATTTTTCTCTATATATACAAAAAATTGCGGTAGGATTTAAAATGCCTTTAACTGCAAAACCCATACTCAAAAGCATTGCGTATGTAATTAAGCGTACTACGCGACCATTTCCGTTTCTAAAAGGATGTATCCAAGAAAAACGATGATGCGCTATAGCTGTTGCAAGTAAATTATATTTTTGTTTTCCAGCATATTTATTAATAAAGGCTAATAATTCATCGGCATAAGGGGATACTTGTTCTGGTGGCGGTGGCTTATGGTTTGATTTAGAAATGACAACTGGCATTTTTCTATATTCACCAGGATTTTTGTCTCCTTCTAGGTTAGTAGCTAGGTCGTTCACAATTATTTTATGTAGCTCAGAAATAAAAGCTCTATCTATTTTTGTGCCTTTTTCGATATATGCTTCTATGAACTCTAAAGCAATTAAATTATTTTTATATTCTTTAGTCTGTTCTTCTGGACTGGTATTTATAGAGCCGTTTATAGTTTTTTCTACTAATTCTGATAGTGTTGTATTATTCCCCTCAATTCTTACAGAGCCTAAACTTTCAAGTATATGGAATATTTGCTTAAGTTGATTAAATAAGGAAGAATAAATTTCTGTAGAAATTTTGCGTCCTGGTCTTAATTTTTCTAAATCAATTACAATATCTGTTAATTCTGAATCGTATGATGGGGTTACCATCCTTAAGTCAAAATGTTTGAAATTGTTTTTCATTATTTATTTCCTTCCTTATGATTATTTATTAAAATATAATATTTTTAAGCTCAAATAGTAGCTTTTAATGATCACATTATTTATTATATGCTAAAAATAATATTTATTAAACTATTTTTATTTTTAAAGAATTGGTAATAGAAATTCTTTTTTAAGATTATACTCTAGTATTTTATTGTCTCGCTTTACGGTTAATAGAATTTGTTTTGTTTTTTCATCGTTTAATTGTTTGAAAATGTAATCTATAGATAACGTATCCATACTAGAATTATTGATTTTTATTAATTGATCACCGACTAATAATCCAGCTTTATAGGCGGGTGAATTTTCCCATAATCCAGTGATCATAAATTCTTTTTTTTCATTTTGTTGAATTGCTAATCCGGTAGCAAAAATATTTGATTTATGCTTTTGATTAGGGGGCATATTTTTAGGATTTAGTATTAATTCATTATTAATATAATCGATTGTTACTAAAAAATTAGCTAAAAAATCTTTACCTAATAACACGATATTTTTTAGCGCTGGTAGGTTTCTAGTATTAAAATAAACAAGTGAATTTTTGAAAGGTTTACTTTCTGGACTAATACTTAAGCTGTTTATTCTAGACAAAGCGAATTTATTTTTATCTTGCTGTGTAGAAAAAATGCCTTGCTTTATTATACCAACAGCATTAATAAGATTTTTATCCGTTTCAGAATAATTTAGTTTTTTAATAAAATTGTATGGTATTAAAACATTTCCACCAAAACCAGTATCAATCAAGGCGTCTGCATCTAATTCTTCATTTATTTGACAACGAAATTCAGGGGTACTACTTAACATGTCTTTTTCAAACTTTATTTTATAGCCATTTAAGGGAGTATTAATTATTTTTTTATTATTTGTTAAATGAACTATATTTTTTTCATAATCAATTGTAACTTTAAAAAATCGTAAAGCATTTGATCCGATTAACCCATCAATTTTCAACCCAGTTTGTTCTAGTTTTGAAAGATCGATAACACCTGCGGCAATATTATTAATGACTACATCGTTAATACTTATAGTGACCAGTTTTATGAGATCAGTCTTTTTCATTACGCCATTAGCATCCCAGGCCGACACTGTAACTTCTGTTTTTAAATTTAATTCTTTAATAATTTTTTTATTTATTACGGTTAAAGCACCTGTATCTAAAATAAATCGATAGTTCTTTTTGGAATCATTTATTTTTACATTTAAGATAATTGCATGTTGTAGCGGGTGAGTAGGTTCCACTGGTTCATAATAGATATATTCATTAATTAATTCTTTATTATTAATATCGCCACTATTAACTAATAATAAAGCTGAAAATTCAGTACAGCCATAAATTGCAAAACAGATAACAACTAGAAATAAAATTTTTGACATTCTAGCTAATAAACTGGTTTTCATGTTAATTTTCTCCGTATAATATTTACTGTTTGTATTTTACACGAATCATAGACATTATTTTAGTATGAAGATTTTAGCTTAAACTTGAGAAATTGGTTTATATGCTTTTGTAACGTATTTGTAATACTCTAATTCAATCTACTCTTAAGTCTTTTGTTTTGTTCGAGCTTGATTAGATTTGATTTAATATCAAAATTAAGCACGGAAGTGGTGGTGGGCATTATAATCTTTCTTAGCAAAACACCTATCTTCTGTGATTTTTAACAGTGTTTTTTAGAACACGTTTTATCATTTTTCCAAAATTTTTGTCTTTACGGCGTTTGTCCAGGTAAGACATACTATGATAAGTAGCTTCTTTTCTAAGTTTAATGTAGTTGTCATATCTTTTTTGTGATAGTTTTTTGTTCTCTACTGCTGCTAAAACCCCACATTTTTTTTCATGTGTATGTGTGCAGTTATTAAATAAACAATCCTTAGCAAAAGTTGTCACCTCGTCATAAGTAATATTAAGTCCTTCTTTGATATCGATATTTCCTAGCTCACGCATACCTGGCGTATCAATAATTAACGCACCATTTTTCAACTTTATCATTTGTCTTTTTGTCGTTGCGTGTTTGCCTTTACCATCTTTTTCACGAATTTCTTTTGTTGCGAAAATTTCTGCACCTAATAAATTATTTAATAATGTACTTTTTCCGACTCCAGATGAACCTAATAAACAATATGTTTTATCCTTTTTTAATAATTTACGAATTTGATCCAAATTTTCACCATTTTTATTACTAAATAAAACAATTTGATAATCTTTAACTCGATTTTCCAATTCTTCTAATATTGCGTCTTGCTGTTCTTTTGTTAATAGATCTTTCTTACTCAAAATAATAATAGGTACTATATGGGCCTCATTGATCATTACTAGATAACGTTCTAGTCTATTTAAATTAAAATCAGTTTCTAGTGCTTGTACAATGAAAGCATAATCAATATTTGCGGCAATTCCTTGATAATCAATTTTTTTTCCTGCTGTTTTGCGCTTTAAAATTGTTGTTCTTTTTTTTATTTGATGAATTATAGCAAGTTCATTATTATTAAAATATTCTACTTCTACCTTATCTCCAACTAAAGGCTTGTCTATAAGGTTTTGGGCTTCATATAATAGTTTGCCAGTTATTTCTGCAAAAACTTCGCCATAGTTTCCAAGAATAGAATACTGATCTCGATGAACAGAGCTTATACGTGCTATTTCAAAATTTTTAGTCATTGGTTAACTCGATTTTCTTTGTTAATTTTATTGTTTTAGATTCTGAAAATATATTACTACAGCAAATTAATAAACAATTTATGAGCAATAATATTTTTTTCATATTGAACCTCCTGAAATTATTTAATAGTTTACCTCAAAACGGAAATTAATTTTAGTAAAAATTTGAACTTGATTGTTTCTATCTGCAAGACTAATTTTGGTTTTAAAGGTGTTCTACTATGCTCGACTATTTTTTAATTGAAAAGGCGATCGTATTAATTAGCAATTGTTTAGATGTTTTTTGTTTACATTGGTTGACAGATGTAAACGGTTTTATTAAAATTGTTTACATCTCATAGGGGAGGTAAATGGTTTTTATTATGAAAATTGGTAAATACATACAGCAATCTACAGATTATAAGGCTTTTATCCTTAATTCTTTCCCACCAGAAGAAGGCATATCTTTTTCAGTAAAAATTCAACAGAAAGAATCTCAAGCAACTAGATTATTAGGGAAACTAGATGGTGTTACTCAAATTTTACCAAATATTGATTTTTTTCTTTTTATGTATATACGCAAAGATGCGGCGGCTTCAAGTCAAATTGAAGGAACAAAAGCTACTATGCTTGATGCCATAGAGGCAGAGGCACATACCTCTAATAGATTACCTGCAGATGTTGATGATATTATGCATTATATAAAAGCACTTAATTATGGATTAGAAAGATTAAAAGATTTTCCTCTTTCATTAAGGTTTATTACAGAATTACATAAAGAATTAATGGATGACGGGGCCAGGTCATCCCATTTCTCGTATCCGGGTGAATTTAGAAGAAGTCAGAATTGGATTGGTGGGACAACTCCATCTAATGCATTGTTTGTTCCGCCGCCAGTGCCTGAGATGAAAGAAGCTCTAAGTGATCTTGAAAAATTTATGCATGCAAAAGAGGATTTCTTGCCATTGATTAAAACAGCTCTTTTACATGCTCAATTTGAAACGATACATCCTTTTGCGGATGGTAATGGTCGAACCGGTAGATTGCTGATTACATTATTTCTTTGGCTAAATCAATTAATTGATAGACCAATTTTATTTTTATCATCTTATTTCAAAAAACATCAAAAAGTATATTATTCCCGTCTCGATAGTTATCATAATGGAGATATTGAAAAATGGATGGATTTCTTTTTGGATGGCATTATAGAAACCAGTGAATTAGCAATAATAACTGTAAAAGAAATAAATCAATTACGAGAAGAGGATATGCGAAAAATTCAGTCTTTAGGAAAAGAAGCTGCTGAAAGTGGAATCAAGGTATTAAGACGACTTTTTTCGCTTCCAA
>JABGVJ010000022.1 GCA_018646105.1 bacterium
AACTTAAAGACCTTAAAATTCCTTTTGTTTCCTTAGCTACAGATGTTTTAACGGGCCATAGTGTCGAATTGATTGATCCGGATTTGCGTTTAGCAGATGTTATTGCGGCGAGTACCGCTTTCCCTGGCTTTTTTGCGCCAGTTAAGATCAAGCATCAGTGGTTAGTTGATGGCGGTACATCTCATATCGTAGCGCCTTCGGTATTAAAAAGAAAAAACATGGATTTTGTAGTTGCTGTTAATGTTATTCCTAAAGTCATGTTAGATAAGCTTCCTGCCAATTTTGTGAGTATCGCGGACAGAAGCTTAGATTTAATGTTTTTAAGAATAGCTGGGTTTACTAAAAAATCCGCGGATTTGTTTTTACAGCCCGTAACTGAATATGTGGGTTCTTTTGAAATAGAGAAAGCATCTTTTTTAGTAGAAATGGGCGAAAAGTGTGTTGAAGCTCATTTAGATAAAATACAAAAAGTATTAAGATAAGCTTATTGACCATTTTTTATGAATACTGATATTATATAATATCAATTTTATAGTATTGTTTTTTAAAGAAATTAAGGAGGTGAAGGTTGGCAGTAAAAATTAAATTAAAGAAAATAGGTAGAACAAAAAGCCCTTTTTATCGTATAGTTGTGGCTGAAGATAGCTGGAAAAGAAACGGAAAGGAAATAGAAGTTTTAGGTACATATAATCCTATAAAAACTCCTAATATTTTCGAAATTAAAGAAGACAGAGTTCAATACTGGCTAAGTGAAGGCGCACAGCCTACGGAAGGAGTCGCTAAATTATTTCTTAAAAATAAATTACAACAAGATTCTAAGTTAGTTAAACGAAGTTTTTCCGCAGCAAAAAAAGGTAAAACCAAGAAAAAAGAAGAGGCACAGTAACAAAAACCAAGAAAAAAGAGGAGACTAATATGAAAGCATTAGTAACAACAATTGTAGAAGGTTTGGTAGATTATCCAGAGAATGTTAAAGTAACTGAAACAGTTGGTGAAAGTATTGTGATTCTAGAAATTAGTGTCGCCCAAGAAGATATCGGTAAGGTTATTGGTAAAGAAGGTCGCATAGCTAATGCTATTAGAACTGTAGCTAAAGCTGCCGCTGCAAAACAAGGTAAAAAAATTACTGTTGAAATTATGACTCAGAAATAACTTAGGAGGTTATTGTGGCAGAAGAACAAAAAATAAACAATGTAAATTTAAAAAGAACCGTTACTATTAAAGCTATAGTAACTGAGGATTTTAAAAAATATTTAGCTTTTGAGTGTACTACTGGTATCCAAAACCTAGAACAAAACTTAAAAAAAGTAGAGTTTGAAGGTAAAAAATATCTGGATAAGCTTGAAACAGGAAAAGCTAATAACGCAGATAAAGAACGCGTTAGAGCTCAGATTGGAAGAGATACGACTCAGATATCCAGAATGATGCTAGATCTTAAAAAGAGACTTGCTACGGCCAAAGATTTAAAAGCAGGGTCTTTATATCAACAAGGTACAATAGAAGGCTTCACCAATGTTAAAATAGGTGACAATCTTTACGAAAAATTAGGTGGCGTAGAAATCATCGTTAAAGATGCTATAGTACAGGAAATAAAAAAGACGGAACTGCCTCAAGTTAAAAAATAAGATAAGTGAAAATATATATTCTTACTTTATTTCCTGAGGAGTGTCTAAATTACTTTGTAAAAGGTATTTTTAAACGAGCGTATAATTCAAAAATCATTGATCTTAATTTTATTAATTTACGTGATTTTGCTGACAACAAATATGGTAGGGTAGATGACTATCCTTATGGTCAAAAAAGAGGCCTGGTTATCAGGTCCGAGGTTATTTATAACGCCGTAAAAAGTATTAAAAATTTTGATAAATATAAAATTTTATATACTTGCCCAAAAGGCAAAAACTTTAATCAAAAAAGCGCCTATAATTTGTCCAAAGCTAAAGGGCTGATTTTGATTTTAGGTTATTTTGAAGGAATTGATGAACGGGTTTTTGAATTGTTGAAAATAGAGAAAGTATCAATTGGTGATTTTGTTCTATCTTCTGGTGAACTACCGGCTTTAATTATTGCCGAAAGTATTATAAGATTAATACCGGGAGTTGTGGGGAAAGCGGCTTGTGTACAAAATGATTCTTTTGTAAGCGGGTTGTTAGAACATCCTCAATATACAACGCCTAGAAATTTTTTAGGGCATGAGATACCAGGAGTTTTAATATCTGGAAATCATCAGGCTATAGATAAATGGAAAATAGAAAATTCTTTAAAAGAAACTTTATTTAATAAGCCTGATTTATTAAAATATTATCATCAACCCGATCAAAAATATAAAAAAGTATTAGAGACGTTATTAAAGGAGACCTGAAATGACCAATTATATAGAAGTTTTAGAAAAAGAACAGGAAAAAAAAATAGAAGTTGAAATGCATGTGGGAGACACGGTTGCTATATCTCAGATAATTGCGGAAGGAGATAAGCAAAGAGTACAGAAGTACGAAGGAACCGTTACTAAAATGTCTAACAATCATTCTAAAAAAACTGTTACAATTAGAAAAATTATAGATAGTATTGGTGTGGAAAAAACTTTTTTAATCCATTCTCCATTAATCAAAAAAATCAAAGTATTAAAAAAAGGTAAAGTTAGACGAGCTCGTCTTTTTTATCTTAGAGACAGAGTAGGACTTAAAGCCAGAAGAATCAAAGGGTCTAATAGACAAATTAAAGATGTTTCTGAAGAGCCAAAAAAAGAAGTAACACAAGAAGTAAAATCAGAAGAAAAACAAGAAGTAGCACCGGTAGCAAAAGTAGAAGCTCCCGTAGCACAACCTGCCGTAGAAGCACCAAAAGCAGAAAATACTCCGAAAAAAACTGAAACAAAAGCCTAAAAATCTTCAGTCAAAGGAGCGCAAATGTTAGAACGTACATTAGTTTTTTTAAAGCCAGATGCTGTAGCTCGAAAATTGATTGGTAAAGTTATTGCCCGCTTTGAGGATAGGGGATTTGATATCTTAACTTTAAAAATGTTGCGTATGACAGAGAAAATGGTTGATATCCATTATGCCGAACATCTTAAAAAACCTTTTTATCCACCTTTGAAAAAATTTATTTTATCCGGACCAATCGTGGCTATGATTATTGAGGGTGAAGAAGCAGTTCAAGTAGTTAGAAAGATGGTGGGTTGTACTAACGGCCTAGAAGCCGAGAGCGGAACTCTCCGCGGTGATTTTACTTTATCTAATCGGGTTAATTTGGTGCACGCTTCAGATTCTTTGGAGACAGCACATCGGGAAATCGAACATTTTTTTGGCCAAGTTTCTTAAGTAATGAACGCTTGTTTTTATGAGGAAACTGTTAATTTAGACAATCCTTCAGAATATCAGGAAATAGCTAGTTTTTTAAAAGAACAGAACCTTAGTTTTGAGCCCGTTTCCTATACCGTAAGAATTCTTAATGAAAAAAAAGTACTGCTTGGTACAGGATCAGTCCAGGGTTCAGTGATCAAATGTTTAGCTGTACACCAAGATTATCGTGAGGGGCAGGTTTTTGCTAAAATTGTGTCGCACTTATTAGAGTATTTAACCCTTCAAAAAATTTATCATTGTTTTGTTTTCACAGCTCCGGCAAATGCGGAAAGTTTTGAAAATCTTGGTTTTAAAGAAATTGAGCAATCTCAAAATATGATTACGCTTTTGGAACGAGGTACCCCTAATTTACAAGATTATAAAAATTACTTACAGCAAAACAAAATATCCTTACCAGCTAAAAAAAATAAAATCGGCGTATGCATTGTAAATTGTAACCCATTTACTTTAGGGCATCGTTATTTAATAGAGACCGCAGCTCAAAAAAGTGATTATCTATATGTTTTGGTTGTAGAAGAAGATTTGTCGGTTTTTCCTTTTCCCATAAGATATGAACTTATCCAAAAAGGCACTGCGGATTTACCCAATGTTAAAGTTTTAAAAGGGGATAAATATGTGGTTTCTACAGCAACTTTTCCGGCTTATTTTTTGAAAAATGAAAATATCGGTAAAATCCAAAAAGCGCAGGCTGAGCTAGACGTACGTATTTTTGCTCATCATATTGCCTCGATTTTGAATATTAATAAAAGATTTGTGGGAACTGAAGATTACTGCCAAACTACAGCGGCATATAACCAAGCTATGCAAGCCGTATTGCCTCAATATGATATAGATTTGCAGATTATTCCTAGAAAAAAAACTCAGAACGATTTAATTATTAGCGCGTCACATGTGAGGAATGCGCTTAAAGAAGAAAACTGGAAATTAATAGCTAAATTAGTACCAATATCAACTTTGAATTTTTTACAAAGTCCTGCTGCTAAATCTATTATTAATAAACTAAAAAATTCGCATAACAGACATTAAAAAGTGAGCTAAATAATAGTATTATCCGGAATAATAGCGTCTTTGGCAATTATGACCAGACCATCAGCAATCGTATAATGAGGCGCGCTGATGACCTCTTTTTTTAGATTGTTCACATTGATAATTTTGACATTTTTACCAATACGTACATTTTTATCAATAATCGCGTTACGAATAATGCTACCTTCGCCAATGCCTAAATAAGGACGAGGATGCGGACCATGTCCGTTAAGTTTTTTATCGATTTCATCATCATAGCAATCAGCGCCCATTAAATATGAATTTTCAATTTCTACATTAGGACCTACTTTACTTCTTAGCCCCAAAATCGAATTTTTTATTTTAGAATCAATCAGCACCGAACCGTCTGCTACAAAAGAATTTTCAATTTCAGAATTTTGAATAAAAGCAGGAGGCAAGTTTTCCTGTGATGTATAAATAGGGAAATGATAGTCATAAAATTTAAAACTAGGTTTTTTTCTTAAAAGGTCCAAATTAGCTTTATGAAAAGACTTTAAAGTCCCGATATCTTCCCAATAACCATTGAAAATATAAGGGACTACATTTTTTTTGGGTATTACCGTTGGAATGACCTCTCTACCAAAATCCAAATATTTTGTATTTTTTAATAATTGAATTAACACCTCTCTTTTAAATAAATAAATACCCATGGAAGCCAGGTATTTATGGTCACGTCCTAATAAGTTGTGCGGCATTTCATAATCTTTAAGAATTTTGGTGTCTTGTGGCTTTTCCGTAAAATCAACTATTTTACTGTGTTTTTCACCAAAGTTAACTAGTTTCATGATCCCAAAATCCTTAGCTCTATCTTCAGTGACTGGTAAGCCGGCAATGGTTACATCTGCATTTTGTTCTATATGCTGAGCATAAAGTTTTCTAAAATCCATTCTATATAGTTGATCACCAGAGACAATTAAAATATGCTTTGCCTCAGGATAGTTTTTTAGGTAGATCAGATTTTGTCTAACCGCATCCGCTGTCCCTTGAAACCAGTTGAGACTATCATTAGTTTGTTGTGGTGATAAAATTTCAATAAACATCGAGGTAAACTTATCAAATCTATAACAATTATTAATATGGGCATTTAAAGACCTGGAATTAAATTGAGTTAAGACAAAAATTTTAAAAATTTGAGAATTAATGCAATTAGAAATAGGGATATCAATAATGCGATATTTACCGCCAATAGGAATAGCTGGTTTTGAACGAAATTTGGTTAAAGGGTATATTCTGGATCCCTTACCACCCCCTAGAATAAAAGCTACAATATTTTGCATTTAGATTCCTCTCAGCCAAACCTATTTAAGGAAGTGTCCATTCGAAAATAATATTAGGATCTTCAAATATGGTAAAAACTATTTTTTTCGGGTAGTACTCAAATGTGGAGAAGGTTAAGATTCCTTCTTTTTGATACTCGGTTTTTTTTAAAAGTTGCCAGGATTGAGGCTGTAAAACTATATCGCTCTCATTTTCTAATACGGAATTTTCTTTTAAATCCGTATTCATATAATCAGACAATTGATAAGATTCTAACTGAATTTTTATACTAAAGGTTTTAGTTTCTTGGTTGTAAAAAGGTTGTACAAATATTTTTGCGTATTCCTGTATTTGTTCTTGTGATTCTAAACTCACGATCATATTTTCAGTATCGGTTGACCTGAAAGTCTGTTTTATAGCAAACACAGCTAAGATAATAAAAATAACGAAAATACTCATCCAAAATATTTTTTTAATGGTAATTACCTCTTTTTTTCAATAAACAAGTAAAAAGAACCTCATTCATATAAAATAATAACAAATTCCCATAAATATGTCCAATTTTTTCTCCGGTTTTTTTAAAAAAGATGGTAGTTACGTGAAGAAAATAGATATCATCCTGTCAGGGTAGAAATTTGGCTTCACCGCAGCTGCGTCTAACACTTACCCCCTTTTAGGCCTCACCCCCTAGCCCCCTCTCCATAAATGTAGAGGGGGAATATAAGATGGTTGTTAAATAAAATATAAAGTAACTTTCCGCGGCATCTGTCTGAGCGTAGCGTCAATCGTGAAGGAGCTGAGAGAGAAGCCGAGCATCCATATGAAAAAATCAAAAGAAGTAGCTAGATGCACGGCTGAACCGAAGCGACTATCACGATTTACCGGAGCGAGTTATGCCGTATTAAAAAGCTCTTTCTTTTTTGCTTCTTTTTTCTTTGAGCTTTGGCAAAGAAAAAAGATGATTAGATCGCAAAGGCGGCAGGCCTTTGCATTAAAGCCCCCTCCGGGGTAGCGAAATAGCAATATAGATAGCAAAGACGCAAGTCTTTGCCTTACCCCCAAGCATTAGGGGTTAATAATCCAGATAATTATTATATAATAATCAAATGCCAGATTTTAAAATGAAACTTCTACAAGCACGCGAAGCAAGATGGGCTTTTTTTAGCGCTCAAAAGCAATCTTTTATCACCTTTAACCTCAATATACCCGGCTACCCCAAAACATCGCCTCAAATTAAGACGATTTTTGAGAGAGTGGCTGCAGAATTAGGTATTTTTTTAGAATTGGTTTTCGAGTTAAAAAATTATCATAGAGGTCAAGATGAAGCCGGTCTTTATTTGTATATCCCGTGTCCGTATCCGGATTTAAAATTAGTCAAAAATATTTTAGATGAATTTGAAAGAACTCATCCCAGCGGACGGCTCCTGGACATTGATGTTTATAATCGTCAGTTAGAGAGGGTATCAAATAATCGTCCCAAGAAATGTTTTCTGTGTGAAAAACAAGCCCAAATATGTATTAGAAATAAAAATCATACTTTGAGCGAGGTTCGTGCTACATGTGAGAAGCAGCTGGCGTCATGTCTGAACCAGGACCTATTAGCACAAAAAGCTTATTTAGCTTTAATCAAAGAGGCGAGCGTGGATCCTAAACCTGGGCTGGTTACCCGCAAGTCTCATCATTGTCATCCTGATATGGACTTTTTTTTGCTCGTTAAAAGTGCTTTGGCTTTAAGGCCGGGTTTTGCCCAAATGGCTAAGGCCGAAAATTTAGCCCAAATAAGAGAAGTTGGCTTGCAAATGGAACAAGCAATGTACCAAGCCACAAACGGTATAAATACCCATAAAGGCCTGATTTTTTTAATGGGTATCGCGGTTTGTGCAGTTAAGTATCCTGATGTTTCTCAAGCGATCAAAAATATTTGTAAAAATATTACGCAGGAACTACAACCGAATTTAAAAACCCATGGTGCCCAAATTTATCAGAAATATGGGTTTGCCGGCGCGCGTGGCGAAGCAGAAAACGGGATGCCTCTGGTTTTGCAAACAGGATTTAAAGCTTTAACTAAATATCAGAAACATTTAAAAAATGATGATGACGTATATACAGCAGTACTTACCGAAATCATCGCACGTAACAATGACACCAATCTTTTGTACCGCGGCGGGCTGGAAAAATTAAAAACCGTGCAAAAAATGGCCTTAAATATTATCAATCAGGGTTTTTGGTCTAAGGCGGCTCGTCTAAAATATCAAGAACTCTGTACTTATTGCCAAAAACATAATCTTTCTTGTGGGGGGGCTGCGGACATGCTTGCGCTAACTATATTTTTTGATAAAATAAATCTTCACTGAATTTTTTCCCAATTTTTTGCGATAATTATAATAGGGACGATATTCGTCCCTATCTTTTTTATGGGGGACGAATAGACATATGAAAAAAATTGTAGCTATATCAACAATAACCAGTTCGGTAGTAAGCGAATTGTTACGCATCTTTAGACAGCAAGCCGCTGATATGGATACTGAAGCACAGCTCATATTAGAAAGAAATGTACTTGGTGCAGAAGGCCTCAGCCATCAAGAAAAATTTAATGAAATAGCAAGGCAAATACGGGATGAAGGACAAGATGATTTTATAAACTGGGGTATTAGTCTGTTGCTCTTTTTTAGCAATAATACTAATTTAGTAACTTTACCAGCCTTTATGATTAACGTGAATTTAAATCAACTTACGGCAAGGGAACCTGGAGCCAATTGCCGCCTTATTAACCCGGATAGCGACCCCCCCTATTTAGTAAGGCAGGACTTTGTGCATATTTTTGTACCAGACAAGAATAACCGTTATTTTATATTTAGCATACATAAATTCGAAGGCTCCTTTTATTTAAGTGTCCTTCTAAACAAACCGAAGCGTCTACCAATGAAATTACCAATAGAAGAGCCTTTAATGGTAGGTAGAAATGGTCAATGCTTTTACCTTTGTTCTGTAAGAGATGATGAAGTTATAGCTAGCGAAAAGGTATTTAGCTTTAAATTGAGAGAAGAAGCGAACGGCTCTTTAATAGAGATAGGCATTGATGGTACAGAAGAGAGGTTATGTAAAGAGAAGGATTTAAGTCTTGTTCGCCTTCAGGGGGCGGAATAGCTAAAAAGTACGGTTCGTTTTTTACTGAAATTTTTTTCTCATTCTATGCGATAATTATAATAGGGACGATATTTATCAAAAAAAATTTATGGGGGACAAATAGACGTATGAAAAAAATTGTAGCTGTACCAAAGCCTAAAGTAACTATTTCCAGCAATTCTGCAAAAACAACATTATTAAACATTTTTACAGTTAGAGGGAAAGAAGATATTCAGAAATCTACCGCAGCACAAAATATATTAGAAAAACTAATAAAGAATTATGAACAAAGGAAAGCAACCGGGTGTAGAGTAAAACATGCGAGGGCCCAAGACAAATTTAATAGCTTAGCAGCAGAAATCGTCAAGCAAAAAAGAAAGCCCGATTTTATTTACTGGGCAAGAAAACAGCTGAGTAGTTATGCAAGTACTCATACAGATTTAACTTTACCAGATTGTATAAAGATTGATCCTATAAGCTTTTCACAAGGTGAGAGGACATACGCACTTTCTGAATTAAGTTTAGATATACCAGAAATAGTTACATTATCACCACGTCATCCAGCAGAAAGCTATAAAGTGACCGCTAATTCAGTTGTGTATCTTCAAACATATGGTTGTATCTTTAGCATAAGTTATAGAGGTGGTGATTTTTTTGAATTTAACTATATAAATAGCTTAGCAAAAGGCCAAATAAACTTGGGGACTTTTCGTAGCCTGCCTGTTGATCAAATACTGACTCTGGGAAGCGCTGAATATAGTGATATTCCAATTGACTGTGATGAATTGCCTAAACAACTATGTAAGATTGAAGTTGATAAGAATCATAGCCTAATTACTATAACAAACCAGCATTATATAGAGGGATTAAGCACAGAAGTTGGTCTCTATAAACCAGATTTGCTAGTCTAAACTTAGCTAACAAATTATCTTATAAACCACATACCCCAAAAACACGAGGTAGGCTAAACCCATAAAAAACGCATCGCGTTTCTGAAAACCTTTTTTTTGTAATAAAACCAGGGCCGTGACCAACATGGATAAAATCAAAAAAACAAATAAATATAAATTTTCACCCAGATTTATCTCTATGGGTTTAAAATAGATTATTAAAGGTAAACCCAAACAAACCGTAACATCAAAAATATTAGAGCCAATGGCATTGGCTAAAGATCCTTCCATATCCCCTTTACGCGCTGATTTGATGCTTAAAAGCGTATCCGGGATCGAGGTGCAAGCAGCTAAGATGATCAGGGCAATAATATATTCCGGAATATGTAGCGTATGCGAAATCGTGATCGCGGAAAAGATAATGCTATCAATTGCAAACCAGATCACTAATAACGAGCTAAGCGAAATCAAAGCGATTTTCAAATAAGAATCTTTGATTTCAGTTTTAGTTTCATCATGGTTATTTTGAAAGTTTTGGGTTTGTTTATATAAAACCAAGGCATAAAAAATATACCATGCCAATAAAACTACACCAGTCCAAACATTTAATTGCCCATAAGCCACAAAAGAAAAAAATATGATTAGGGCACCAATATAAAAAAAGATGTCTCTTTTAAGTACTTTATGATCGACTTGCATGATTTTTTGTTTACCTTTATAAAAAAGCAAGACAAACATCGGGATCAATAAAATATTAAAGATACCGCTACCAGCCACAGTCGGGATGCCAATATCATCAAACTTTTTATAAACCAATATTGCGATCAAAGCTGTGACTAATTCTGGTAATGAACTGCTAATCGCATCAAAGGTGGCACCACGTACAGATTTGGGGATATGAAGCTTAGCTTCCAGTTTATGCAAGGCATTGCCCAAGAGATTGGAAAATCGGTTAATCACATAGGACATCACCACCAACATCATCATAGTTAAATATATATTTGAAATATGTAAGCCCAAAGTTCTCTCCTTTAGATAAAAAATATTAAAGACATTATAATTTAATAGCTTGAATTAATAAACCAGGGATTCACGCTATATGGCCCCAGCGTCTAGCGGCTAGGACGCAGGATTGGGGGCTACCCCAGCATAAATCGAAGGACAAGCAAGCTTCGGATAGTTTGCCTAGCCCCAATTATTAATGAGATTTCAAATAGACTATTTAGGCGATTGACAGACGCAAACCAGAATGAGAAAATCGACATTAAACAAGGAGAATGAAATGAACAAAACTATATGCTTTTTTTTAACTATTGGACTGCTTTTGAGTATCGTTTCCCAGCCAATCATTGCCTGTTCTGACTTCCTACTCAATAATTCTGGTAATTCTGTTGTTTCGGCCCGCACAATGGATTTTGGTATCCCGCTGCAGGCTGAGGTGGTCGTGATGCCACGCGGGCAAAAATACATGCAGTGGACGTCAAAATACGGTTTTGTTGGGACCAATGCCGCCAACCTCCCTGCTTTTACTGACGGGTTAAACGAGAAAGGTTTGTCAGTAGGGACACTCTGGCTGACCGCCACTAAATATCAGGATGTCTCAAAACTGTCGCAAGAAAAAGTTGTCCAGATCAGAGATGTGGCTAACTGGATATTGGGAAGTTTTGCCACCGTGGATGAAGTTAAGAAAGGCTTAAAAAAGGTAGTCGTCACCGGCTCGCCATTTAAAGAAATGAATAATATGGTGCTGCCTCTGCACCTGGCCATCCATGACCGCAATAAAAAAAGCATTGTGGTAGAATTCGTTGGCGGAAAAATGCAGATCTATGATAATCCTCACAATGTCATGACTAATGACCCCCAATTCCCTGACCAGATAAAAAATCTGGACCAATATAAAAACCTGACCAATACCAGAGAAGGTATGCTCGGCCTGCCCGGCGATTCAATGCCTGAAAGCCGTTTTGTCAGGATCTATACTTTGAACAAATTCGTACAGAAATCAAAAAATACTCGCGAAGCAGTCAATAACGCCAAACATATCATGGACCGCATCACGATGGTCAATGGAGAACGTACGGGATATATTACTGAATATGGCCTGATCCGCGATCATAAAAATCTAGTCTATTACGTGGTTGATGATGAGAATATGAACCTGCGGGCACTGGATATGAAGAAGCTTGACTTCAGTCCCGGCGCGAAAAGACTGGCCATGTCCATCTCGGCTGATAACTGGTTCGTACCGGCTAATGGGGAATTGAAACCGTTTTAAAAAAAATCAATAAAAATGTTCCGGGTCCATCACGGCTACCTTGTCTTATTCTATATAGATGCTAAAATG
>JABGVJ010000076.1 GCA_018646105.1 bacterium
GCGATTAAAAAACCCATGGTCAAAAAAGCGCCGGGCGGTAAAATCATAATTAACCAAGGTTGAAACCACTCACCTAGTAAAGGTACTCCTAGCCAAGTACCGTTACCAAGAATTTCTCTGATAGAAGATAAAACTATTAAACCAAAAGTAAATCCTGTCCCCATACCTAAGGCATCAAAAAAAGATTTTACAACTGTATTTTTAGAGGCAAAAGCTTCTGCTCGACCTAAGATCAGACAATTGACCACAATCAAAGGAATAAAAGGTCCTAAAGCTTTAGAAATACTTAAAAAATTAGCTTTCAAGAAAATATCTGCAATCGTAACCGCGGTAGCAATAATGACAATATATCCGGCAATTCTGATTTGTTTGGGAATAATATTTTTTAAAAGAGAAATTACAATATTTGAACTAAGCAAAACAAAAAAAGTAGCGAGGCCCATAGCAATACCATTGATTACACTATTGGTTACCGCTAATACTGGGCACAAACCTAAAAGCTGGACCAGCATAGGATTTTCTTTCCAAAGTCCTTTTAGAAATTCTTGCGTATTAGTAGGATGTACTGGTGTACTCATTTTAAATCGCCTCCTTTTTCAAGAAAGGTTTGATTTTGGTTATTTTTTGATTGATCAAGTTAACCACGGCGCGAGAAGAAATAGTTGCGCCCGTAATAGCTTTGATCACGCCATGTTTTTTATCAGAAACACTTTTAGAATAACTGAGCGGTACTTTTTTAGTATAATTTAAAATTAGTCCTACAAACTCATTTAAAAAAGAAGCGTCCATAATTTTTGTGCCTAAACCAGGTGTTTCAGACTGTTCTAAAATTCTAATACCTAAAATTTTGGTTAATGTAGGATCCACACTAACTAAGGTTTTGATATTAGCCTGAAAACCGCTACCGTCAGCTATAAAAGCATAGCTTATAAATTGGTCTTGTTGATCATACATTTGGTAAAAAATCGTGTCTTGGATAGTTTTTCGGTCATATTTTGCCGCCGTAGGATTTAGTTCATAGAGAGCTGTTTCCAAAACTTTTTGTTCATTAAGTTTAATTTTAGAAATACTTAAACTCCAGGTTATAGACAATAATAAAGCAGATAAAAAGGTGATTGCCACTAAAACAATAATCATACGTAAAATTAAGGATTTATTCATTTATTGACCACTCCTTGTCCAAGACGACGGGGCCAGGTATGACGATTGATTAAGGGAACTAAACCATTCATAAATAAAATGGCAAACATCACGCCTTCGGGCAAACCTCCTAAAACGCGGATAACCATCACTATAATGCCTATGCCTATACCAAAAACAATATTACCAAACGGCGTAACCGGAGATGTCACCAAATCTGTAGCCATAAAAAAAGCGCCGATCATTAAACCGCCGGCGAAAAAATTATAAAAAATAGTGCCAGCTTGCCCTTGGGTAAAAAAATTAAGAAGTACGGTCATCAAGGCAACTGCTGTAAAAATGCTTAAAGGAACCCGAAAATCAATAACTTTTTTGTATACTAAAAACAACCCGCCGAGCAATAAAAACAAAGCTGAGGTTTCGCCCAAACAGCCGCCATGCATGCCAAAAAACAAAGTTTGAAGACTAGTGAAAATATGTTCGAATTTACTTAATGCTAGTGGTGTAGCCGTGGTCACGGCAGATAAATCTGTATTAATAATTGGCACAGTCCAATTAGTCATTAAAAGCGGAAAACTAATAGCTAAAAAAGCTCGGCCAAGAAGCGCCGGATTAAAAATATTGTAACCTAATCCGCCAAAAAGGGCTTTGCCAATAATAATGGCAAACCAGGAACCTAAAAAGCCTGTCCATAAAGGTAAATTAGGAGAAAGACACATCGCCAATAAAATACCGGTTAAAACAGCGGAAAGGTCTTTGATTACCCAAATATCGCGTTTACGCATATACTGCATCAGCATTTCAGCACTCACGGCACCTAGGACACAGGTTAAGGTGAGCCAAAAAGCAGGTAACCCAAAAACATAAAAACCCCAACCAAGAGCTGGTAACAAGGCATAAAGAACTAAAAGCATCGTTTTACTAACATCTTCCTGGGTATTGATATGCGGTGCGATCGCTAAAGTAAATTTCCTTTTTTGCATTTAAGATTCCTTTTTCAAAACTTCTTTTTTTTGGTTTTTAATTTTACCATATTTAATTAATTGTAAAATGGGTCTACGCGAAGGACAAACAAAAACGCAACTACCACACTCGATACAATCTTTCAGTCCTGCTTTAAGCGCTAAATCTAATCTATTATTTTCAATAAACTTAGCTATTTTAAGGGGGAGTAAATTTACCGGACAAGC
>JABGVJ010000004.1 GCA_018646105.1 bacterium
AATAAGGGGCGCCAAGACCAGATAAAGCTGGGATAAAATATACTCCTTCATTTGAATCTAAACTACGAGCTAGTTTTTCAGTTTCTTGGGCGTTTTTGATGATTTTGAGTCCGTCTCGTAACCATTGGATGGCGGCTCCGCCAGTAAAGACGCTTCCTTCTAGCGCATAGGTCAGTTTTCCATTGATTTGCCAGGCAATGGTCGTGATGAGATTTTGGCTGAGACTGGTTTTGTTTTTGGTTGTGGCCATTAAAAATAGTCCGGTACCATAAGTGTTTTTGATAATGTTTTTTTTCCATAAACTGCCTTGCCCAAAAAGGCTAGCTTGTTGATCTCCTAGGATGCCGGTAATGGGGATTTCTTGACCAAAAAGTTTTTTGTCTAACATGCCAAAAACGGAAGCGCTTTCTTGAATTTCTGGTAAGATATTTGAGGGGATATTAAAGATTTTTAAAAGCTCGGGATCAAAAGCGTTTTTGTGGATATTGTAGAGCATGGTACGGGAAGCGTTACTGGGTTCGGATTTGTGCGCTTTACCTCCGGTGAGATTCCATAGTAACCAGGTATCGACGGTACCAAAAAGAATGTTTCCTTTTTTAATTTCTGCTTTGAGATTGGGCGTGTTTTCTAGTATCCATTGAATTTTGGAGGCTGAGAAATAAGGGTCTAAAAAGAGACCGGTTTTTTCTTTGATGATTTGAGCATAAGGTTTTAGTTTTTGGCAAAGGGACGTAGTACGACGGCATTGCCAGACAATGGCATTGTGGACTGGTTGCCCGGTTTTTTTGTGCCATAAAACAGTGGTTTCTCTTTGATTGGTGATACCAATGGAATCAATGTTATGGATACCAACTTTTTCAATGACATCGTTGAGTGCTTTTTTGACGGTATCAAAAAGGTCATAAGGGTTATGCTCTACCCAGGCGGGTTTAGGATAAATTTGGGGGATTTCATAATAAGCAGAAGCTTTTATTTTTCCGTTTTTATTAAAAGCGAGAACGCGAGAACCAGTGGTGCCAGCGTCAATGGCTAGGATTAATTTTTTCAAGAGTCCTCATTTCTAACTCTGCTTCTAGATGAAGAGAATTGTATTATAATTTCTATTATTATAATATATTATTTTATAGTTTTAACAAAAAGGGGGCTATTTTGTTTTTTAAGATAATGGCATATAGAGAAAGTGCTGATCAAGTAGGAGTTTATTCTTTTTCAAAAATTTCACCATGGCATCTCAAAAACCAAGATTATTTTGTTGCTGGACCTGGGTATATGGCGGTGATGGATGGGGTTTCAGCGCCTTCTAGTGACAATGCGGCGCGTATTGTGGGGGAAGCAATACAAAAAGGCAGGCAAGATTTTCAGGGATTTATGAGTAGGGCAGAGGTGGATGCGAAAACGAAGGAAGGCCGTGACCAAATTATAGAGTTTCTTTACGGTGTGATGGCGCATGCTAAGGAGGCTTTAGACAACCATAATAATGCTAATAATCCTTTAGGAAGGCGAGACCGTGATGAAGCGACAACCGCAGTTTTAACGACAGTGGTTAAAGGTAGTGATAAGGAATATTATCTTTTTAGTTTAAATGCCGGAGATTCGGAAAGTGTAGTTTATAGAGAAGCAGAACAGATAATTGAAAGATTGAATCCTTTTATGCATTATACTTTGGATATAGAGCCAAATTTGCAAATTGAATTTGATGGCCAGAAGGTTAATGGTTGGCGGTTTGGGATGGATGGGGAAATTTTACCTGATCGTCTAGACAGGGATATGGCAGATCCAGGAAATTGTTTGCAGACTAGGTACGATTGTGAGCTAGTAGTTACTGTTACCCAAGTGCTGCCAGATGATTGGATTATTACTTCATCAGATGGCTTGGGAGATAATGTTTCATATGAAGAGCTAGAAAAGTTTTCCAAAGTTAGCGCTAACCCGCAAGAGTTAGTAACTGTTTTAAGCACGCTTAAGCAGAAGCGAAAAGAAGATGATGTTACGGTGGTAGTAGCACGTGTAGGAGATTTATAAACTTGCGAAAGAGGAAAAAAGAACTAATAATAAAAGAGTGTTTAACAAAAAAAGGAGAAAAATTAATGACTTTAAATTTAGATGCTTTGGACATTAAAAATTGTAAAAATATTTATCATAATTTGAGTTATGATGAGCTTTATGAACATGAGTTGGATCCAAAACTGGAAGGGTATGAAAAAGGGTATTTGACGGAATTAGGTGCGGTGACTGTGGATACAGGTCGATTTACAGGTCGTTCCCCTAAAGATAAATATATTGTGCGGCAAAAAGAGAGTTCGGATAATATTTGGTGGAAAGAAAAAGGTTCGGATA
>JABGVJ010000003.1 GCA_018646105.1 bacterium
CTAAAAGAATAAAGGTGATCAAAAACGCTGCTGTTGCATAATAAAGATTTTGGGGGCTAAAGATACTATAAAGATAAGCAGCTCCTACGCCCAGAGAAACCAAGGTATCCATATTTGCTTGCCTGGTTTTGAAAACCGTAACAATCCCGGAAGTAAAAAACTTATACCCAATAATCATCACCCCGGTAGCTAAAAACCATTGTGCTAAGGCTATATGCGGCCCAGGTCCCATAGCCAAATACATCAAAGGCGCGGAAAGCCCCAAAGACAACCAGAATTTCCATTTTAGGGTTTTTATCTCTTTAACCCGGGCCTCTTTTTCCAGATCAACTGCAGCTGCAGCTTTTTCTTCTTTAATAGTTTTATACCCGGTATCTATAATTACCTGATGTATCTGATCCACATCAATTTTTTCTTCATCATATTCCACAAAAGCTTTTTCATTGGCAAAGTTCACAATAGCTTTACTAATCCCGTCCTTTTTATGCAAAGCTTTTTCGATATTGGCAGCACAGCTCGCGCAATGCATACCGATTACTTGGATTGTTGTTTTGGTCATTAGTTTTTCTCCTTGCTTTTATTATCGCAAGTTTTTATCTAGATGCCAAAAATCGCTAAAATTTCTCTCCATTATACGCTTACCATATACCTCCGTAAACGATCCGGAAGAAAGCTTTTGGCTAAATTTTCATTCTATTCCCCCTCTCCCGAATATAGCCTTACTGAAAAACACAGTAACTCTTCCACGGGAGAGGGGCTAGGGGTGAGGGCACTTGTTTTCTTCGGTGGCGCGAAGCTGCCGGGGTGATGCCAGATTATTTCTCGGGGATTCAGACAAGCCGGAGATTATCGCCCTGTCCAAGAAGGTAAAGGGGCCAGTTTTTGAGCTAGCTGTCTTTCAAATAGGTAAGTTCGGTATGCATCTATGAGTATTTGTATTGGAAAAAGGATTAATAACGCTGATTTATCTGGTTTTGCTTTATACTTTTGATCAGGCCTCTCTAAAGCTGTATAGAGTTCTAAAGGAAACGAAGTTGATCTTAATAACTGTACCCCCAAGCAAGATTTTCTTATCAAATTATTAAGTGTGGTAAGGCTATTTGTGACTACAGCTTTATCCGACACTTTTAACCCAGCTCGGAGTATTGGTAAACACAATATCCAGTATTTTAATACTGTTTTTTTTTGATCTGTATTTTGGCTAAATTTATGTAATTCACTAATAATAAAAGGAAGTAGTTTTATATCAAATCCGACTATTTTCTCTCTATTTTGATATGCCGCGCAAGATATAAAGATAAAATCTTCTGTTTCATTATTACTTAGATAATCTTTTAATTTATTTATATATTCATCTGCTGTTGGTATTTCCGGTGGCCTGACAACAGCAACTATTTTTTTCATTTATAAAATTCCCCCAAACTTTTATCACATTATATAGTTCAGACTATAAATTCGTAAACAAACCATACCATTTTTTGCTATAATCTAAATAAAATTTGCGAAGATAATTTTAACGCCGTATATGCTCAAATAGAGGGTTTCGCTACAGACTCAAGGAGAAGGCTTTTTAACCTTAACCAGGCCTATTCAGGAGTTGAACGCACAGCCCCAGAAGGGGTAAACTTACTCCATGCCCAAACTAATCAAAGCCAAAACAGCCTTAAACAAAATCACCAATGATTATTTACCCTATAAATGGGATCTAAATATCTATCGTGGTTGTATACACCGCTGCCATTACTGCTACGCGCTTTATTCCCATAAATATCTGGAGTCAGACCAGTTTTTTGATGACATATACGTCAAAACCAATATTGCAGAACTCCTGGAACAAAAATTAAGGTCCAGCTATTGGCAAAAAAGCATTATTAACCTAGGTGGAGTCACAGATAGCTACCAGCCCGCAGAAGCCGATTATAAAATCATGCCTGAAATCCTTAAGGTGATGATTAAATACCGTAATCCCATCACTATTTCCACAAAGTCCGACCTTATCCTCAGAGACTATGATCTCATTGCCGAACTAGCCCGATATACCGCAGTTAACGTAGCATGTACGATCATCACCACAGATGATGATACACGTAAAATAGTGGAACCACACGCTTCACCTATTGCTCAAAGAGTCTCGGTTTTAAAAGCCTTCCAAAAAACCAAGGTCAGTACGGGTATGCACACCATGCCCATCTTGCCATACATCACAGATCAACCAGAAAATTTTGAAAATTTGTTTGCTTTAGCCAAAGAATGCGAGGTAGATTATGTGCTCACGGAATTTTTAAATTTAAGAAGCCAAACCAGAAAACATTTTTTAAGTTTTATCCAAACCCAATTCCCCGAGTTTTACGCTGATTATCTAAAGCTATATAAAGGCTGGCTTGTTGATAAAACCTATAAATCAAAAATATATACTTTAATAAGTTCCCTTAAAGCCAAATACCGTATTCCCAAATACACGGACCGCCCGGTAAAAAATTTTTCAGATCAACAATTAGGCTTGTTTTAAACCCCAATATCCTCATTCCAAAGTTTAGGATTTTTCGCAATAAAATCTTGCATCAAATTAATACAAGTCTGATCTTGCAAAACTTCAAGTTTAACCCCACATGAGCGTAAAAGCGCTTCCTCTCCTATAAAGGTTTGATTCTCGCCAATAACTACACGTGGAATTTCATATAGCAACATCGCACCAGAACACATCACACAAGGAGAAAGAGTAGTATAAAGCGTACATTCTTTGTATACAGCAGCAGGCAGCCGCCCGGCATTTTCCAAGGCAGCCATTTCCCCATGCAAAATCGCACTTCCTTTTTGCACTCTCTGGTTATGCCCTCGGCCAATAATTTTATTTTGATACACAATCACCGCTCCAATCGGAATCCCGCCTTCTGCTAATCCTTTTTGAGCTTCCTTAACCGCTTCCTGCATAAATATATTCATTTGAAATGAACCTCCAAAATATTAGTTATGTTTCCAAGAAATCCGAAATATTTAAATCTGAATCATCATTCCCGTTAGCAGCTTTTTCTCTAGCTTCCTGTACAGATAACTTTAAACCGTCCCAAGCTCTAGATAAAACCCCCAAACCACGCGTACATTGTGTTTTTAATACATAGTTCGCTATTGTTCCAACTTCAGTCCAAGACAATGGTTTTGCTTGCTCTGAATTCAGACTAATTATTTTATTTTCAGACTAATTATTTTATTTAAAGACATTATTTCCCTCCCCCTTTTATTGCCTAACATTGTAGTATAATTAATTTAATTATGTCATCTACAAATTTTAAACAAACTATCTCTTGGGCATTTTATGATTGGGCTAATTCCGCTTTTGCTACTACCGTAATGGCTGGATTTTTTCCTATTTTCTTTAAACAGTTCTGGAGTCTTGGTGCTGATGTTACCGTAAGTACCTTTAAATTAGGTATAGCCAATTCTTTGGCCGGTATTATTATAGCCATCTTAGCGCCTGTCCTAGGAGCCATTGCAGATAAAGGAAACTGGAAAAAAAACTTTCTCCTTATTTTTGCGCTTTTAGGTGTTGTAATGACAGGTTCCTTATATTTTGTGGCACAAGGTCAATGGCAAATCGCGGTCATCTTTTATGTTTTAGCGGTTATTGGTTTTACAGGGGGCAATATTTTTTATGACGCTTTATTAATCAATGTCGCACCAAAAAATAAATTGGATATGGTTTCTGCCCTAGGTTATGCTTTTGGTTATTTAGGCGGTGGGCTATTATTAGCCTTAAATGTTTTAATGATTCTATATCCTCAAAAATTTGGTTTAAGTAATTCTGTTCAAGCTATCCAGCTTTCTTTTGTTACAGTCGCAGTTTGGTGGGCCTTATTTTCTATTCCTTTATTTATTTATGTACGCGAAACAAAAAATACTACAAAAATCCTTAAATCTAAAACCATTATTTCAGGCTTCAAACAATTATATTGTACTTTAAAAAAAATTAAAGAGTATAAAATTGTCTTTATTTTTTTAATCAGTTATTGGTTTTATATTGATGGCGTAGATACCATTATCAGAATGGCCGTAGATTATGGGCTTTCTTTAGGATTTGATGAAAAAAGTCTTTTACTTTCCTTACTCCTAGTACAGTTTATCGGGTTTCCCTCAGCTTTGCTTTTTGGCAAAATAGGAGAACGTATTGGCGCCAAAAATGCTATTGGTTTTACTATTGTAGCTTACATTGGTATTACCTTTTGGAGTTTTTTTATGAATCAAGTTTGGGAATTTTATGTCTTAGCTGTGTTTATCGGCCTTGTTCAAGGCGGTATTCAGGCTTTAAGCAGATCCTTTTATACTAGTATTATTCCACCCAACCAAGCAGGCGAATTTTTGGGTTTTTATAATATGATGGGTAAATTTGCCGTTGTCCTAGGCCCCGCTCTTATGGGTGTGGTGGCTATCTTAACCGGAAATCCTCGTTACTCTGTTTTTGCTGTTACTTTTCTTTTGGTAATTGGTGGAACAGTATTGTATTTTGTGAAACCACCTAAAGTGTGCCATTAACCAAGGCATTATCTAAGCACAGGGAGCCTGGCATTTTGGGCAAAAATACGTTCCCCGTCCCGCAATCTTTTCTCGTACAATCAACGTCCCGCAATGATAACACGGCTGACCTGATTGTTTATAAGCTCGTAGTTTGACCTGAAAATTGCCTGTGCTACCATCAGAAGTGACATAATCCACAATGCTGGTCCCTTTGCTTAAAATTGCTTCTTTTAAAACTTGTTTAGCTGTTTTAAGTAAAGACCTAATCTGCGATTGAGATAATTTAGCTACAGGAAATTTTGGGGAAAGTTTTTCACGCATCAGGGTTTCATCCACATAAATATTACCCAAACCAGCAATAATTGTTTGATCAAGTAAGGCCGCTTTTAAATAAGTCTTTTTTTTGGTCAGATTTTTACTAAACTCTACTTCTGTTATTTCTAAAGCATCTGTAGCTAATTTTTTTTGTTTAATATATTCCAGAACTTGTTTTGTTTGGATCAGCTCAAAACGCCCAAATTTGCGTACATCACGATAAATTAGTTTAAAGGTATCAAAATATAGTTCTAAATGCGTATGTTTGTCCGCAGGGTAG
>JABGVJ010000002.1 GCA_018646105.1 bacterium
AGTAAAAGCTCCCAAAAATCCAGTGATCAGAAACAAACGTGCCGCAACAGGTAAAATATTGAAATGTTCAAATATTCCCCATAAAATACCAATCAAAAGACTTCCAATCAAATTGACCGTCATGGTTCCATAAGGGAATCCCGTATTATGACTATTATTTACTAGAGTAGAAAGTAAAAAACGGCTAATAGCTCCTAGTGCACCACCCAAACCAATACTTACGATAGATAACATAGATAATTTTCTCCTTTAAAAAAGTTATGCTAACTACTTATCGTAAAATTTAAAACATTTGTTGCAATTAGAGATTGCCTCGCCCCTGTCTGAATCACAGATTAAAATAAAAACTAACTTTCCGCGGCATTTGTTTGAGCGTAGCGTCAATCGTGAAGGAGCTGAGAGAGAAGCCGAGCATCCATACAGAAAAATCAATAGAAGTAGCTAGATGCTCGGCTGAACCGAAGGGACTATCACGATTTACCGGAGCGAGTTATGCCGCATTAAAAAGCTCTTTCTTTTTTGCTTCTTTTTTCTTTGAGCTTTGGCAAAGAAAAAAGATGACTAGATTATAAAGGCGCCAGCCTTTAAGCCACTCTCTGCGTAAGCAGGCTTAATCTTTGGCAAAAAAAATCAGATATTAAAAACGCTAGTCTTTTAAATAGAAATCGGTAACCGTCGGTTACCCCAATCCCCTTGTTGCGGAGCAAAACACCCCTTTATACCATAACCACAATTTGCACATTTATGATCTTGGAGATTGTATTTCCTGATTTCATAATAATGTCTTTCAATTAAAGGGTCATAACAATTAGGGCAATAAGTAGTAGTCCCTTCTGGGTCTACAATATTACCTGTATATACGTAGTTAAGTCCTGCCTCCAAAGCTAAATGTCTCGCTTTTCTGAGAATGTTTTCCGGCGTTGTCACGAGATCAATAAGTTTATAAGCAGGATGAAAAGCCGTGAAATGCAAAGGTACATTAGGTCCCAGATTTTTAAAAATCCAATCACACATTTTCTTTAGTTCAGTTTCATTATCATTAACTCCTGGTATCACGAGATTGGTTATTTCCAACCAAACCTTAGTTTCATTTTTCAGATATATCAAAGTATCTAATACCGGCTGTAGTTTAGCCATACAATATTTTTCATAAAATGCTTCGTTAAACCCTTTTAAATCCACATTCGTCGCATCCATAAATTCAAAAAAAGCAGCTCTGGGTTTTTCATTAATATATCCTGCTGTTACCGCCACATTTTTTATTCCAAGTTTATGACATTCCTTAGCCGTATCAATCGCGTACTCGGCAAAGATTACGGGATCGTTATATGTATATGCTACAGAAGCGCAATTTAAAGATTTAGCTTTCGTAGCGATTTGTTTTGGTGAAGCTATGGTTTGTAGTTTATCCATTTCTCTGGATTTTGAGATATCCCAATTTTGACAAAAGATACAGCCCATATTACAGCCCGCAGTACCAAAAGAAAGCACACTAGTGCCTGGATAAAAATGATTTAAAGGTTTTTTTTCAATGGGATCTATACAAAAACCACTACTTCTGCCATACGTGGTTAGGATTAATTCCTGATCCATATTTTGCCGTACAAAACAAAATCCGCGTTGACCTTCTTTTAATTTGCAAACTCTGGGGCAAAGATCACATTGGATGGTTTTGTCATTTAAGGTATGCCAATAATTTGCCAGATGATTTTCAGTTTGTTTGTTATTAAACATCAAAAAACTCTTTTCCTATGGATACCTCAATTATAGCACGCTTACCCCTTAACCTTAATATTAACCTTAACCTTATTCCCCTTCTCCACTTGTGGAGAGGGGGGGAGTGTTAGCCGCTGAGCTTAAAGTGTTGGGCTGAAGTTTATACTAATACTAACTTACGCACAGGGGTAAACCCATGTTTTTGAGCAGCTTCTTGCAAAGTTTCTACCATATCCAGTTTTTCCCACGGAAGATCTAAATCTGGTCTGCCAAAATGACCCAAGGCCGCGGTTTGTTGAAAAATAGGTTCTGTTAAGCCCAGTTTCTCAATAATAGCCTCAGGTTCCAAGTTAAAATTTTCTTGAATTAGATGTATGATCTGCTCTTCACTTATTTTATGAGTACCTTGTGTATTGATATTGATCGATAATGGTTCGTGATAACCAATCGCGTAAGAAAGTTGAATTTCGATTTCATCTGCCAATCCGGCTGCCACTATTTGTTTGGCCACATATCTAGCCATATAAGCAGCTGATCTATCTACTTTTGTACAATCTTTTCCAGAAAAAGCGCCTCCGCCATGTCGGCCCCAACCACCATAAGTATCTACAATAATTTTTCTACCGGTTAAACCTGTATCAGCTGCTGGCCCACCTTTGACAAAATTATCGGAAGGATTGATATGATAAATTGTTTGTTCATCCAGATATTCTGTTGGTAAAACTTTTTTTACTACTTTTCCGATTATTCCTCTTCTGAGCGTTTCATTATCGATTTCGGTGGTATGTTGTGTCGAAATTACGACTGTATGAATTCTTTTTATGGTCTGATCATCTTTATGATATTCAATCGTTACCTGCGATTTAGCATCCGGGCCTAGGTGTTTAATTACTCCAGTTGTCCGTGCTATTTCCAGGCTTCTTAATAATTCGTGTGCATAAACAATCGGAGCTGGCATATATTCAGGCGTTTGCTGACAAGCAAAACCAAACATTAGACCTTGGTCTCCTGCTCCTAATTTTTTAGAAACAGTCGCCGATACCGCATGAGCAATATCCGAAGACTGTTGCACCAAGTTTACGATTATATTAGCATTCTCAACGTCAAAACCAAACTGCGGATCTCCGTAACCTATGTCTCGTAAAACTTGTTTTGCAATTTCTTGAGCATCAATCGTAGCTGTTGTATTTATTTCACCGCCAATGACTAGTAAATCACCTTGAATAAAGCACTCTACAGCAGTTCTGCCAGTTGGATCCTGTTTTTTAACAGCATCTACGATTGCGTCAGATATCTGGTCACATACTTTATCTGGATGTCCTTTGGCTACACTTTCGGAAGTGAAAAGATAGGTTTCTCTACTTTGAAACGCTATAGTTTTATTTAAAATTTTAATTTGAAAATCTAAATTATCTACCTTCATAATTCATCTACCCCTTATTTATATATTTTTTTATAGACAATATCTAGCCGCAGACCTAATGTCTATGGCTTACTTGAAAGTTTAATGCTTTTTATTTTGGAAAAATTTACATATAGAAGTTGCCACATTCCCCCTCTCCTCATAAAACTCTGTCTAATTTTAATTATCCAGTGTGGCTAGTTTTATGCAGTGAATTTAATTTTTTAATTAACTATAAATTCAGACTAGCATAGTATACGAAATTTTTTTGAGGCTATCAAGCCTAGACGTGTATTTGCAGTAAAAACCTATCTATAGTAAAATCACATTAATTATTTTATCCATGATCGTCGTTAAAAAATTTTAATACTGGGCTGTTTTTTTATAGGGAGGTTTGTATTTATGAACGAGGGAACAAAATTAGAAAAAAAAGAAGTTGATTTGGAACTTCAGACAAATGAAAAAGTGTCTACCAAAGATATGCAAGGTACAAAAATAGGAGAAGTTTCAGATTTTGAAAAAAGTCTCTATTTTGAGGAAGCAAAACCCCCGGTAGAAACAAACAATCCCAAAGAAGAAGTTGTCCCTGAACCAGTGGCTAGCAAACCTGAAGAAACAGCTACCGTAGAAACAAAATCTCAGGATACGCCTATAGAACAAGCTCCAACTACTAAAGAAATACCAGTAACTGAACCTGAAAAAAATGAGGCTGAAGCAGTTTTGGATTTTGCACAGCAATTAGATAATATGGTCACCAATTATGAAAGAGGAGACATTATTAAAGGTATTATCAGAAGTGTTTCTAAAAATGGCGTTTTAGTTGATTTCAAATATAAATCAGAAGGCTTTATTTCTAATGCGGAACTAGGATTATCTGCCGAAGAAAAAGTAAACGAAGGCGATGAAATAGATGCATATATTTCCAAGTTGGAAACTAAAGAAGGATATGCTTTGTTGTCTAAAAGAAGAGCTGATTATGAATTATTGTGGACTAAACTAAGTGACTTAGCTAAAACTAAAGACGCTATTGAAGTTGAAGTTGCATCTAATGTAGAAGGTGGATTAGTAGCAGAATATAAAAAAAGTATTAAAGGGTTTATTCCAGCTTCGCATGTAGTTAGAAGAAACAATGAGGATCTAGGTACTTTTGTTGGTAAAAAATTAGCAGTGACAGTTTTGCAGGCAGATAGACAAAGAAAAAAAGTTTTCTTTTCCAATAAATTTGCTACCCGACGCTTAAATAAAACTGAGCTTTCAGCCTTATTAGAAAAATTAGAAGTTGGCGAGATTAGGGAAGGCAAAGTTTCTAGTATCAAAGATTTTGGAGTTTTTGTAGATCTTGGTGGAGTAGAAGGACTTGTGCATATTTCCGAATTATCCTGGGCTCGAGTTTCTCATCCTACAGAGCTGGTAAAAGTAGGCGATAAAGTAAAAGTTTTTATTTTAGGGGTAGATATAGAGAACAGAAGAATTTCTTTAGGTATGAAACAACTTAAACCAGATCCTTGGGTAACAGTTGCTCAAAAATATGAACAGGGCCAAATAGTAGAAGGTACTATTAATAGGATCGTACCGTTTGGTGCTTTTATCCAGATTGATGAAGATTTGGAAGGTTTAATTCATATTTCCGAATTATCCAATAAACATATAGAAAAAGCAGAAGATGCGGTAACTGTTGGTCAAAAATTAAAAGCCAAGATTATCAAGCTTTATCCAGATGAACAAAAAATAGGTTTATCTATTAAAGCTTTAGAAGAAGAGCCAGCTACAGAAGCAGACGCGCCGGTTTCAGAACAATAGATCATTGTGTTTAGCAAGTTTTTTCGTAAAAAAACAAAAATAGGCTTAGCTTTAGGTGGTGGTGTAGCGCGTGGTATTGCTCATCTTGGTGTACTCAAAGCTTTTGAAAAACATCATATTCCTATCGATTATATTTCCGGAGTTAGTAGTGGTAGTTTAGTAGGGGCCTTGTATGCAGCTGGTTTAGAAGTTGACTATATGATTAAGATTTTAAAAAAGCTTAAATGGTTTGATTTTGCCGGTTTGCGTTTAGATAAAAAAGGCTTTGTTTCTTCAGCCCCGATGAAAAGTTTTATTGAAAAAGAAGTAGGGGATATCAAACTTAAAGACCTGAAAATACCCTTTGTTTCCTTAGCTACAGATGTTTTAACGGGCCATAGTGTCGAATTGATTGATCCGGATTTGCGTTTAGCAAATGTTATTGAGGCGAGTACTGCTTTCCCCGGCTTTTTTGCGCCAGTTAAGATCAAGCATCAGTGGTTGGTTGATGGCGGTACGTCTCATATCGTAGCTCCTTCGGTATTAAAAAGAAAAAACATGGATTTTGTAGTTGCTGTTAATGTTATTCCTAAAGTCATGTTAGATAAGCTTCCTGCCAATTTTGTGAGTATAGCGGACAGAAGCTTAGATTTAATGTTTTTAAGAATAGCTGGGTTTACTAAAAAATCCGCGGATTTGTTTTTA
>JABGVJ010000001.1 GCA_018646105.1 bacterium
AACTTCATCTTTTTTTCTATCTTCTGGATAATAAGCCCAGTTCCAAGGAAACATTGTTCTTTCCAAATGTGGCATCATAGCTAAATGCCTTCCATCCTCTGAACAAAGCGCCGCTACATTATATTGAGAATCATTTGGATTAGCCGGATAATCCGCATAACCATATTTCATAGGAATATGATATTTAGACTCTTCATACGGCAAGCTAAACTGTCCCTCACCATGTGCCACCCAAACCCCTAGTTTAGAACCAGCTAAAGACTTGAGCATTACAGAATTATTTTTAGGAATCTCTACACTCAAAAAAGCACATTCAAATTTCTTTGATTTATTTTGTAACAACAAGGGCTGTTTTTTATGTTTCGGATAAATTAAGCCTAAATGCACCATTGTCTGGCACCCATTACAAACACCTAGACTTAGCGTATCTTTTCGTTTATAAAAATCCGCCAATGCTTTCTTGGCCTTTTCGTTATATAGAAAAGACCCAGCCCACCCCTTAGCTGATCCAAGTACGTCCGAATTAGCAAATCCACCGGGAAAAACTATAAAATTTACGTCTTTCAAATTTCCCCGACCCGTGATCAAATCTGTCATATGAATATCTTTGACCTCAAACCCAGCCAAATACATATCATAAGCTATTTCTCTGTCTCCATTCACGCCTTGTTCTCTTATGATCGCAGCCTTTGGCTTTTCCTTTTTACTTGGGCTGCTTTTATACTGGCTCAGATCACCTTTAAAATTTTTATTAAATTTGAATTTCAGTTCTTGTTTTGGATAATTCACAAACCGCTTCAAAGCATATTCTTCACCACATTGTTTTGTATCTAATAAATGCGAAGTCTGGAACCAAATATCCCTTAATTTATCAATATCAAATTTATATTCTGTGGTTTCTTTTTTAATTTTTAAACCTCTTTTTTTAGCTAATTTCCCAATAACACAAAAATCTATCTTTTTTTTAGCTAAAAACTCCGTAACGTCTTTTTCTTTAACCTGCAAAATAACACCCGGGTTTTCACTGAATAATATTTTTACTAGATTTTTTTCCACTAGTTTACTTAAATCAATATCCAAACCTATATTATTTCTGGCAAAACACATTTCTAACAAGGTGGTGATCATCCCTCCCGCCGAAATATCATGTCCCGCCAAAACTTGGCCTTTTTTAATAAGTGCCTGGATAGCCTCAAACACTTTTTTAAAATATTTTCCATCTTTAACCGTAGGTACTTCTTTTCCTAATTTATTATTAACTTGCGCAAAACAACTACCACCCAATTTAAATTCATCTTTAGATAAATCCACATATATTAAAGAAGTATTTTGCTCGTCTACTATCAAAGGCGTTATGACTTTCCTAATATCACTAACCTCTCCCATAGCCGAAACAATCACTGTCCCTGGAGAGTAAACAACGTCTCCATTTCCATATTTTTGGGTCATTGATAAAGAATCTTTACCTGTAGGAATATTAATACCAAGTTCCACAGCAAAATCGCTTACCGCCTTTACGGCCTCATAAAGCCGCGCATTTTCACCCTTATTTTTTGCCGGCCACATCCAGTTTGCGCTCAAAGAAACCCCTTTTAGATTTTTTTCTATCGGTGCCCAAACAATATTTGTCAAAGCTTCTGCCATAGAAAGTCTAGAACCAGCCGCAGCGTCAATCAAGCCCGCAACAGAGGCATGACCCACGGCTGTCGCCACGCCCTTTTTACCTTTATAATCTACGGCCATCACCGCTACGTCACTCAAAGGCAACTGCACTGGCCCTATAGTTTGCTGTCTCGCTACTTTACCCGTCACGCATCTATCCACTTTATTGGTCAGCCAATCTTTACAAGCCACCGCTTCTAACTGCAAAACCTGTTCCAAATAATGTTCTATTTTTGCTGCATCATAAACCACTTCTTTATAATCTTCTTTTGTACTATCGTCTTCCAAAACTGTTTTAGGTGGCTTGCCAAACATATGCTCCAGTTTTAAATCCATCGGCTTATTGCCCTTTTCATCTTCAACCAAAAAACGCTTATCATCACTAACTTCCCCTACTACATACATCGGCGCTCTTTCTCGTTCAGAAATTCTCGCCAATTTTGCAAGATCTTTTTCTTTAATAACCAAGCCCATTCTTTCTTGTGACTCGTTTCCAATAATTTCTTTTGCCGATAATGTATTATCTCCTACAGGTAGTTTATCAATATCAATCACGCCACCAGTTTCTTCTACAAGTTCAGAAAAACAATTCAAATGTCCACCAGCACCATGATCATGTATAGAAATTATCGGATTTTTATCATCTTCTGACATAGCTCTAATAACGTTATAGACACGCTTTTGCATTTCCGGGTTAGCTCTTTGCACTGCATTGAGTTCTAAATGAGCTTCATATTCACCAGTTGCCACCGAGGAAACCGCTCCTCCTCCCATACCAATCCGATAATTATCTCCGCCAAGCATGACAATTTTGTCCCCTTTATGAGGGAGCTCTTTCAAACTATCCTTGGCATTAGTCAAACCAATCCCGCCACCCAACATTACCACTTTGTCATAGCCAAATTGCTTATTATTTTCCTGATGTTCAAAAGTCAAAACACTACCGCAAATCAAAGGTTGTCCAAATTTATTTCCAAAATCACTAGCCCCGTTTGAAGCTTTAATCAAAATTTCTTCCGGACTTTGATACAACCATTTTCTTGGGACTAAATTCTCTTCCCAAGACCGACCACCGTCTAGCCGCGGATACGACGTCATATAAACGGCCGTTCCTGCCAGAAAAGTACCCGCTTTTCCACACCCCATCCTGTCTCTAATCTCTCCACCCGCGCCAGTTGAAGCCCCATAAAAAGGCTCTACCGTAGTAGGAAAATTATGAGTTTCCGCTTTCAACGTAATATCTGTTTTAATTTTTTTGGTTTCAAAAAAAGATGACTTCTCTTGGGTTTTCGGCGCAAACTGTTCTGCTATAGGTCCTTCTAAAATTGCCGCATTATCTTTATAAGCAGAGACAACTCTATTATGGTTCAATTTCGTAGTTTTTTTAATCAGATCAAATAAAGACTCTTTTTTCTCTTTACCATCAATAATAAATGTTCCATTAAATATTTTATGCCTGCAATGTTCCGAATTAACTTGCGAAAAACCAAAAACCTCACTATCTGTCAATTTTCTCTTTAATTTTTTACTTACATCTTCTAAATATTCTATTTCATCTTTGTTTAAAGCCAACCCTTCTTGCTTATTATATTGTTTAATATCCTTAATATAAATTATGGGTTCGGGCTTTTTTTCTACCTTAAAAATATCTTGATCCAATCCTTCATAAATCTTCTGTAGCATAGGATCATGTTCCACGTTTTTCTTTTTTGCCGTCCAAAACTCTTCTATCCTCTCAATTCCTTCAATTCCCATATTCCGTGTAATATCCACCGCATTTGTACTCCAAGGCGTCACCATTTCCTGCCTCGGACCTATAAAAAAACCTTTTAGCCGTTTCTCTTCCGACCATTTTCCATCCCCAAAAAGCCATGCCAATTTCTTCAGGTTTTCCTTATTAATTTTAGCCTCACTCTGCACCGCTAAATACCGGTTATCCATACATTTATAAAATAAAATCATCTTTTCTCCTTTTTTCTAGTTAAGTTAGCGTCAAAATGATAGCCTAAAACCAAAAATTCGTTTAAAATTTAAATAAATAACCCACCCTTATACTAAAGGGAACTCTTTTATTATAACAATTGTAAATTAAAGATGTAATCCTATTTTTAAGCTCATGAAAAAAACAACAACTATAAAAATTTTAGTACAACACTTAGATACTTTACCTAATATTGTTTTTTCACTCCCCTTGCTAAACTGTATCCAAGAACAATATCCGAAAGCTGAGCTTCATTTCTTAACCAATAAAATCGGCGCCGAATTTTTGATTTCTCAAAAAATTGCTAAAAACACTTTTATCTATAAAAAAGAACTTTTTTATCCTATTTTAAAAAAAATAAAAAAAGAACATTACAATCTTTTTTTAAGTTTAAACAAAAAAACAAAGCTCAATCTTATTCCTATTTTAACCAAAATTCCTCTAAAAATAGGGCCTAAATCTATTTTGACAAACTTACTATTTAATCTTACCGTTCCTACTAATCAAAGCCTTTTTATCCATAACATCCTTAAATACAAACCTTATTTTTCGGTCTTCAACCTACCTTTTCAAATAAACACCCAAGTTCAAGAAGACCCTATTTGTCAACATAAAATAAAAGAGCTTTTTCATAAATATCTAGATCCGAAAAAGCCAAACTTGCTTTTTATCTTTACGCCACACACCCCTTCTCCCAAAGAGCTAACGGCCGCTATCTCGCATTTAACAAGCAATCCAAATTACAACTTTATTTTAAGCGGATTTCTATCAAAATCATCATCTCTTTTAAGTATTAATGGCACATCCATTCTGAACCTCATCAATCAACTAAATCTCACAGATCTCATTTCGGTTATATATCAGGCCAATCTTTGTATCAGCTCTGATCCCGCTTACATAAGCCTTGCCTCAAACAATGATAAACCCATTATTTATATAGCTCCTAAAAACGCCCCTATCTCTCAAACAGGTCCTTTATCCGACTATTTTAAAATCATCCGCTCCCCTTTTTCTGCTTCCTTATTTATAAAAAAATTTCAAGAGCTTCAAAACGACCTATCTATCAGTAACTATTTTATTTCTGAAAAAACAAAAAAAAATTATCTTTTAAAAAATACGATTAAAGTGGTTTATCTTTTAAAAAATCAAAAAGACTATCAAACCAAAAAAGAAGATTTTATAGCCTTACAAGATCAAGGTTTAAATATCCATCCCTTCATTCTCAAAAAAACAAACCCTCTTACTCTTTTATATTTCTTAAAAAAAGAAAATATCCATATTATCCAAACCGATACCAACTTCTTTTTAACTAAAATATTTTTAAAGATCGTCTTTTTATTTCTGAATTTCAAACCAAAACCAAAATTTATCAAACAAAAAATAAACAAATATTTAACGGCCGAAACTTATTTAACAATTTATCAAAAACATGATTTCTTCTGAACACAAAAAAACTATTTTTATCATTATCAGCATTCTCTTTATCGGCGTTTTAGTCACTATTTACCGCACGCATTTCCAGCCACTTTCTGCAGAGTATGTAGAACAAGAAAAAAAAAGTGTCGACCTAACAGCTTCTCCAAATATGTTTATTTCCCACAAAGAAACCATCTTGGTACATATTGCCGGACTCGTCCAAAACCCTGGTATTTATAAAATAAATAAAGGGTCCAGAACCGCAGACCTTATCAAAATCGCAGGAGGCGCGCTCCCTAACGCTAATCTGGATAAAATAAATTTAGTAGCCATTCTAAAAGACGGCAAAAAAATCCTCATCTCTGCAACTAAACCCACCAAAACCAAAACCACAAAAACCCGGGCTATTGGTCAGATGGTAAATATCAACACCTCTTCTGCCAAAGACTTAACCACTATCACCGGCATTGGTCCCTCTACTGCTCAAAAAATTGTTGATTATCGAAATACAAAAGGAAGGTTTGAAACTCTCAAAGATCTCACAAACGTCAAGGGCATCGGCCCCAAAACCCTCAAAAAAATAAAACCCTATCTACTCCTATGACATAGAGACGCGATGAATCGCGTCTACATCATCGTCTTCTGCCGCCCTCACCCGATACAAATACCCGCATTTTTGGCATTTATACCGTATAACCCATTCTCCTTTTTTCCGATCCAATCCTACTGGCTCCATCAACCCTCCACATTCCGCGGCTCGATCACCAGGGTTAATATCCACATGTTTACCCCATAAACATTTTGGACAATGGTCTGTATACCCATTACCAACCACTGCTTTTCCACAAACTTCACACCTAAAATCTTCTTTTTTTCTTTGAAATTTTTTCATTTTTTCTCATTATACAATATATCAATAATCTATGTTATAATACGTAAACTTTCAACAAAAAAAACTTACCCAAGGAGCAGCGTATGACAACCTCAACATTAGACTACAAAATCAAAAATATTTCGCTAGCCGAATCTGGTCGCAAAAACATCGAAATGTCTGAAAAAGAAATGCCTGGTTTAATGGCTTTAAGAAAAAAATATGGTTCTCAAAAACCACTCAAAAATGTCAAAATCATGGGCTCTTTACACATGACCATTGAAACAGCAATTCTCATCGAAACACTTACTGAACTTGGCGCAAATGTACGCTGGGCTTCTTGCAATATTTTCTCTACCCAAGACCACGCAGCTGCCGCCATAGTTAAAAATGGCGTCCCCGTCTTTGCCTGGAAAGGCGAAACCCTAGAAGAGTACTGGTGGTGCACAGAACAAGCCTTAACTTTTCCTGATGGCACCGGTCCTGATCTTATCGTTGATGACGGCGGCGACGCGACCCTCATGATACACCGTGGCGCAGAAGCCAAAAAAAATCCCGCCGTACTTGATATACCCACGGATATCGAAGACCTCAAAACTCTTAACCTCTCCCTCAAAAAATCTTTAGCTAAAAATCCTACCAAATGGGAAAAAATCGCCCAAAACGTTAAAGGCGTTTCCGAAGAAACCACCACCGGCGTACACCGTTTATACCAAATGATGGAAGCCGGCGAACTTCTTTTCCCAGCCATCAATGTTAATGACTCCGTTACAAAATCTAAATTTGACAACCTCTATGGTTGTCGCGAATCTTTAGCCGACGGCATCAAAAGAGCTACCGATGTAATGATAGCTGGTAAAAAAGTTATTGTTTGCGGTTATGGCGACGTAGGTAAAGGCTGCGCCCAATCCATGCGAGGATTTGGTGCCCGCGTTATCATCACAGAAATAGACCCTATTTGCGCGCTTCAGGCCGCTATGGAAGGTTTTCAAGTAGACACCATAGAAAACCATCTGACTGACGGCGATATCTTTGTCACCGCTACTGGCAACGCTGACATTATCACTGCTCAGCACATGTCAAAAATGAAAGATCAAGCTATTGTTTGCAATATAGGACATTTCGATAATGAAATCCAAGTAAGCCAACTAGAATCTTGGCCAAACATTAAAAAAACAAATATCAAACCACAGTTAGATAAATATATTTTCCCAGATAATCATTCCATTATCCTGCTTGCTGAAGGGCGTCTTGTAAATTTAGGCTGCGCCACAGGACACCCTTCGTTTGTAATGAGTAATTCTTTTACCAATCAAGTATTAGCCCAGCTCGATCTTTGGCAAAATAATTATGAAACAGGTGTTTATTGTTTATCTAAAAAATTAGACGAAGAAGTAGCTAGACTACATCTTCAAAAAACAAATTCTAATCTTACAAAGCTAACACATAAACAATCTAAGTACTTAGGTATAAATATAGAGGGCCCGTATAAACCAGATCATTATCGATATTAAAATTAATTTCGGCCCTAACTGCAATTTTTAATGAAAAAAAACGATAATTTATAAAGAGCAGTTTTTTATAACAGGTACAATAAAAAAATAAACGGAGGCACAAACTATGTTCACAGAACAAAAAACAGCCAGCAATCTTACTTATTATAATTTTATTATTTTCGAACCATCATCTCTTAGAATAGAAGAGCAAGATATTCTGGCTAAAGGGAAACAAATAGTAGATATCAATAATGAATCTATTGAATACCTCGTAAAACAAAACTCCATGAAAGAAAGCATTATTCTTAACCGTATCAAAAAAATAGAAATGATGCTTAGCCTAGTCAAAGATTTCGATAATGTAATTATCACAAAATTTATTAATAAAATTTGGCGGCGTTATCTATATTTTAGTAATTTAGGAGAAACTTTTTTAGACATTAATTATTTTACAAATATTTTTCCAGAGTACAAAAAAAATAAAAACCAAATAGTTGCGCAAAGAATCATCAAAAATAATAACCATTCACAAAATCATGATGATGATGATTCCGAAGAACACCAGGATAAAAAAGAAAATACCTCCGTATCTAATTCCAAAGCTCCTGAAACATCTTAAGCCTAAAACTAAAAAAATTTGAAATTAAATGAAGTTAAAATGCATTCCCTATCTTATTCTTTTTATTTTTACTTTTCTTTTTTTCTATGAAGTAAAAATATATCCTAATGAAATAAAAGAAACAAATTACCATATTTATTATCAAAACAAAAAAATAAATATAGATTCGCCTCTTTTAAAAAAAGACCAAACTATTTTTATTCCATTAAGAGAATTAACCGCTACCTTAAAAGCTAGCTTAACCTATCTTCGTAAAAATGATTACTATAAACTAACTCTAAAAGAACAAAATACAACCTGTATCATTATCCCGCATTCCAATGAATTTTGGATCAACAATCTTAAAAATTTCTTTTCAAAATCTTCTTTTTATCATTTAAATAGACTATATGTACCTTTAGACTTTTTTAAATATCTAGACTTTAAAACCAAAATCAAAAATAAAAATATTTATATATCCGCTCCATCCTCTAAAAAGCAGCCCGCTTCTTCTCCTATTTCTAAACCACTAAAATCTAAACAGCAAAACATTATCCTGTCTTCTTATCAAGACGCTCCTCCTATAGACCACAATTTACTTATCCCTTTTTTAGAAAACGACCGCTCAATTTATTTATTTATCAATGATCATCAATACAACCTAGCGCGCAAATTCTTTTATCAAAACAACGTGCTTTTAGCTGACCTAGGGCATATTTTAAAAAAAGAAAGATTTAAAATTGAATATAAAAAAAATAAAATCTATATTTCCAAAAAAAACATTTTAGCCATCTTTACCAAAAACTCCAGAAAAGTCACGATCATTAAAGAAAATTCTACCAAAACCCAATATTTACCAAATCCTATTATCGAAAAAAATCACAAAACTTATTTTCCTTTAATTTTCTTCTTTGAAATATACAATCTTTATCCTTCCTGGAACGCTAAACAAAGAATCATTTCTATGCTTCCTTCTATTAATAAAGTAGAAATCATCAAAGAAAACACTCTATATAAACTCAAAATTTTTTCTGATTATCCTATCCAACCCTCAAAACCAAAACTTTATGATTTTTCCAAAAAAATAGTTCTCAAAATCCCCAATTCTATCATTCATCAAAATTTAAAAAGCTATACCACGCAAAACAAATTCTTACATGCTCTAAACTTTCAACAAAACAAAAACAATAGTGAAATAGCTATCAATATTCAAGACTCTTTTTATTCAACTGTCAAAACAACCAAATATGGGGCTGACGTAACTTTTTACCCTATGATCAATGACATTCAGGAATTAATTGAAGATAACAAATTAAATGTTTATATTTATGGTAGTGCTCCTTTCAATAAAAAAATATTTTATCTAAACAACCCCTCACGCTTAGTTATTGATATCAAAAACAGCTACAATAACCTTGAAAGCTATATCCCTCTCAACCCCATATATTCCAAAGTAAAAAGCTCTTTACATACAATCAGCCCCCCATCTACCCGCCTTGTTTTTTATCTAAAAAAACATACTCGGATGCAAGCTTCTTTTATAGATGACAAAACCTTAAAATTGGTTTTTCCTTTATCGGGCAAAAGAAAAATTCTCAAAAAAACCCCTGTAGCTCAAAGGGGGATTCTTAAAAATAAAATTATTATTTTAGACCCCGGACATGGCGGAAAAGATCCGGGAGCCATTGGGTTAAATAACATATACGAAAAAAATCTAAGTTTGGATATCGCCTTAAAACTCAAAAAAATATTAGAACAAGATGGAGCTAAAGTAATTTTAACTAGAAAAAATGACCAGACCCTTTCTTTAGAAAAAAGAGTTCGTCTCATTAATAAATCCAGAGCACACATTTTAATCAGTATTCATTTAAACTCTTTTTTCAAATCTTATGCTAACGGCGTAGAAACTTATTATTTTAAAAGTAAAGACAAAAAACTTGCTTCTGTGCTCCAAAAAGAAATGGCACAAGACTTATCTTTTAAAAATATAGGACTCAAAAAATCCATGCTTTATGTTTTAAATCATTCCAAAATACCCGCTGCTCTAATAGAACCAGGCTTTATCAGTAATCCTAAAGAAGTAGCTTATTTAAAACAAAATTATTTCAGACAAAAAATAGCTAAATCGCTACATGAAGGTATTTTAAAATACTTTTTAACAAAACGTTAATGGCCGTTTGTCGCGCAATATCTGGTCAGGCTAAAAAAATAATGCTATATTATTTGCAATCTCTGGGGCGGTTAGCTCAGCTGGGAGAGCACGTGCCTTACAAGCACGGGGTCATTGGTTCGATCCCAATACCGCCCACCACTTATAAAATATTTTTATGATCAGAATTTTCGTTAACAAAAATAATCTTCAGTCCAAAAAACTTCTTTTATCCAAAGAGGATTTCAACCATCTTAATGTATTACGTATAAAACCTTCCACGCAAATTGAATTACTTGTAATTGATCAAAAATTACTTTTAATAAAAGTTCTATCCTTAAACAAAACAGTCCTAACCTTTACTTTGATTTCCCAAAAAGCCCTCCCCCAACAGCCTCAGCCACAAATCACGCTAGCTCAATGTTTACCAAAACAAGAAAAATTTACTGATATTTTAAAAAAATGCACCGAACTAGGCGTGAGCACTTTCATCCCCGTCATCAATTCTCGTACTATCCCTAAAATAACAACCGAAAAAAGCAAACATAAAATTCAAAGATGGCAAAAAATAATCAAAGAATCCAGTGAACAATCCAAAAGATACTACCTACCTAACCTTTCACCACCTATGCCCTTCACTGAATTTCTAGACCATGCCAAAAATAAAGACTACAACTTAAAAATAGTTTTATGGGAAGAATCATCTTCTTCTCAAAATAGCTTAAAAACAATATTAAATACAGCGAAAAAATCCGATAAAATACTTGTATTTGTAGGGCCAGAAGGAGGGATTTCAGCCGCTGAAATAGAGGACTTGCTTAAAATAAACTTCCGTACCGCTTCGCTCGGCCCCAGTATTTTACGCACGGAAAACGCGGGCTTTTTGGCATGTGGTAATATTATGTATGAATTAAACGGGTCCCTTTAACGCAAAACTTGCATATGACTCAGCGGCCAAAATGTAAACCAAGCTTTACCAACTAAATCTTTGCTTTTTACAAACCCCCAGTATCTAGAATCTGCAGAATATTTTCTATTATCTCCCAAGAAAAAATAACTATCTTTAGGCACCTCAATCGGCGCAAAAAAACTATAATCAGACTGAATATCAATCCCTGGAAAAACAAGCTGTTCATCATTCACATAAACGATCCCTTGCTTTATTTCTATTTTATCGCCAGCTAAACCAACTAATCTTTTTACAAAATCTTTTTTGTCTTTATATGGTGATTTGAAAAGCACGATCTCACCTCTTACCGGTTCTCTGAATTTATAAACCAGCTTATTTACAATCAAAAAATCATTGATTTTCATGGTAGGAATCATCGAACCCGAATAAACCATTGAAGATTGAAAAGCAAAAGTTTTTACAATTAAAGCCAAAATAAAAGCTACCGTAATATCTTCAATAAAAGCCGCAAAATAATATTTATATTTATTCTTAGCTTTTAAACTCTGCTTATATTCCTGCCATTTAGCATAAATTAATCTTAGTTTTTTCATAACTTCTGAAATTGTAGCTTATCAACCATATAAAAACAATTTTTTTTCTAGCGTCGCTATTGTGCTCTTCCCTATGTTCCCATTATAATAAATACTTAAAAAAAACATATTGAGAGGATATCTAAAATGTCAAAAAAATTAAATGTCGCGGTTATTGGTTTAGGAAATATGGGGCGTCACCATGTCCGAAATTATTCTGAAATAGAAAAAGTGAATCTTGTTGCAGTCTGTGACGCGAACCCTCAAATAGCTCAAGAATTCGCCCAAAAATACAACTGTCAATTTTACACTAACCCTGACGAAATGTTCCAAAAAGAAAAAATAGATGCTGTTACCATTGCCGCTCCCACCGTATTTCATTACGAAATCGCCAAAAAAGTCATACAACAAGGCCTTCATGTTTTAATTGAAAAACCCATTGCCGATACGCCCGCTAAAGCAGACGAACTAATTGACCTTGCTAAAAAACAAAATTTAATTTTAACGGTCGGACATATTGAAAGGTTTAATCCCGCTATCCTAAAGTTAAAAGAAATAATAAAACAAAACCTTCTAGGAAAAATAAGTACTATCAAAACCAGACGGCTTAGCCCTATGCCTCACCAAATAAAAGACGCTAATGTAATGATCGATTTAGCAGTCCATGATATAGATATCTGTTCATATTTATTAGACAAGCAACCCAAGCAAGTTTATGGCACTCTTGAAAAAACCCTACTTACTGATCGTGCCGATAGCGCCAATATTTTACTTGATTATGCAGGACAAAGCTGTTTTGTAGAAGTAAACTGGATCACCCCTTTAAAAATAAGAACTCTCTGCATCACCGGCAGTAAGGGGTATGCTGAACTAGACTATATCAAACAAGAAATTTATTTATATGAAAGCAATTATACAGAAACAAAAGACCAAAACAATTTACAAACCATTGTATTTAATCCAAGTGAAAAAAAAGCTATAGAAGTCAAAAAAACAGAACCCTTAAAAAGCGAAATACTCCATTTTCTCAATTGTATTGAAAATAAAACAACACCTATCGTAACTGGCAAAATGGCAAGAGATGCTTTGGAAATAGCTTTAAAGTTTTAAAACCACCTTTTACAAAACAATTTATTGCGATAGGCTCTATTTTTTATCAGAAACCATTGCCAAAATAGGACTTGCTATACATAAAGAAGAATAAGTTCCAGACAAAATACCAACAAGCAATACTAAAGTAAATGATTTAATTGTTGCTCCTCCGAAAAGAAACAAACATCCAACAACCAATAAAGTTGTTACAGACGTATGTATCGTTCTTCGCATAGTTTGAGATAAAGATTCATTAATAATATTTTTAATATCACTTTTCATTTTAGCTGAAAACAAATTTTCTCTTATTCTATCAAAAACCACAATCGTATCATTAATCGAATACCCCAAAACAGTTAATAATGCCGCCACAAAAGGAACATTTATTTCCACATTAAAAATCGCAGCAAAACAAACAATAACTAAAGCATCATGCAGCAAAGCCATTAAAGCTGAAATACCAAAAACAAATTCAAATCTCCAAGTAATATATAAAAGCAACATCACCATTACTACAAAAATAATCCATAAAGACGTGGTTTTAAGTTCCGCGCCTATAATAGGGCCAACCACATCTGCTTCTAGCAATTCCAGTCCCCCAAACTTATTTTCCAACAAATCTAAAATCTCGACTCTTTTATCATCTGTTAACTCTGTCGTTTTTATTAAAACCTCTTTATCTTTAGTGATTTGTATATAACTTTTTTCCAAACCGACTTCCCCTAAAACGTTTCGGACATCTTCAATAAACGCAATTTTAACTTCATCTTCTGTCTGCCCTTTATCTTTATATTGAAGTAGGTTTTTATTTAATGCTTCTATTTTCAAACTAATCGAAGTCCCGCCCGTAAAATCAATACCAAAATTAAGGATAGGCTTTTGCGTTAATGCTCTATAACTCATCAGCGTCAATCCTACTAAAATAAACAAAAGGGACATACTAAACCAAAAATTTTTCTTTTCAACAATTTTATATTTTTTTATCATAATCTTTTACCTCGTTAAATTTTCTTTGAAATTTTGAAATCCGAAACCAAATCTAATAAAACATGCGTTACAAAAATAGCTGTAAACATACTCACCAAAATACCAATACTTAAAGTAACTGCAAACCCTTTAATCGTTCCTGTCCCTAACCAAAACAAAACAATCGCAGACATAAGAGTTGTAACATTAGCATCTAAAATAGTTCTAAAAGCAATCTTAAAGCCTTTATCTATAGAAGACTTCAACGTATCTCCACGCGCCTCCTCTTCTTTTATCCTTTCAAAAATAATTACATTAGCGTCCACCGCTATACCCAGCGTCAAAATCAAACCAGCAATTCCTGGTAAAGTTAAAGTCGCATTAAATATTTTCAAAACCGCTAATGAAAACAACATATAAATTATTAAAGCTATACTAGCCACAATTCCTGGTTTTTTATAAAAATAAATCATAAACAAACAAACCAAAACAAATCCTATAAGACCCGCCTTTTTACTTTTTTCTATTGAATCTTTACCTAAAGTCGGTCCAATAATTTTATTTGAAATCACCTTTACCGGTACCGGCAAGGCACCTGCTTTTAATTTAATCACCAAATCCCGAACTTCATACGCCGTAAAATTACCCGTAATCTGAGCCTGCCCACCAGAAATAGATTCTTCTACATTAGGCGCCGAAATAACTTTCCCATCCAACAAAATAGCTATTGGCTTACCAACAGATTTCGCTGTCACATCTCTAAACTTTTTAGTTCCTTGGGCGTTAAACTCAATGCTTACCGAAGGACGGCCATAACTATCAGTTCCTGGCGACGCCCCTTTTAAATCAGCTCCGGTTAAAGCTGTTCTTTTCAAAATAATTGGTCTTTCGCTAACTACATTCCCATCTTTATCTTTAGAAACCACGTAACCCAGTCTCGCTTCTTTACCTGCTAAAATTTCTAATTTTTCTTTAGTTAAAATACTCGCGTCTGCAGGAGCCCATTCTGCTTCTACAAATTCTAAAAGAGCGGTCTCTCCAATCAGTTTAATTGCTCGTTTAGGTTCTTTTACGCCTGGAAGCTCTACTATTATTTGTTTAATACCTTTTCTCTGTATTATAGGTTCCGCCACCCCTAAACTATCTATCCTAGACCTTATAACTCCCAAAGTTCCAGCCACCGCGTCCTCTATATTCATATTTTTCTTTATCTGCGCTTCTAAAATAAGTCTAGAACCACCTTGTAAATCCAACCCTAGATTAATAGGAATTTTAATCAAAACAACGATGGAGGCCGCCACCAACAAAATTATACTCATAAGCGTTATTTTTTTTGAAAGTTTCATAATTTCCAACTCCTGATTTCTGTTTTTTTATGATTTTTAGTTTTTATTTCGGTTCGAGTATATATTATAGCAATTTCTAAAAGTGATTGTCTAATAATCCTTACCTATCTTAATATCCTAAAGCTGTCGCTTCTGACAAAATTTTACCTGTAGCCGATGTCCCTATCCGGGTTACTCCCAAATCAACTACACGCAAAACGTCTTTTAAAGATTTTATGCCTCCCGAAGCCTTTATCTGCACTTGCTTCACACAATATTTACGCATCAAAATCAAATCCTTGTCCAAAGCGCCCTTAGCCACACACGTGCCATTATCCTGTTTTACAAAACCAAATCCGGTAGAAGTTTTAGCAAAATCCACTTTATTAACATTACATAGTTCACAAAGCTTAATCTTATATTTATCTTCTCCTAAATAATCATTCTCAAATATTATTTTTAAAAGCGCTTGATGGTCGTCCGCAACCTTTCTTAAAGTTCGTATTTCATCATTAATATACGCCCAATCGCCTGTCAAAACTTTACCAATATTAACCACCATATCTAATTCCGTCGCACCTTCTAAACAAGCGGTCTCTGCTTCTTTCACTTTTACATCCAGCGCATTTCCTCCCTGTGGAAACCCAATAACCGTACCTATCGCAACGCCGCTCTTCTCCAACACTTCTTTTGCCAGCCCTACCGCATACGGTTTAATACAAATAGAAGCGACTTTTTTTTCTTTTGCTAATTCACATTCTTTACGCAACTGTTTATCAGTCAAAGTAGGATGCAAAGCCGCATGGTCAATCAATTTTGCTATAGCAGCTAAATTAAACTCCATCTAATCGCTCCTTTTTTAGATTCATTGGACCACAGATTGGGGCGGCCTAAATAAATAAACCCAATCAGTTTAATTCTCTTAATAATTCTCTATATCTTGGTAAAGGCCAATATTCTGCAGCTATCAATGTTTCGGCTGTGTCTACAAAAGCTCTTAACTTTGTTGAGATGTTTATTCCATCATCAGCAAAAGCATCCGCCCTTTTTAAAATATCTTTTTCATTATTCATACTTTCTAAAAAAACACTTAACTTAGTAGTGAAAAATTTAATGTCTACATATAATTTTTCCATTTCACCTAGGTCTTCTTTAAATAAAACATTTTTTTTGTCCCCAAAAGCACTGGCCGCTTTACCCAAAAGACCTATTTGCTTCATAATAGCTGGAAAAACCATGGTCTTTACCATATCAATCGCTATTTTAAATTCGATTTCTTTAGTATTTATATAGGCTTCAAGATGGATATGAACCTTTGATTCTAGTTCTCTTTTGCTCAAAATACCAAAATCTAAAAATAGATTTATAACTTCTGGCTTTAAATAATAACGTAGCGCCTTAGGGGTATTGTCCGCCAAAAAAAGGCCTCTTTTACCAGCTTCTTTTAGCCATTCTTTCGTATAGTTATTGCCTTCAAATCTAACTATTTTTGTTTCTTTTAAAATAGATCTTAACAATTTTATAGCATTTTCTTTAATATCTTCTCCGGCCATATTTTGTAATTTATCTAAGATGGTTTTATAGCCATAAGCCGTTATAAGATTTAAAATTGTTACCGCTTCGGCACAATTATGCGTCGAACCAACTGCCCGAAACTCAAATTTGTTTCCTGTAAAAGCTAATGGTGACGTACGATTTCTATCCGAACTATCCTTAGATACTTTAGGTAAATTCTGTAAATCCAAATTAATATAATTCATTTCTTCCGAAGTAATTGTCTTTAATCCCTCTATATGATCCAACAAATTATTTAAATAACTACCAAAATAAATAGACATAATCGCTGGCGGAGCCTCATTTCCACCTAATCTCAAATCATTTCCAGCATCCGAAACTACCGCTCTTAAAAGTCCATTATATTTTTTAACCCCTAATAAAATAGCCGCGATTGTCATTAAAAAATTAATGTTTTTTAATGGCGATTTAGAAGGCTCTAAATAATTAGTTCCCGTATTGTCCCCTAATGACCAATTAAGATGTTTACCTGACCCATTAAGATTGGCAAATGGTTTTTCATGCAATAAAACCACAAAATCAAATTTCCGCGCTACTTTTTTTAAAATAGCCATAGTTTGTAAATTATGATCAACTGACAAATTAACTTCCTCATAAAGAGGGGCTAATTCAAACTGATTTGGAGCAACCTCATTATGTTTGGTTTTAGCCATAATTCCATGTCGATACAACTCTGTATCTAGCGCACACATAAATTCCATTACTTTAGGCTGAATCGCGCCAAAATAATGATCTTCTAATTGTTGTCCTTTAGCAGGTAAAGCCCCGAAAATTGTTCGGCCACAAGTTTGAATATCCGGCCTTTTTTCATAAAGGGCTTTAGGAATCAAAAAATATTCTTGTTCTGGTCCTGTATTTACAACTATTCTTTTGGCCAATCTATTACCAAGCAATCGTTGTAATTTTAACGCTGATTCATTTAAAACTTTTATAGATCTTAGCATAGGCGTTTTTTGATCCAATACCTCACCGGTCCAAGATAAAAACACAGATGGCACAACTAATGTTTTCCCCTCGCCACCCTCTAAAAGAAACACAGGAGCGCTTGGATCCCAGGCCGTATATCCTCGAGCTTCAAACGTAGAACGAATTCCTCCAGATGGAAAAGAAGAAGCGTCTGGCTCTGATTGAATTAATTGTTTAGCTGAAAATTTCTCAATAACTTCTCCGTATTCATCATACTCTATAAACGCGTCATGTTTTTCCGCGGTACCCCCACGTTGTGGTTGAAACCAATGCATAAAATGCGTAGCCCCTTTTTCTAAAGCCCAGTCTTTCATAGCGCGAGCAATATCCTCCGCAATACTTTCATCAAGAGGATCATTATTTTGAATAGTATTCATTAGCTTTTCATATGTAGATTGACTCAATTTTTCCTTCATTATCTTTTTTGTAAAAACTAATTCCCCAAAAACATTAATTATTTTTCCCACAAACAAACCTCCTAAAAAATATTGTAAAACGATTCTTTGCAATATTAATGCACCACATCAAAAAAAACAATGCCAAATTCACCAATACCGAAAATCGAGAGGTTGAAAAAGCTAGTTTTAATGAAAAACAATAAACAATTGGCCGTCACCAGCATTGCAAACCAGTGCGAACAGCACTCCCCCTCCCTATAGGTATCCGTATCTTCAAAAAGCTAAGGGCTAAAATAAGCCTTATGGTATAATCAAGCGTAACAGATGTCTTATTTGAAAATAAATTTATATCCGAGGAGCTATTTATGTAAAGTGTTTTTTGCCTCAGAAAATTAAATTGAACTAGAGATAAGGGTTGTTTATTGAATATAAAAAAAAAGGCGTCAGATTATTATCATGGAATACAGAATTACAATTGTAGTCAGGCCGTGCTTAAATATCAACAGGTGAATTACAAGATTGCAGAGCAAAAAATCCAGTCTTTTGCGAGATATGGAGGCGGACGCGCCGAAGGGGGTATATGTGGGGCCTTATATGCAGCACTATCTTTAGTAAACACGACTCAACAACCATTACTCAAAACAAAATTTGAAAAAAAGGCCGGCTCAAGTAAATGTCGCGAAATTCGTAAAACAGGAAAGGTGTCATGTCATACTTGTGTTGATGTAGCCGCAAATTTACTTGATCAAGTAAATTTACTAAAATAAAGTATATACCTTATTTTAGTAAGTATGATTAATAATATGTCTATATACTCAATATTAGGAATAACTCACTTTGTACTTGCATTTTTAGTAAGTATCCATATCATTATGACTAAAAAGCAAGACAATGCTGCCATTGGATGGTTAGGTATTGTTATTTTATCTCCTTTTCTAGGCAGTCTTGCTTATTTTTTCTTTGGTATAAATCGTATTCAACGCAAAGCAAGTGACCTAAGAGAAACACGTGTTACCGCCGCTTTTGCTAAAGCCCCTATTAAAATTGAACTTCCGCTTAAAATAACCTCTATTATGCAAGAGCTCTTAATCCTTGGATACAAAATCACACATCAGGAGTTTATACCCCACACTCAAATAACCCCTCTTCTTAATGGGGACAATGCTTATCCAGAAATGCTCAAGGCTATCCATAATAGTCAGCAAAGCGTGGCTTTTTCTACTTATATTTTCAGCAAAGATGCCGCGGGCCTTGCTTTTCTTCAAGCCTTAAGCGCCGCTCAAAACAGAGGCGTGCAAGTTAGAGTTTTAATAGACGATATGGGAAACCGTCAAAATATTGATAGAAACCTGAAAAAAAAAGGCATTAAAACAGCTCGTTTTTTACCAACATCTATTTTTAAAAATATGTCTTTTCTTAATTTGAGAAACCACCGTAAAATTTTATTAGTTGACGGTCAGACCGGGTTTATTGGCGGGATTAATATTCGCCAAGACAATCTACTTAAAAACACCCCTCCGAAAGCAACTCAGGATATTCATTTCAAAATAACCGGCCCCATCATAAATCAGATAAATCATGTTTTTGAAGAAGACTGGTGGTTTGCTAGTAACAAAAAAATTTCTTTACCCAAATGGAAAGCCGCTTCTAAAAAGCCACGGACAAATATTTATACTCGCGTTATTTCTGACGGCCCTGATATAGACATCAATAAATTACAATGGATTGTTTTAGGCGCTATTAATCAGGCCAAAAAAAACATTAAAATAATTACTCCTTATTTTTTGCCTAATGATATTATTTGCAATGCTCTTCAAGCCGCGGCTTTACGCGGTGTTTTAGTAGAGGTTCTTATTCCACAAAAAAACAATATTTTCTATATGAGCTGGGCCATGCAAGCTAATTTTCATAAATTAGTAGCGCACGGATTAAAAATTTACAAAACACAGCCGCCCTTTGATCATAGTAAAATATTTCTTGTCGATAATATTTGGTCACTTATCGGTTCCCCAAATTGGGATGAACGCTCTTTTAGACTGAACTTTGAAATAAGTCTAGAATGTCTAAGTCAAAACTTTAATGCAAAACTACAAAAGATTTTTCAGCAAAAAAAAGCAAACGCGCACCTGGTATCTACAGCTGAATTAGCCAAACTTTCACCCTTAATTAAATTAAGAAACAACTTTACTAAATTATTCTCGCCGTATTTGTAAGAACCTATCCCGCACAAAGCAATAGTTTCGTTCCAATTTCGTAATAATTCCCACATTTTAGGAACCAAAAACATCATAGTCGCTATGTTATAATATTTATATATGAAACTCTACCTTGTCCGTCATGGAAACGCCTTAAACGCACTAAATAGACCCCTCAGCTCAAGAGGCATTGCTGAGGCCAAGCTCATAGCTAAATTCATCAAACCTTTACACTTACAAGTCCACAGCATTTGGCATAGTGACAAAGCTCGCTCTATCCAAACCACAGAAATTATGGCCTTATCTCTAAAATCTTTGCAAGAAAAAATCCAAAAAAACAATCTTGCACCAAACAATGACATTGAAACCATTAAAAATGATATTGATTTAGAAACCAAAGACCTAATGATTGTCGGGCACCTACCCTACCTCAGCACACTAGCCAGCTCTCTTTTATTTAACAAAGAATTACCCACCCTTATCCCCTTTAAAGAATTAAGCATCCTTTGTCTCAACCATGCAGGAAAAGACCAATGGGAACTTGAGTGGATGGTTGAACCCGGGCTTTTAAAAAATTAATGCCTAAAAATAGTTCAGTTAAATTATTGGATATGGCAATTTTTGGTACTTCAAATAAAGAAAATGAGCATCGTGTCCCAATTCACCACAAACATTTTAAAACTATTCCTATAGAATACAGAAGTCATATGTGGTTAGAGGAAGGATACGCAACTCGCTGGGGTATATCTGACAATCAATTAATTACTGAATATGGATTTAAAGGAGTTAAATCTCGTAATGAACTATTACATAGTAAAAACACAATTCTTTTACTTCCAAAAGTCACGCAGCTAGATTTTGAAAACATGCCAGACAACGCCATGGTTTGGGGTTGGCCTCATTTTGTACAAAACAGAACCGTAACTCAAATGGCTATTGATAAAAGGCTTTCAGTTATTGCATTTGAAAATATGTATGCCTGGAGTTCCGCCGGTAGAGGAAAACATACCCTTGAAAAAAACAATTGGATGGCTGGCTATTGTGGCGTTTTACATGCTTATGAATTAGTAGCAAAAGAACACGAGCAGGAACGTGACTCTTTCATGGATAGCCATAAAAATAAAACCGTAATAATAATAAGTTATGGGTCTGTTAGTAAAGGAGCAGCATCGTCTTTACACGAAAGGGACTTTTCTAATATTACTGTATACACACATCGTCCCGCAGCTACCGTTATTGAAAAAATTGAGAGGGTTCAATATAAACAAATATGCAATGTTGATGGTAGCCTGATGGTTGTTAGTCCGGATGGCGCTTCTCATCCTTTTATCGAAGATATTAGCAAAGCGGATCTTATTGCAAACGGTATATTACAAAATCCAGACAAACCGGAAATGTTTGTTAAAAAAAATGAAATAGAAAGATTAAAAAATAATTGTCTAATAGTAGACATCAGTTGTGATGAAGCCATGGGTTTCCCATTCGCAAAACCAACTTCATTTAAAAACCCTTCTTTTAAAGTTAAAACAGGCGCTAACAAATCCGTCACATATTATGCTGTAGATCATACACCAACATATTTATGGGATAGAAGTAGTGAATACATTTCTGAAAGCCTTTTACCCTTTATTCCTACAGTAATGAAAGGCCCTCTGGCTTGGAAGGAAAATGAAACCATTAAACATGCCCTGGATTTTGAAAAGGGTAAGATATTCTTTGAGGAAATTTTAAGATTTCAACATAGAGAAAAAAAATATCCGCATGCACAGACTGCACAGCAATCAAATTATTTGAAATAATACCCCTCATCAATTTACTGCCATTTGATTAAGGGGCGGAGTAAAGGTAAAAATTAATGATTAAAAATTCTGTAGTTGCTGAAATAAATTTAAAACAATTAGCGAAAAATATTGCTTGTATTAAACAACACCTAAATAAAAAAGTAAAATTAATGGCTGTTGTTAAGGGCAATGGTTATGGTTACGGAGTAGTAAAAATAGCAAAACAAGCTGTAAAAAGTGGCGCTAATTATTTGGGCGTGGCTAGATTAAGTGAGGGCATTGAATTACGTAATAACAACATAAAAAGTCCGATTTTAATTCTTACTCCTATAATTAAAGAAGAAGCAAAAGAGGTTTTGA
>JABGVJ010000046.1 GCA_018646105.1 bacterium
GATGAGATCAGGCAATATTTTGGGGATAGGGTTTACAAAATATCCCTGGATGCAGGATGTAGTTGTCCGAATCGGGATGGTACTAAAGGTACCAAAGGTTGTTTTTATTGCGGGGAAACAGGCGCTCATTATATCGAGGCGGAAAAAAAGCTTTCGATCACAGAACAAATCCAGAGAGCTAAGGCCAAGTTTAAACGGCATAATATCCATAAATTTATTGTTTATTTTCAATCGTTTACTTCCACCTATGGTGATATAAAATATTTGGAAAAAGTGTATGAGGAAGCTTTGCAAGGTGATGATATTGTAGGGTTTAATATATGTACTAGACCAGATTGTTTTGGTGATGATGTTTTGGATTTATTAGCACGAATAATGAAGCCTAGGTATCATTGGCTGGAATTGGGGTTGGAGTCAGGTCATGATTTGACTTTGCAGAAAATAGGGCGAGGTCATGATTATCAGGCATTTGAAGAAGCCTATTTCAGGGCCAAAGCCAAAGGGTTACGAATATGCGTGCATTTGATTTTGGGGTTGCCTGGAGAGACCGAGGAGATGATGTTGGCTACGGTAGACAAGATGAATGAACTGCAAGTGGATGGGATAAAGTTTCATAATTTATATGTTGTTAAAAATAGTGTTTTTGAACAGATGTATCGGAAAGATGAAATTGAGTTAATGGCTTTATATGAGTATACGGAACTGATAGGGAAAGTGGTAAGCAGGCTGGATCCCAAAATTGTGATCCACCGTTTGGCTGCGGACGCGCCGGGAAATATATTGGTAGCGCCTCACTGGGCAGAAAAAAGAGGGTATGCTCTAAATAGTATAGAACAATATTTTCAGAAGCATGGGGTAGTGCAGGGGGGAAGAAGTAAGCGGAAGTGAATTTTTTTTGATAAATGATACGATAATTAATAGTAGCCTAAAATATATGTTTGAAAAGAAGGAGTTTAAAATGCAAAGAAAAGTGCTTGCTTGTAAAGAAGAAGATTACCCGGTTATTAGCCACGATGAGGATTCTGATAAGGTAGCGCTAAGCGGTTTAATTTATTGGTTAGTTACGTTAGGCACGGAGGAGAGTAAAAACATGTTATTGAGTACTATAAGGACCGCTGAAGGTTGGAAAAGAAAGGTAATGGAAGATGCTTTATTTAATACTCTGAATTTGAGTGCTGAGGGAAACCTGGAATTTAAATTGAAAGAGGATTTTATAATAGCCGTGATACAAGAACTTAATAGAACTTAATAGAAGTTAATATATCTGTAGATAGTACTTAAACAGAGGTTTTATGTACGTCATCAGCCGCGGGATTTTGGTAAGAGGCCTGCTGTCAGGTGGTTGGATTGGCAAGGGGGAACTTAATAAAATACTTTAATAATTAGAAGAGAGAATCTTAAGATTAGGGTTATTAGTAATAGAAAATTAAAGATTAAAAAAAAGAATTTGAGTAAGGGAAATTTGATTTTATCTAAATTTTTAAGACTAATGATAGTGAGTAAAAATAAAATAACATCCAGAAAAATGATTAAGGTTAAGAGAGTTTGAGTTTTAGAGGTCTGGATTAAGAAGAGACTGGTAAGGACAAAAGCAGTAAAGATGGTACTAGATAAAATAAACGTGGAGATGTATTTATACTCAACCGCAATTGGATTTCTGACGCTTTGCTTTTTTAAAAAGCCTTTCTTATGTATAGAAATACACTGCGACGGCTTTTTTAAATCGTAAATCCAATTGCGGTGATGTATAACGCTAGTTGAGAATTTTTGAATAGAACTAGCTGTTTTGGTTATCAAAGAAAATATTTTTTGGATACTAAGTTTGTAACTCATAGTTTATTTCTTAGACAAACCTGGAATAAAAACTTTTGGGAGTAGGAAAGATGCCTTCGTTGATATGTTTGACTTCTTCTATGGTATAAAAAGCTTTGGGATTAAATTGATGAATAATTTTGGTGACTTTTTGAATGTCTGTACGTTTGATAATAATATAAATTAGTTTAACTGCACCCTGGGTGCCTTGAGCATCTATAGTGGTGATACCGTAATTTAGGGTTTTTAAAGTGCTAGTGAGTTTGGTGGCGTCTTTTTGGGTGATCAATTGGATGATCGTAGAACCAATGGCTAGTTTTTGTTCTATTTTCATACCTATAATATTGCCAAAAGGAAATCCTGCGGCAAAAGCGATATAACACAAAACATTTGTTAAGTTTTGCATTATTTGGCCGACTGTAATAATCCAAATAAGCATCTCGAAAAAACCTATGGTGGCCGCTATTTTTTTTTGGCCGCTAGAGATAAACATAATTCTTAATGTACCTAAAGAAACATTGATAATACGTGCGATAAAAATGAGTATAGGCACAATGAGCCAAATAAAGGTTGGTGAGTTTAAAAAAGTTTCAGTCATTAATTTTCCTTTTAATTTATTTTTGGTCTTTTATATAGTAGTATAAATTTACGAGAAAATTAAGGGCTATCCCATCCAAAATTTTAATGATTGAATGAGGGAGTAACTAATGAGTAAAGATTTTTGGCAGAAAATTAAAAAACCGATTATAGGGTTGGCGCCGATGGACGGGTATACAGATAGTGCGTATCGTCGTATATGTAAAGATCTTAACCCGGAGATCGTGACGTATACAGAGTTTACTGCGGCTATTGGACTAAAATATGGTGCAAAAAAATTAAAAGAAAAACTTTATTTTGAGCGAAAAGAAAAACCGATTATAGCGCAGATTTTTGGTAAAGATACAGATAGTTTTATCAAGGCAGCGCAGCTTTGTGAGGAAATGGGGTTTGATGGTATTGACCTGAATATGGGGTGTCCATCTAAAAAAGTAGTGAAATCTGAGCAAGGTGTGGCTTTGCGTAAGAAACCAGATTTAGCGTTTAAATTGATTGAAGCGGTAGCCAAAAACGTGGGCTTGCCGGTTTCTGTAAAAACTAGGTTGGGGTTAAATGATGCGCATGATTTATTAGAATTTGCTTTGGGGGCAGAGCAGGCGGGGGCAGATATGATCTGTGTACATGCACGTACATTTAAAGAACCCTATAAAGTACCTGCGCATTGGGAACCGGTTTATGAATTAAAAAAACATTTGAAAATTCCGGTGTTGGGGAATGGCGGGATTGTTTCCCTTGAAGATGGTATGAAGAAGTTAGGGGATTTGGATGGTTTTTTGATAGGGCAGGCGAGTATCGGAAATCCCTGGGTATTTTTACCAGAAAAGCAGCAACCACAGACTTTTGAAGAAAAGATACCTATGATCAAAAAACATGCCCAAATGTTATTGGAGCTTAGGGGAGAAAAATATGGGAGTCATCATATTCGTAAATTGCTTTTAGCCTATGTGAAGAATATACCTAATGCAAAAAGTTATCGGCTGCGTTTGGTGCAGGTGGCGAATTTGGAAGAGATTTATGAGGTATTGGATGAAATAGCGGAAGTTATATTGTAAATTTGAGCTTAATTAGTTATTATTTGATAAAAGAAAGAGAGGCGATTTTTAGATGTCAGGACATAGTAAATGGTCTACTATCAAACATAAAAAAGCTAAAACGGATCAGCAAAGAGGTAAAGTATTTTCTAAATTAGTGCGTGAGATTATGATAGCGGCAAAATCCGGGGATCCTGATCCTGATAATAATGCCAGGTTAAGGTTGGCGGTGCAAAAAGCAAAAGAAGCTAATATGCCGAATGATAATATTAAACGCGCTATTCAAAAAGTAGCAGCAGGCGGAGAAGGGGCTGATTTAGAAGAAATTACATATGAAGCGTATGCTCTATATGGTGTCGCTCTTTTAATTGAAGTGGTAACTGATAACAAAAATCGTACTTTACCGAACATTAAAAATATTCTAGCAAAGGCTGGGGGTAGTTTGGCTACTAAAGGTGCGGTTTCTTATTTGTTTGAGAAAAAAGGCCTAATTGTTTTTGAATCGGGAGCATCGGAAGACCTAATTATGGAAATAGCGACAGAAGCAGGCGCTGAAGATATAGATATTAATGAAGATGGTAGTATTGAAGTTAAAACTGAATCAGCTGATTTTGAGCAAATTAAAAAAGTTTTTGATGAAAAAGATTTAAAATATGCGGAAGCTTCTTTGGAAATGATTGCGCAAAATGAGATAAGTTTAGATGCGGAAAAGGCGCGAAAAATATTTAATTTAATAGAGAAATTGGAAGATGATGATGATGTGCAAGAAGTTTTTGGGAATTATGATGTATCGGCAGAGGTAATGAAAGAGCTAGCATGAAAATATTTGCGGATTTACATACACATACTTTGGCTTCTGGGCATGCTTTTAGTACCTTAAAAGAAAATGCGCTGGCGGCTAAAGAAAAAGGGTTAGAAATTTTAGGGGTTTCGGATCACGGACCAGCAATGAGTGGCGCTTTTCCTGAAAATAATTTTTCTGCTTTAGCGTTTTTTTGTCCTGAATATTTAGAGGGCGTGAGAATTCTTAAAGGGGCAGAGCTTAATATTTTAGGAGGGGACCCTTTTTTTGATTTATCATTTGAGCTTTTACAAAGACTTGATTATGTGATTGCTAGTATGCATAAGCCGATCACGTCCCAGAAAACGGCTCGGGAGACCACGGATTTATATATAGAAACTATGAAATATGATTTTGTGAAAATTATAGGGCATGCGGATAATGCTGATTATGTTATGGAAATCGAAAGATTTGTGGAAGCTTGTAAACATTATCAAAAAATTATCGAGATTAATAATAGTTCTTTTGTGGTAAGAAAGTCTGGTTTAGAAAATATGCGTTCAATTTTGAAGTCTGCTAAAAAATATCAAGTCCCGGTTATTGTAAATTCGGATGCGCATATTTATACGGATATAGGTAAAGTGGATTTAGCGGTTAAGGTAATAGCAGAAGAAAAATTCCCAGAAGATTTAGTGGTAAATTATAATCGTGATTTGTTTAAGGCCTATTTTGGGGTTTGATAGAAAAAAAAAGTACTTATATTTTTTGTTTTGTTTGTGGTAGAATTTAGCAGTATATGATTAAAAGAAAGAAAATATTGAAAAGAATTTTACGATGGCAACTATTGGCTTTGCTAATGGTTGTTTTTTTGTTTTCCGTTAATTTGTATGCCACGATTACGGTGAATGATCCGCGGGCAGAAAAAGCGTATATTCCTCCGGGAAATAATACGGTACCGGTAATGTATTTTTCTATAGAATCAGATGCTAGTGACGCTCTAAGTAGTGTGGCGATTAGTGATGTTTATGACGCAGTGACTGTTAATGTAGGGTTTGGGAATGGGGTTGGTAAGGTTTCTATTTACGAGGATTCAACAACCGCTGGTACTGAAGGTACTTTTGATAGTAATGATGTTTTACGATCCTCAGAATCTTTTTCTTCTTCTTCAGGAACAAGTGCGACTACTTCTACTTTGAGTTTTAATAAAACTTTGAGTAGTACGGCTACAGGATATTTTATTACCTATGATGTGGACAGTGATGTGATTTTAGCGCGGACTGCTAAAGTGGATTTAACCGCAGTAAATGGTAGTGCGGTGGCGAAAGATGCTCAAACGATCACGATTTCCGGGATCAGTGTTTTAAGTACCACTGATTTGTCGTCTACTTTAATTGTGCCTGGATTAAGTGACTATGAAAAAGTAAATATGCTCAAAGTACAGTTAATGGCTAAGGGTGAAGATATGGATAACTTAGCTTTAACTATTAATGATCCAAATGGTAATTTTGTGACTAATTCAAGTAGTGAGGCGGGTGTAGTAGGGGTAAGAATATATCAATATGATGGAGTTTTAGATTTTGATTCTGATACTTTGGGTACTTTGAAAGAGCGGGTTAGCGCAGATACGGCGCCAAATTTTGCCTCGGCTTATAATGCGTCTTTTACTTTTGAACAGGCTTTGGATTTAGTCCAGGATACGACGGTTAATTTATATATAGTTTACGATATTGGGGAGGATATTCCTTTAACGCAAACAGACACAGTAAAAGGTCAGATTACAGCTATTTCGGCAGCTGGCGGGACTTCAGGGTTGGCAGCATCGGTTACGAGTTCTCAACCATCTTCGCCTGTAGAATTTACGGTGGGTGGGTTTACTTATAGTGATATAGGTAGTTTGGTACCTGATAATGATTTTGGTCCTGGTAATGAAGTACCAATGTTAAAGTTTAAGTTAAAAGGTGAAAATATGGCGGTAACGGTGAATGAGATTACGATTCAGAATACCGGTACAGTGCCTTTTATTACTAATAGTAGTCAAACCAATGGTGTTACGTCTCTTAAACTTTATGAAGATACTAATGATGACGGGGTATATTATAGTACTGAAGATACGTTGTTGGAGACTGTGTCTATGGGGTATTCCGGACAAACGGAAAGCTTGGCACCAATTAGTTTGACCTCTGGTTATTTGTTAGCCACGTCTAGTACCACGACAGATAATAGTCAGATGTTTTTTGTGCTTTATGATTTGGGTGAAAATGTACAGGGAGCAAATGATGCGTCTAGTAATGTGGTGACTACTTATATTAATTCTGAATTATATGCGGCGGAAAGTACGGCGAATGTGTCAGGTACTGATAAATCAGTAGATTTAAGAGGGACATTACCTGCATCTGCTAATGTTCAGGCATCTGTAGCTGATACTAGCTTATCACTTTTGGAGGTTGCGGATATTTCGCCGACAGAAAGTGTTCAGGGACAGATAAAAATTCCGATGCTGTATTTAAAGATCAAGTCAGAAGCGGATGTAGGAAATGTGGTTTTTAATATAGCTAATAATCAGGCTTCTTTTATGGATAATGGAACAGGGGTTTCTAAAATCTGGATATTTGAAGATGTTAATTCCAGCAGAGCTTTGGATGTTAATGATAAATTATATACTTCGACGACTAGTTTTACGAGTAGAAGCGCTAGTAATATTCCGGAATTTACGGTTGGTCAAGGAGATAAAGAATTTTTAGTTTATTATGATTTGGGACAGGTAGCCACGGTAGCGGCTTCGGCTAATGTAGCTTGTCAGTTGAATGATATTACTTCCGGTAGTGAGTCGGTACTGGTTTTTGGTGGTGTTTTACCAACGCCTAAAGTACCGTCATCGATAAAAGTTAATACTAAATATTTAAATCTTGAATCAGTAGAGACATCGGTGACGAGTCTTTCCAATATTTCTGATGCTTTTGAGGTTTCTGTTAAGGTGGAAAATACTTCTACAGGATCGGTTGTGTTAACTGATCTAGCACCTAAATTTTATTTTGGTTCTATTGGTGGGCGAGATATTTCCTATGAGTATACTGTAACGGCTGCAGATACTTATCCGGCTACAATTGCGGCTGGTGCAAATCAGACGTTTACTTATACAGTGGATCCGGTGAACGTTGTATCTGAAGGATCGATTTATCTTGATGCTTATGCTGCTTACACAGTTTTTACGAGTAATTCGGCTGTTTTGACAAGGTATCAGGGATCAGATGCGTGGCAGTTGGCCGCGGATTCTTCTGTACAGATGACGGTCCAATCAAATTTGGAAGATTATACCTGGAAAGTGCCAGCTTATATTGAAAGTATTAAAGTTAAAGTTGGCAGTACTTGGAAAACGGTACAAAGTAAAGATGCGATAGCTGCTAATAGTACAGTAAGGGTTTATTTTGCGGATGATGGTAATTCTTTGGATGAAGGAAGTTTAAAAACTTATTTTGTTTCGGAAACAGAGTTGTCTTCTTTGTCAGTTTCCAGTGTGACGGATTTGCCTACGGCGAATACGGTAACTTATACTTTTAATCGTGATGATGGCTATTTGGAAATAAGTAATATTGGTAGTGATGCTGGTTCTTTATATGTGTATGTTAAAGATTTAGAAGAGAATGAATTACCTTTAGCTAATATTCAGTTGCAAATTTCAAGTGTGATAGCGGTTAGTGATTTTTTGATGTATCCAAGTCCTTATAATCCTAATAATAATGATTTTAAAATGGGATTTGCGATTACGCAGCCGGCTAAATATGTGGATATTTATATTTTTAATTCTTTAGGAGTACGGGTTTGGCATAAACAGTATACGGCAACTTTTACAAGTATTGGTTATCAGTTGATTAGCAATGAAAACATTACTTTTTCTTCTGGTACTTATTTTGCAGTGATTATAGTGGAAGATTATACTGAGAATACAAGTAGAACCACGACTAAATTTGCGGTTTATTAGGATATAAGGGATTTTATGAAAAATAAGTTATTTTTGTTTGTTTATATTTCAATGTTTTTGGTAAGTGGTATATTCGCTACAACGCAATATAACTCTCAATTACAGATGATTGGCGCAAGGTCTGCTTCTCTAGGTGGTACGGTACCGACGTTGGCCGGAGATCTAAATGCTTCTTTTGTGAACCCGGCAGTTTTAGGCGAGATAGAGGAAATGCAATTAGCTTATTCATACCAGAATATTTTTGGGAATTTTGTTTATAATCAAATTAATTTTTGTATGCCTTTTTTTGATATGAATTTAGGTGTTTCTTATGGTAGTGACATGCTTTATGATATTCCGGAAACGGTTTATGAGAATTCTAGGATTAGGTTGAAGGATACATATTCAGCTGGGTTTAATGTATTAAAAGGAAGTTTAGCTAAGACTTTTTATCAATTAGATTTTATGGATAATATTGATAAAGTTTCGGTTGGTAGTAATTTGAAATTATATCAACAAAAAGTAGGGGATTATTTGCGTTACGGGGTTGGCTGGGATATTGGGGCTTTGATGAGTATGTCTTTTAAAAACAATACAGTTGAGAAGTTACATGTAGGGGTTGCGATAGTAGATCTTTTATCTTATATGCAAAATTGGAATGGGGTCGGTATTATTAAAAATGATAATTTTGCCCGAAAATATTTTTTTGGTATGAAAGCGGATATGCTGGAAGATACTTTTTCTGTGTTTTTTCAAAACAGTGTAGATGGGTATAGTTTGCCTTTGTTCAATAATGTTTTTCATGGGTTTTCTTTAGGCGCAGAATATAAGTTTCCGGCTAATTTGTATTTGAGGACTTCTACAGATACTAAACGGTTGAATGTAGGTACAGGTATTAGATTTGATAATATTATGGGATTTAATATGCAGGATTATTCGATGCAGGTAGATTATAATTATACATTTAATACTGCGCCAATGGATAGTTTGCCTACACATTTACTTACGTTTTCGATATTAGGCGAAGATAGATCTTTAACTCCTAAAATTTTGTATCCGTTAGTAGGATTTTTGACTAAAGATGAGGTTCTGAATATGAGGGGAGTGGCGGCAAAGAAGGCAAAGATTTTAATTTTTAATAATAAACAATTATATAAAACAATTGAGGCAGATAAATATGGTTATTGGACTGTGGAGAAATTTCCTTTAGTAGAGGGTGAAAACAAAATATATATTCAAGCTAATGGTATAGAAAAAGAAGTCTCTTTTAAATCTAAGGAGCTGGTAGTTTTTTCGGATAATCAAGTGCCTACTGTTGATATCAAAGTTTTATTGGTAGAAGGAGGCCAGAAATTAAAGTTTGTTATGACTGCTTCAGAAAAACTGGCTGAGATTAAGGCGGGTTTTAATGATAAACAATGTGCGTTTTTGCCGGTTTCAGATTTGAAATGGGAAGCATTTGTTGATCTGCCTGATTTTATGAAGAATGATAGTTTTATAAATGAGCATAAAGCATTATTAGAGGTTACGGTACGCGATAAAGCGGGAAATGAAGCTGGTCCAATTGAAAAGTCTTTTTTCTTACAGCTAGAGAATCCTAAAGATAAATCTATTCAGTATAAAAATCATTTAACGATTTTAGGTAATGTTTCGAGCTCGGTAAAGGCTTTAAAGATAGATAATGAATTTGTAAAATGGGATAAAAATTATGCGTTTTCTTTGCCATATAAATTAAAATTAGGTAAGAATTTACTTAATTTTAAGGTTTATACTTTGAATAATACAGTTTTAAATTATAAAGCTAGAGTATTGAAATTAAAAACTTATACAGATTTGATACCAGGTACCTATGGTAAGTTAGAAGCAGAAGCGTTGGCGACGTTAGGTGTTTTAGAAGGCGTTTCTAATACTTTGTATAATCCTGAATATGTTTTGAAAAGGATTGATATTGCCAAGTTGATCGTTAGATTAAAAAATATGAAATTGCCTTTGATTGTCACTAAAGATTTCAAGGATTTATTAGCAAATAATGTTTCAACTAAATATGCGGTAGAGATGGTTGAAAAAGGAATTATGTTGCCGGATGAGAAAAACAAGTTTCGTCCATATGAAGTGGTCAAGGCAGGCGAATTGAAAACTATTTTAAATAAAGCTGGTTTTAAAATGAATAATTTATCTGTGTATGCTGATGACGAGGTTGTGACGCGTTTGAAATTAGCGGTAATGTTGGCTAATACAGATGAATATGCGGCTAAGGTTAACGATCTTTTGAAGTAGCTAGTTGACCGCAGCCAGCATTGATTTTGTGTCCTTTTTTGTAACGAATAGTTACAGATACTCTTTGATTTTCAATATATTTTTTTATTTTTATTATTTCAGGACCACTGATTGGTTGGTATTTGATGAGCGGGTGCGGGTTTAAGTTGATTAGGTTTATTTTGGCTGATAAGAATTTAGCGATATTGACTAGTTCTGAGATAGTTGTTTCCTGATCGTTAAATCCTTTTAAAAGCGTATATTCCAAGGTTAGTTTACGATTATGAATTTTTAAATATTCCTTTAATAAAGGAATGATTTTTTTTAGGGGATTATTTTTTTCAACGGGCATGATGAATCTTCTTTTTTCAGCCACAGGGTGTCCGATAGATATAGCTAGGTTTAAAGATATATTTTTTTGGATTAGGGTTTGAATACCGGTAATGATGCCTGATGTGGAAACAGTTATTTTTCTTTTACTGAAATTAAATTTTTGAGGATTAGTGATGTCTTTGATGGCGTTTAAAACTTGGTTAACATTGAGTAACGGTTCTCCCATGCCCATGAAAACTATATGATTAATATTTTGATTGTCTTGAAGTGCTAATAAAAGTTGAAGTAATATTTCGGATCTTTTTAAATCACGTTGAAATCCTGTTAAGCCAGTTACGCAATACTGACAATTTAAAGGACAGCCACATTGGGAAGAAACGCAAAGAGTGTGATATTTTTTTTCCGGAAGAATGACCATTTCTATTTTATGATTATCTTCTAAAGTTAGAGTGTATTTTTGAGTATTATCCTGATCCGTGATTTTTTTTTGATCTTTGATATTATTGATTTGAAAATGTTGTTTTAGTATAAGACGGTTTTTTTGGGAAATATTGGTCATTAAATCGAAATCTAGAACATGTTTTTGAAAAATCCATTGGTAAATTTGTTTAGTAGTAAAAACAGGTAAAGCAAGCTCGCTAATTTTTTGAGTTAGTTTTGAGCTGTCTAAGTCTAAAAGATTTATTTTTTGTTGATAAGGCATGTTTTTTTTTAATTTTAATATTTTATGCTAATCAGATCTTAGGTATAATGATATATGATATTGAATAAAGTATATAAAAAAGTTTCTCTTGTAAAGAGGAGAGTGTATTTAATCAGTTTAAAAAAACATAAAATTTGAAAAGGAGAAAAGAATATGCATAAAAAAGTTATTTTTACCCCAACAGCGCCGAAACCAGTAGGGGCCTATAGTCAGGCGGTAGTTTACAATGACTTGCTTTTTGTTTCAGGTCAAATTTCGATTGATCCAGATACGGACAAGCTAGAAATAGGAGATGTGGAGAAAGAAACGCGTATTATTTTTAGTAACTTGAAAAATATTTTGCAAACAGCAGGGTCTTCTTTAGAAAAAGTTTTAAAAGTAACTATTTATATAACTTCGATGGATGATTATCCTAAAGTAGATGCTATATATAAAGCTAATTTTGTAGAACCTTTTCCGGCTAGAGCTATAGTGGAGGTTTCTCGTTTACCTAAAAATGTGAATGTGGAAATGGATGTTATAGCCTATGTCAACTAAGGAATTAGAAAAATTATTATATGAGTTGGTACATCCTTTGGCAGAAGGTAAAAGGGCTCATTATTTATATGAATTACTTTTGAATGTACTTAAAATGGGAGAGGAAAAAGCTAATGTAGCGGATTTGAGATTGGCAAGCACGGCGGTGCAGGAATTAAAATATTCTTTTCATTTATTTTCACAATATCGAGACACTAGAAAAATATGTGTTTTTGGATCAGCTAGAACTGATCGGGAAGATGTGGATTATCAGATTGCGGAACAGTTTGCGGGAGCTGTTACGAAAAGAGGGTTTATGGTAATTACCGGTGCTGGTGGAGGTATTATGGAGGCTGGAAATAAAGGGGCTCAGTTTCATAGGAGTTTTGGGATTAATATCAAGCTTCCTTTTGAGCAAGCAGCAAATAAATATATTGTTTCGGATCCTAAGTTTTTGTCTTATAAATATTTTTTTGTGAGAAAATTAATGTTTGTAAAAGAGTCTGATGCTACGGTGCTTTTTCCAGGAGGTTTTGGGACTTTGGATGAGGGATTTGAAAGTTTGACATTATTACAAACAGGTAAAGGCCAGCCTAGACCGATTATTTTGTTGTCGGATGTGCAGAATGATTATTGGGATGTGTGTATGGATTTTGTAAAAACACAATTGATGAAAAAGGGTTATATAGCGAAAGCTGACTTGAATCTTTTTAAGAAGTTTACGGATCCTGAAAAAGCAGCACAAGCTATAGAAAAATTTTATAGTGTATATCATTCGTTGAGATATTATAAAGATCTTACTGTAATAAGATTAAATAAACAGCTTTCTGCTGCAATACTAAAGGATTTAAATAGTAAATTTGCAGATATTTTAACAAAAGGAAAAATTGAAATAAGTGAAACAGTGCCTTTTGAAGAGGATGATAATGGTTATTTAGCAAAAACGTATTTGCTAATGTATTTTAATAAAATTTATTATGGTAGGTTAATGGAGATGATTGAATTTTTAAATGAAGCTGTGAATTGAGATTGTGATTTCAGATGAGAAAAAAGGGTGGACCGAAATATTGTTGTGAGAAGTTGGGGGGGGCAAACTCTCAACAAGCATCCCGGTCCATTTAGATAAATAATATCAATTTATTTTTTAGTTGTAAATACTTCTTCTCAGGTAGAAAATAAGGGGGGGGAAATGTAAATTGACGCGTATTCTTTAGTTTGGTAGATTTAAGGTATGGTTAAGCTAAATATGGAGCATTTAGATAGAAAAAGATTAGTTAATCTTTTAGATAGATTGATTGAAAAAGGGTCTGCTCAGCAATATGCTTTGTTTTTAAAAAAGTATCATGAGGCTGATATTGCAGAAGCTTTAGAAGAACTTCCTTTTGAAAAACAATATAAATTTTTTGTAAAGATTAAACCTGAAATTTCTGTAGAAATTTTAGAGGAAATGGACTTGGAGAAACAAGTTCAGTTGATTTCCTTTTTTAAAACAGATGTAGCTGCAAACTATATAAAGGAAATGGAGCCTGATGATGCCGTAGACCTTTTGGAAGAACTATTTGAAGAAGATGAGGAAAAGGTTGGTCATATTATAGAGGCCTTACCTGTAAAAGAAGCTAGGGATATTAAAGGTTTATTATCTTATAATGAAGACTCTGCTGGAACGGTTATGACTACAGAGTTTTTGGCGGTTCCTGAAAGATTGACGGTTAAAGAAGCTTTAGCTTCTATTAAAAAACAAGACCCGCCTGAATCCGAAGTCTCTTTTTATATATTTGTATTAGCTGAAGATAGAAGATTAATTGGTTATACAAGTTTGCGAGATTTATTACTTAGTGATGTGGATAAAAAAGTTGCAGAGATAAAGCATGATTATAAAATTAAAGTTTATGTAGATACTGATTTGGATGAGGTGGTTAGAAGTTTTAGGAAATATTCATTAGCTGTTTTTCCAGTTGTGGATAGACAAGAAGTTTTAGTAGGAATTATTACGGCGGACGATGTTGTGGATTTGGTGGTTAAGGAAGCAACGGAAGATATTTACAAACTTTCGGGAACTTCTGAAGAAGCGGAAGAATCAAAGTTGATTTCTGGTAAAGTTTCTTATGCTTTAAAATCACGATTGCCTTGGCTGCTTTTGACAATTGTGGGCGGTTTGGTTTCTGTATATATTATTAATATATATTCGCAGCATTTTAATTCTACGCTTTTTTCTTTGTCTTTATCTTTGAGTTTTATACCGGTTTTGATGGGGTTAGGTGGAAATGTGGGAAATCAATCAGCGACGATTATGGTTAGAGGTATGTCTACAGGCGTGGTAAAAGACGAAAAAGCTTGGAAATATATTTATAAAGAAATGTTGGTAGGGACAAGTATAGGGGTGATAGTAGGGGTGATTTTGTTTTTGTTTAATTTGTTTTTAGCTAAACAATCGTTGTTGTTTTCCAGTATTGTGGCGCTTAGTATGTTTTTTAATATTTTTGTAGCTGCTTTTATAGGTACTTCATTTCCTATTTTTTTAAAGAGGATTTCGGTTGATCCAGCTGTAGCGTCAGCGCCATTTATTGCAACGACTTTAGATATTTTCGGGCAGATAATTTATTTTATTTTAACGTTTGTTTTTTTGTTTTTTATTGTCTCTTAAATTAGAGATAAATAGTTTAAAAAAAATTTAAGAAAGGAAGTGACTGATGGATATTTATCTATTCCCTTTGGCAGTAGCTATTTTGTTATTAATCGTAGGAGGAGGATTAGCTTTTTTTGTTTTGAAAGAAAAAGGAGATGCAGGGAAAAAAGAAAGTGATCTTGCTAAATTAATCGAAGAAGGTTTAAACGTTTTTAACAAGAAAATTATTTGGAGTGTTTTACAAGTTTTTTGTTATTTAATAGCTATTGTGTTAATTTTTTCTTTTTTTTATAAGAAGGATTATTACTGGTTACAGTTATTTTCTTTTTTGACTGGTGGTTTATTAATGTGTTTTGCTTCTGTTTTAGTTTTAAAATTAGCACCTTTAATGCTGCTAAAAATTCTGGATAAAAGTAAATCATTTGCCGCGGATAGCGTAAAGAGAATATATATATGTAGTAATATTTTAGGCTATTTAATTGTGGGCTTGGTTTTTTTGGGTTTAGTTTTAAATGCATTGTTATTTGATGCTTATAGTGTGATTGGTTATGGGCTGGGGATTATGGTGACGGCTTTTTTCTTGAGAATTGGCGGTGGTATTTTTAAAGCGGCTACGGATATTACGGTAGATAACATAGAAAAAATAGAGAAACAAATACCTGCCTTTGATAGAAGAAACCCAGCTACTTTATTACAAATGATTGGTGAGTATATTGGTAAAGTTGTAGGTTTTAGCTCAGATATTTTGAGTTCTTTTATGTTTGCTATTATTGTGTGTGTTTTGTTTTCCAGAGCGTGGTTGCAGAGTGGTTTTATAAATTTGTATATTGCAGATAAGTTGGTACAGTTTCCTCTTTATATTGTTTCATTGGGATTATTAGCCTATTTAGTGGTGTTTTTAGTTAGTTTACTGAGAATTAAAAGAAACTTTCATAATTTTCTTTTAGAAGGTATTTATGTAATGGTAGTTTTTTGTGGAGTAGGCACGTATTTTATTATGCGGTTTTTGGAAATCAATAAAGCCGGATATTTTTTGGCTTATATTGTAGGTTTGATTGGGGCGGTAGTGATTAGTTTTACATCGGAATATCTGACTACTTTTAAATTTAAACCAGTTAAAAAAATAGCGGCACAGGTAGAGTATGGTACGGCGATTACGCTTTTTAATGTTTTTGCTAAAGGCTTGAAAAATAATGTGATTTTTGTAGTTTATATGTTGGTGATAATTTTAGCTTCTGTTTTAGTTTCCTTATTTGATTTTTATGGACTAGCCATAACTGCTATTGGTATGTTGACGGCGATTAGTGGAATTGTAGTGGCTAATATGTTTGCGCCGCTTGCTTCTACGGCTAATAAAGTAGCGATGTTGGCGGAGGCTTCGGAAACAGTAATTAATAATACCAAAAAGGCGGTACAGGTTTCTAAAACTACGATTGCTTTAGGTAATGGATTTGCAACCGGCGTATCTTTTATGATTACCTTTAGTATGTGTTTAGCACTTTTTATGTTGGCCGGAGTTTCCGGGAATATAAGTGGTAGTTTTTTTGTGGGGGCTATATTAGGTCTTTGTGTCGTGTTTTTATTTTCTGGATTTTTATTGAGTGGTTTAGTAAAGACTATTTTGAAAACTATGGAAGAGGTAGCTAGGCAGTTTAAAGAGATTCCGTATTTGTATGAAGACAAAGCGCGTCCAGATGTGACGAAAGCTTCTTTGGTTGTGGCGATTAATGCGATGAATAGTTTGATTATACCAGCGATTGTAATGGTGCTGGTTCCTATTTTATTGGGTTATGTTTTTGGCAAAGAAATGTTGTTAGGTTTGGTATTAGGGGTTTTTATAGCTGCTTTAGGTAAAGCTTATTATTGGACAAGTATTGGAGATTCTTTGAGTAATACGCGTTATTATATTGATGAAGGTAATTATGGGGGGAAAGAATCACCGACTTATAAAAATATTGTAGATGCTGAGAATTTTGGAGATGCTTTCAAGGATATGCTAGCTCCGGGCATTAATATTTTGATTAGAGCGGTAAGTATTATAGCTATGTTTGTAATGATTTTAGTTATATAATATTTAATGTAAATAATTAAGAGAAAGGATGATGTTAATGGCAGACAAAGAAAGAATATCTGATTTGTTAAATAAATTAAAGGATAAGGATGAAGAGGATTATAAGCATTCTTTAAGAGTTAGAGACTTGGTTGCTAAAGTTTTAACACAATATAAAGTTTCGGAAAAAGAGAAAGCCGATATTTTAACAGCTGCAGTTTTACATGATATTGGTAATCTGTTGATTCCTGATTATATTATCAAAAAACCAGGTAGATTGACTTTAGAAGAATACGAAGAAGTCCAAAAGCATGTAACTAAAGGGTTGGAACTTATCCAGGATTTGAAGAGTTTTGATCAAATAAAAGACGTGATAAAGTTTCATCATGAAAATTATAACGGTTTTGGCTATCCTGATGGTATAGAAGGGCCGGAGATTCCTTTAGGGGCAAGAATTATTCATGTTTTGGAAGCTTATGATTCTATGATAGTTTCTAGAAAATCGCGTAAAAGTGTCTTGAAAAAAGAAGAGGCAATTAAAGAGTTAAAAGATTATGCAGGTAGAATGTATGATCCTGAAGTTGTGGGCAACCTAGAAAAGGTAGAGCTGAATTGAGAAAAAAGATTTTTGCAGGTAACTGGAAGATGCATAAAGCCAGAGAAGATGCGGTAGCTTTGGTGGAAAGTTTAGTAAAGTATATAGGTAACTATGAAAATGCAGATATGGTTTTATGTCCTCCTTTTACAAATTTAGATGCAGCGCATAATATTGTCGTTGGCTCCAATATTGAGCTAGGGGCTCAAAATATGTATTTTGAGCTACAAGGGGCATATACTGGGGAGATTTCGGCGGAGATGCTTAAATCTGTGGGGTGTGAGTATGTGATTATTGGACACTCTGAGCGACGTCAGTATTTTGGTGAAATTAACGAAACTGTTAATAAAAAAATCAAGGTAGCTTTAGAAAATTATTTAATACCGATTATGTGTGTAGGAGAAAAGCTAGAAGAACGGGAGCAGAATAGTACCTTTGATGTGATTGCTCAACAGTTGAGCGAAGGATTGGTAGATTTAGGGGCTGAGGTTGTAGAGCAGAGTAAAGAAATTATTATTGCTTATGAGCCGATTTGGGCGATAGGAACAGGAAAGGTCGCAACTCCTGAACAAGCTCAGGAAGTACACGTTTTTA